>JBBQZU010000002.1:0-240847 GCA_038207425.1 Flavobacteriales bacterium | reverse complement strand
GATCTGCATAGCCGATACATAGTGGGCTGGAGCATCTCCAATACCATGGAAGCGGAATGGGTTACTCAGGTGGTGAACGATGCGGTAGAAGCCCATGGAAAGCCGGAGATCATGAACTCCGACCAAGGAGTCCAGTTCACATCCGATTCCTGTTTAAACTATCTGAAAAGCCAAGAAACGATACAAATCCCCATGCTTGGCGAGGGCAGAGCCATAGACAACGTATTCATCGAACGCTTTTGGCGAACCATCAAATACGACAAGCTCTACCTATGCAAACCCGAGAATGGACGCGAGTTGCACCATGCCTGTGCCGAATTTATTGCGTATTACAATCACCGAAGAGACCATTCTTCCATCGGTGATCAACCACCAGTGAAAGCGTATCTAAATGAATCCCAGATAGCCGCATAGGTTATGAACAAAATAAAAAGTTATGAGTCTCCCCAAACCCCTCTTTACAAACACTAAAACAACTATGTTTGAATAGAAATCTGTCCAGTAGAACTTGACCACCTCAATATAACAGAATGGGTTGGTGTAAATAATAATTTTATTTCAATCAATATTCCGGGACAGCCACTCGATCCGATTATTTTGAATGAAGGATATTGGAGTATTTATTGCTTTTTTTTTGAAAGCTCCACTCCCTCTGATACAACTTGCATTCGGATATATACTGCAAATCAAGTACAATATGAACCTCAGCAGTATCAATTTACAAAGCCCCCTTCATCAGTAGGTACGGATATAGGTTTTGCCCTTTATTCTGACCGGGCCTGGATGTTTAATGACCGCAGCAGAATCCGTATCAACAATATCGTTTTAGGAGAAACCTATGACCCTGACGCAACCAATCCTCAAGCCCTTGGTGGTGTAACAGGCCACTTTTATTATAAAAACGGAGAACTTTTTGGACTTGATGATGACGTAACCAAACACTATAGTTGATAAGAGTGATGGAATTGCGGTGATAAATGGATACTTAAATAATAGTATCTTACAGAATATTGAGCTGAGAAGATCAATAATCGACCCAATAGGCTGTGCGCAACCCCACTCCGCCTTTTTTATTATCTATAAACCTGCTTGTAAAATTCATAAAGGGAGTATGCCTGCCAAGTATACACTTTGCCGGAGTGATACCGTACAACTTGAATCTCTTAATGGCTAAGAGCATTACGCATGGAACACGAGCCGTGGTCTGATCGACAGCAGTAATTCCAATCCCTTATGTTTTGCAGATTCGAGCCGTTGGTACACCGTGCGCATGTGGAATGATGATCCACTTAGCGTCTGCGCACAGACTATACCCGTGTATGTTACAGTGAACCCAATTCCAGAGCCGGCTAATATAGCCATTACCCCAAGCACCTGCCCGGCAAGCACAAGCAGGGTGGTATTTAAAACCCCGGCCGGTACTGCACCATTTACTTATTGGCTGGATGGTGTGGGGCAGAGCAGCAATACGTTCAACAACCTGGCGCAAGGCGGCTATTCTGCCCGCATCAGAAACGGAGATGGATGCGATTGGGAAGACATAATTACCGTGCCGCTAAATACACAACAACAGGCTTCATTTGATGCTTTTCCACACGAAGGCGATTCACATCTCTATGTGTTTTTCAGAAATGAAAGCACAGGAGCCACTTCGTACCAATGGCTTATAGATGAAGCATCATATTCGAACACATTCAATACCAACTACACTTTTGCCGATACCGGCACCTATACCGTAAGCCTTATCGCATATCTCAACGACCCTGCCTGTGCTGATACCGCCACAGTAACCATACGCGTGAACCCTGGCATACGCATAGCGCTGCCAAATATCTTCACACCCAATGGCGATGGGGTACACGATAAGCTAATGGTGCAACTCTTTGGCGTAAGCACACCCCGCTGGGAAGTGTACACCCGCTGGGGCAACCTACCCCACAGCGGCAATGATGCAGGCGGAGCGGAGTTTTTGGAGATTTTGGATGGTGCCGATGCACCTGCCGGCGTTTATTCTGTGGTGCTCACTGCCACTGGGATCAATGGAAAGACGGAAACGATGCAGGTGATGGTGGCGGTGGTGTATTGAGCCCTATCCATTTGAGCCAAACAAAAGCTCAGAATCCAGATTTAGTCTGTGCAAATTCATGAATAAGAAGTAACTAAATTTGGTCAGTGTTCTTCAGGCCCGGTCAACCCAAGACTCCATACTAAAGACTTAACCTGTCGCCCTTCCACTTCACACCCAAAGAATAATTTCTACTTTAGCGCCGCAATTTATGGCTGACGCTCCAGATAAATACGCCCGCCGAAGGGCACGTTCAAGTACCATATCTACGGTGATTGGTATATCGCTGGTGCTTTTTATGTTGGGCATTTTAAGTGTATTGCTGCTCAATGCGCAAAAGCTTTCAAACTACGTAAAGGAAAATATTCAGGTGGATGTATACCTCAGTCAGGGTGCGAATGAAGCCGATATGATGCGGGTGAAAAAAACGCTCGACGCGGAGCTGTATACAAAAAGCACTGCCTTTATCAGCAAGGAAGAAGCAGCCAAGCAGCTCACAGAATCTCTCGGCGAAGATTTTGTCTCATTCCTTGGGTTTAACCCGCTAGAAGCTGTGGTAGAATTGAAACTCAACGCAGAGTATGCCCACCCTGACAGCATTGATGCAATAGCGAGCAGCATTGAAGCCCGCAGCGATGTTTCGGAAGTGGTGTACAGTCCAAACCTGATAAGGCAGGTAAATGAAAATGTAAATAGAATAGGCCTTGTGATTTTGGGTTTCAGCATGCTTCTGCTGCTGGTAGCAGTTGCATTGATCAATAACACCATCAGACTTACTATTTACTCCAAGCGCTTCATCATACGCAGTATGCAATTGGTGGGAGCTACGGGTACCTTTATTCAAAAGCCATTTATTGCCTCAGGTATATTGAATGGGGTATATGCCAGCTTTATTGCCATATTGCTTATTACCGGCGTGCTGTATGCGGTGCGCGCCGAGCTTCCCGAGTTTTTTGAGCTTAACGACCTTATCATGTTCATCAAGCTGTTTGCCCTGGTGGCACTGCTTGGCATTGCCATTTCAGGATTGTCAACCTTATTTGCCGTAAGGCGGTATCTTCGCAGCGATACGAGTAAATTTTATTAAATCAATATTGCCATGAGTAAAGAACCCAAAAACCTGAATGTAGAGCAAAATGATGGCCTGGCCTTTGGCAGCATCAATTATAAAATCATGCTGGCAGGTATCGCTGTAATAATTCTTGGTTATATTCTGATGATGGGCGGCGGAAGCGAAGACCCGATGGTATTTAATGAAGAGATGTTCAGTGCCCGACGCATTACTGTGGCTCCAATTGTGGCTTTGGTAGGTTATACAATTATATTTTACGCCATTCTTAAAAGAAAATAGAACCCACTTCTACCGGGACTTCCAGTTATGGGAATTATTGAATCGATTATCCTTGGAATTGTACAAGGTCTTACCGAATTTTTGCCCGTGAGCAGTAGCGGGCATCTCGAAATTGCCAAGGCCATTCTGGGCGATGAATCTGTGCCCTCGGAAAGTATGTTGATGACGGTGGTGCTTCACGCTGCCACGGCCCTAAGTACCATTGTAGTTTACAGAAAAGATATTGCCCAGCTTATCCGCGGATTGTTTCAGTTTAAGGTGAACGAAGAATTTGTTTTTGCCCTTAAAATTGTTATTTCCATGATTCCGGCAGTTTTTGTGGGGTTGGTTTTTGAAAAAGAAATTGAAGTGTTTTTCGGCAAGAACATTCTCCTGGTTGGTTTTATGTTGCTCGTTACGGGATTGCTGCTTTTTTTTGCCGATAAGGCCAAACGAACCGAAAAGCAGGTAACTTATGCCAATGCCATTATCATTGGGATCTCGCAAGCCATAGCCATCCTTCCGGGTATTTCGCGCTCCGGGGCTACTATTTCTACTTCTGTATTGCTGGGAATAGACAGGGAGAAAGCTGCGCGTTTTTCATTCCTTATGGTTGTTCCATTGATCTTGGGTAAAATGGCCAAAGACATCCTTTCGGGCGACCTTTCTGAAAGTACAATGGACGTAGCTCCGCTCGCAGCGGGATTTGTGGCTGCTTTTCTCGCCGGACTGGTAGCTTGTAGTGTTATGATTGGACTTGTAAAACGCAGCAAGCTGGTTTATTTTTCTCTATACTGTTTCATAGTAGGTATTCTCGCCATTGCTTATGTAACAATGCAATGACGACTTCTCAGCCCAGCCTTGACGCAGAAGCATTTCTAAATGGTAAGATTTTACTGATTGACAAACCCCTAGATTGGACTTCATTTGACGCGGTGAAGAAGGTTCGAAACCTTATACAGCGCAGGTACAATCTTAAGAAGCTCAAAGTAGGCCACGCCGGCACTTTAGATCCACTGGCTACAGGATTGCTCGTACTTTGCACCGGCAAGTTCACAAAGCTTATCAATGAACTTACCATTGCCGATAAGGCCTACACAGGCACCTTCAGACTGGGCGCTATCACCCCGAGTTATGACCTTGAAACAACAGTGAGTGAAACCCTGCCTACTTCGCATATAAGCCCTGCTATGATCGCTGAAGCTGCCGCAAAACTCAGCGGCGAGCAGCAGCAAATACCTCCTCAGTTTTCTGCAAAATGGGTGGACGGCAAGCGGGCATATGAGTCAGCGCGCAAAGGCGAAGAAGTAAAGCTTGCGCCAAACAGGGTACTTATTTCAAAATTTGAAATCCACTGCGATAACCTTCCTAATGTGCGCTTTGAAATAATTTGCTCTAAAGGCACCTACATACGCTCTATAGCCCGCGACCTGGGCGAAATGCTTGCATGCGGCGCACATCTTACAGAATTAAGGCGCACACGCAGCGGCGAATACAAAGTAGAAGAAGCAATAAGCCCCGAAGAATTCAGGCTAATGCTCGGTGACGAAAATAGTACATAAAGTACATATTAAGGTTCAATATTTTCGCTACATTTGCACCCGCTTTTTTCTATCCATAAATCTGTCAGTGAATGAAACTCTCGAAGTTTAAATTCCATCTTCCCAACGAACTTATAGCACAATATCCAAGCAATAACCGCGACGAAAGCCGTATGCTTGTGCTCCACAAAAAAGACGGCAAGATAGAGCACAAGCTCTTTAAAGACATTATAAACTACTTTAGCGATGGAGATACCTTCATCATGAACAATACAAAGGTATTTCCTGCCAGGCTTTACGGCAACAAGGAAAAAACCGGGGCACAAATAGAAGTGTTTCTACTTCGCGAGCTAAACCGCGAAAGCCTGCTTTGGGATGTGCTCGTAGACCCAGCCCGTAAAATTCGTATCGGAAACAAACTCTATTTCGGTGAAGACGACTCGCTAGTGGCTGAGGTAATTGACAATACCACTTCCCGCGGACGCACTTTGCGCTTCCTGTTTGACGGCCCCTACGAGGCATTCAAGAAAACCATCACCGATCTTGGTGAAACCCCTATACCCCGCTATATTGACCGCAAGGTAGAAGAACTTGACGCTGAGCGCTACCAAACCATCTTTGCAAGCCAGGAAGGTGCCGTGGCAGTTCCCACAGCGGGTCTCCACTTCAGCCGTGAGCTCGTAAGACGAATGGAGATCAAAGGCATCAACTTCTCTGAAATAACGCTACACGTCGGGCTGGGCACATTCAGGCCGGTAGAGGTAGAAGACCTGACCAAACACAAAATGGATAGCGAGCAAATGATCATTACTGAAAAGGCCGCCAATATAGTAAACACCACCAAGGACAAAAAGGGGAAAATATGCGTAGTGGGCACAACTGCCATGCGCGCTATTGAAACTTCAGTTTCTACCAATGCAAGGATGAAGCCGTTCGATGGTTGGACCAATAAATTCATATTCCCACCCTACGACTTTTCAATAGCCGATGCAATGGTGAGCAATTTTCACCAGCCTGAGAGCACGCTGCTTATGATGGTCGCTGCATTTGGCGGTTACGATCATGTAATGAAAGCCTACAAAGAAGCAATCAAAGAAAAATACCGCTTCTACGCCTACGGCGACGCAATGCTCATCATTTAAATGGCTCGCAAGGCAGTAATCCTTGTAGCAGGCGGCACCGGCACACGAATGAATTCGCCGGTAGCAAAGCAGTTTATTGCCATAGGTGGTAAGCCGATACTCATGCATACCTTCCATGCTTTTCTCAGCTATGACCCCGGCATGCAGTTTATTCTGGTATTATTCAAGAGCCTTGAGCAAGAGTGGCTAAGCCTTTCGGAAAAATACAATTTCACTATCGCGCATACTCTTGTGAAGGGAGGTGATGAGCGCTTTCACTCTGTAAAAAATGGACTGGATGCCTTGCTGCCCGATGTGGATCTGGTAGCCGTGCATGACGCTGTGCGCCCCTTCGTATCTCCCGAAACAATAGCGCGCAGTTTTGATGCTGCTGCGAAATACGGTGCTGCCATTCCCGCCACTCCTGTAACCGATACTATACGCAAACGCAGTGATGGCGGCAGTTTCACGCTTCCGCGCAACGAGCTTGCAGCCGTACAAACACCACAGTGTTTTAAGCGAGATTTGCTCGTAAAGTGCTACCAAACACAATATTCAGGCATCTTTACCGATGATGCTTCGGTGGTAGAACACGCAGGCTATCCGGTACATCTGGTTGATGGTAACAGAACCAATATCAAAATAACCACTGCCGAAGACCTGCTGATAGCCGAAGCATTTCTGAAAAATCAATAAACTTTTGGCCTGCGCGCTTCGTACTGCTACACAGCTATGCAGTCAGGAAAAAAATCAGGGGTTTATCGCCGCAATATATTCAGCTACTTTACCGGCTTACTGTTGGTATTTAGTAATATCAATGCAGTGGCCAATCTTAACCCATTAGCCCCGGAAGCAAAGCCATTTCTCACCCCGGTAAAAGGATCCATCATTGTGGTAGGTGCCATAGCTGACAAGCACCACAGCCTTTCGGCAAAAGATCTGGCCCTGCTCGATGATGCTGACTTCACGCCGGTGGGATCATCGCCTGTATTCGGTTTTGACCCAGCCACCCAATGGTTAAAAATAAGGGTATTCAATTTTGAAGATCAAACTGCCCAGCAAATTCTCGAAGTAAACAACCCGGTACTCAACCGCTGCAATCTCTACGAAATAAAGGGCAATACTTCACGACTCCTTTTTGAAAGCGGTGATGAAATGCCTTTCAAATCAAGAACTGTTGGACATGTGAATCATCTTTTTCCGCTGTACCTCGCACCCTACAGCAGCAGAGAATTTCTGCTGGAAGTAAGCACCATGGGTGAGCAAATGCAGGTGCCGCTGAAATTATGGACCCAAGGTGAGCTGGTAGAACGCGACGAAAAAGACCGCCTTCTCAGAGGTATTTACTTCGGAATTATTCTTTTCGTGCTGCTCTTCAACTTATTTATCTTTGTCATTATCCGTGAAAAATCATCTCTCTGGTATGTAGCTTACGTTTTCGCCCTGCTCATGCTGCAGCTCTCGCTCAGCGGGTTTGCATTTCAATACTTCTGGCCGCGCTCTACTTACCTGGCCAACGTAGCAAATCCGTTTTTCGCATCGTTCAGCATTTTTGCCCTTATCAAATTTACACAGCACTTTCTCACTCTCAAGAATCACTTCCCGCGATTAAATAAGCTCTTTCAAGCGATAGGATTTCTGGTAGCCACCAATATTTTGATTTCGCTTGTTTATACACCTCTTACTTTTCGCGTGTCGGTGCTTGCAATAAATAGCCTCGCACTCCTTCTCAACCTTCTCATTCTGCCTACGGTTTGGATGGTGATGCGCAAAGGCTTTAAACCGGCAAGGTTTTTCTTTTACGCATTCGTTGCCCTGGTGCTCACGGTATTCATCTTCATTCTCAATAATTTCGGGATAATAAGCAGTGAGTTTTTCGGTGCATATGGCTTGCAACTAGGCTCTGCTCTCGAAGTGGTATTGCTCTCGTTTGCGATTGTAGACAAATTTAAAAGCTTTAGAGATGAAGCCTACGAGCGGCTGCTCACCATCAACAATTTAAAGATAAGAGCCAACGAAGTGCTCGAGCAAAAGGTAAAACAACGCACCGAAGAAATAACAAAACAAAAAATGCTGGTGGAGCGCCAAAAGGAAGAAATAGTAGACAGCATTCGCTACGCCGAAAGAATTCAGAAATCACTGATTCCCGACGAGAAGGCCCTTAATGATGCATTTGCAGAAAACTTTGTCATTTTCAAACCGCGTGATATTGTGAGTGGCGATTTTTATTGGTTTGGCAAAACAATAAAGAACAATGCATGGAATGGCAAGACAGGCCACCATCTTTTTGCAGCAGTTGACTGCACCGGCCATGGGGTACCAGGGGCTATGATGAGTGTGCTTGGGTTCAACGCCCTCGACAGGGCACTTGAGTCGCCGGAAGTAAACAGCCCTGCCGATATGCTCAATTTTGTGAATGCGGAAATACTGCGCGCTATTCGCGAAAAGCGGGAACAAGGACTCCAGGACGGAATGGATATGGTGCTTTGTGCCTATGATAAACGCTCAAAAACGCTGCAATTTGCCGGAGCAAAAAACAATGTACACGTACTGAGGAAAGGAGAATTCATAGAAGTTAAAGGCGACCGCTTCCCCATAGGTCAGGAATTTCCGGTAAACGGTTGCACCGGCTTTACGAATCATAGTATAAAACTACAGCCCGGCGACACGGTATATGCTTTCACAGATGGGTTTCCTGATCAGTTTGGTGGAGTAATGAACAAGAAGTTGAAATCGCGGCCATTGCTTGACATTATTGGCAATTTGGCCGGCAAATCCATGGCTCAGCAAAAGGAATTGCTCATAAGTGCATTCGAAGCCTGGAAGGGCGACAACGAACAAACCGACGACGTGTGTATGCTCGGTATAAAGGTGTAGGGGCTCAATGCTTACCTTTGCACCCGGATGACAAAGAAAACAGACATCAGAAAGCTCACTCAGGCAGAGCTGATTGCCGAAATGACCTCTATTGGAGAACCCGCCTTTCGTGGAAAGCAGGTATTTGAATGGCTTTGGGCCAAACGGACTCGCACCTTTGAAGCCATGACCAATTTGCCGAAAGGCATGCGCGACAAGCTTGAAGCCCACTTTGAAATTCGTTCAATAACCATTGCCGACAAGCAAATAAGCCGTGACGGGACCATAAAATACGCTTTCAGACTTCACGAGGGCCATGTGGTCGAAGGTGTGCTGATACCCACCGGAAGCCGCACTACGGCCTGTATATCGAGCCAGGTGGGGTGTAGCCTTACCTGCAAATTTTGCGCAACCGGAAGACTCAAATTGCTCAAAAATCTGGAGGCTTATGAGATTTATGATCAGGTGGCCGAGATATACCGCGATGCTGAAATACTGCGAAGTAAACCACTTTCAAATATTGTTTACATGGGTATGGGCGAGCCCCTCCTTAATTACAAAAATGTGCTTGAATCTACCCGCCGCATAGCCGACGATATTGGTCTGGGTATGGCGCCAAAGCGCATTACCGTTTCTACAGCAGGTATTGCCAAAATGATCAAAAAACTTGGCGATGATGAGGTGAAGTTCAACCTGGCTCTCTCGCTCCACGCGGCCAATGATGCTAAGCGCAACCAAATCATGCCCATCAATGAAAGCAACTCGCTGGAAGTAATTTCAGAAGCCCTTAAATACTTCTTTGAAAAAACCGGCAGCAGGGTAACTTTTGAATACATCATCTTCAAAGACTTCAACGACACCCTGGATGATGCCCGTGAACTCGCCGACTTTTGCAGAAATATACCTTGCAAAATCAATATTATAGAATACAACCCTATAGACGATGGTGAATTCAGCCAAGCCGACCCCGAAAAAGTTGATGCATTTGCAGCATTTCTGGAAAGGTGCAATTTGGTCGTAAATGTGCGCCGAAGCAGAGGCAAGGATATTGATGCAGCATGCGGGCAACTTGCCAACAAGAATAAGGCTGTTTTGAAGGACTAACTGAACGAAAACTAAAACCCAAAGCCGATTTTGACACCAACTTGTATAGCCGGCTCGTAGCCGGTTTCATTCGTGGTATAGTAGGCTGAAGGATCGTGTACATCGCCGGTACCAACTGTATACAATGATTTATATCTCATCCCAACGCCGATATAGAAATCGGCAAAAACATTGCTTCGTGCCGAAAGCGCCTGATAGCCAAAAATAATCAATGCCGAGGCGTACTCTCTACGGTCAGTGAAGGAGTAGCCGGGTACTATTTCGTCGTTTTGATCTATGACCTGGTATTCTTTTTCGAATTGTCTGTACACCATGACAAGACTCAGATAGCTTCCATAAAGCTCGCCGGTATCGGCAAAATAGCGCCGCATTGCAACTGTAGCAGCGTACCTGGTTTTGATATCAACATTGCGCCCGAATGAGTCAAGTTCATCTTCGAGCCAGCTTGCAGCATAATTTCTGCGGGTTGGTCCAATGCCAAGTTCTATGCTCGTCCTGCCGGCAATCATCTTTTCAAAATAAAACTGAAAGTCGCCGAAGAAAACCTGAACAGGATCAAACTTCACAGCGTTCATTACGGCATAGAGTGTATCGGTATTATCATATGCATCTTCTTCAGGAAGGTGGTCAGGAGTTTGGGCATTTGCGGCAAGCGATAGAATAAGCGAAGTGAAGAGGGTATATTTGTACCTATAGCTACTCAAGATGCAATGATTGCGTGATGCTGCGAAAATAGCCATTATAATGCCCCAACAAATAAGAAACATCATTTTAGGTATTTGTGCCACACTTGCTGCACAATTGCTCCTTGCCCAAATGAGTATCAATGTGACTTTGGGGCCGCTCCTCGGCGAAAATAAAGACAAAACGCTGCAGCACATTTTCGGAACCGACTCAACACATTTTTTCACCCTTAAGTATACAGGCAGGAAAAAGGATGGGATGGCACTTGAAAAAATACGCACTGACAGCCTTCTATTGGAGCGCTCGCTAAATGTGGAATTTCCGCTGATTGGCGGCAAGGAACCGCTGCTGCTCTATCCACTTTCCATGAAAGGAATGAACTGCCTGCTCACCACTACCGAAGAGAATTTGGGCGATAAGGTGTTCATACATACCTGGATGCTGAATCAGGTGCCTGAGCTGAACAGGGAGCCTGTTTTGCTGGGCACTGCATCGAAGCGGGTTTTGAATGCGGGTCAGGAATTTCTTACCTATACCAATGAATCGCGCGACTTACTTGCAGTAATTATACCTACCGAAGCAGAGCCAATTAAGAATATGAAATTTGAAATTTCAATCTATAATAGTTCACTGAGCCTTTTAAAAAGAAAGAATCTTGAAATACCCCATTCATCAGGTAAATTCTACTTCGAGAATGTGATTATTGAAGACACTACTTCAGTGTACATGCTTATAAGCCTTCCGGGTCAGAAAATAAGTGAGAATGATCAACGCCAAAACGCCACCCGCAATTACGCACTTATAAAATACAGTTGGCAAAATGAAGTGGTGCAGGAAAAATCACTTTCCGTAGGATCCAAATGGCTCTATGAGTTAGGCTTACTCAAAAATAACAACTCGAATATTCAGGTAGCCGGCTACTACAGCAATTTGATAGAACTTACCATGGCCGGCACCTTTTCAGTAGAACTTGAGCCCGACTCAGGAAAAATTCTGAATCAGGGATTGGTACCTTTCGAACGGGCATTTAAATCGCAATTTAAAGCGAATGGTAACAACCCTGATAAAACAGATCTGGGATTGTATACCATCGGATACATCTTCGCAACTGATGATGGACTAGCTGAAATGATCAGCGAAAAGCAGTCTACTCAAACATCAACAATATTCGATCCGGCCACAGGTACTTATTCAGTGATTAAAATTTACAATTTCGACCAAATACTCATCAATCGTATAGAGCCTTCTGGAAAAGTAACCTTTTCACTAAAAATACCGAAGTTTCAGTCATCACCCAGATCAGAGGGCGCTTACACATCCTATTTATCATTCAGAAACCGAGGTAAAACCTACATCATATACAATGATCATGAAAAAAATGAAGGTCTGTCGTCAGAGCCGGAAAAGAATTACCGCTCATTAAACTCCTATGCAACAGCATTGCCAGTGATACTAGAATTGGGGCTGGAAGGAAGTATAAAAAAACAAAGTATTATGCGCAGTGCAGATTCAAAATCACTCGTAAATCCCCGCTATTTCTATCTGCTTCCTGATGGTGTGGTACTGGTAGGATTTGCCGGGTCGCGCACCCAATACATCAAAGTGAAGCTGAACTGATCAAAGCCGCCAACAATTTCAGATATTTGGCCACCCAATGGAGATCAAGGAAATAAAGCTGCTTATTGCACCCGAAATGACTGAGTTTGAGAAACGCTTCAAACAGTCAATGAAAAGTGACACTCCACTCCTTGACAGAATAACCCACTACATTATAAAGAGCAAAGGCAAGCAAATGAGGCCTATGTTCGTATTCCTTGCGGCCAAACTTTGTGGTGGTGTAAAAGATTCAACATATACCGCAGCCTCGCTTATTGAACTTCTTCATACTGCAACACTCGTTCACGATGATGTGGTAGATGATGCCAATTTCCGCAGAAACTTCTTTTCTGTAAATGCTTTATGGAAAAATAAAATAGCGGTATTGGTAGGCGATTTTTTGCTGTCGCGCGGGCTGCTGATGAGCGTTGAAAAAGGAGAATTTGAGCTATTGCGCATCGTGAGCAACGCCGTGCGTGAAATGAGCGAAGGCGAGTTGCTGCAAATGGAAAAAGCCCGCAAACTAAATATCACAGAAGAAGTTTACTTCAATATCATCCGCCAAAAAACAGCTTCGCTTATTGCTTCATGCTGCCAGAGCGGAGCGCACTCAGCAGGGGTAAATTCCGAAATTTCAGAGCGAATGCGCCTGTTTGGTGAAAAAGTGGGTATCGCCTTTCAGCTCAAGGATGACCTTTTTGATTATCAACAAGGCGGAAATACAGGAAAACCAAGCGGCATTGACATCAAAGAAAAGAAGATGACGCTGCCGCTTATTTATACGTTGCAGCACGCAACTGCATCTGACAGAAGGTGGATTATCAATACAGTGAAAAACCACAATGAAGACCGAAGCAGGGTGCGAAAAGTAATTGAGATGGTTGTAAAATCAGGCGGAATTGACTACGCCACATCTATCATGCACAACTACCGCTCTGAGGCAATAGAAATTCTTCATAGCTTTGAGCAGAGCGATGTGCGCATCGCACTTGAAGGCTTGGTGCAATACACCATCGAACGAATAAAATAGTATCAAGGCAAATTAAGAAAGCCGTTAATTCTTAAAATAAGAATAATGCGATCATTACATTTTCAAGTATTTACAGCAGGAGCCATTTGTTTCATGGCAGTTAACATTACAAGCTGCAAAGAGCATGGAGCAGAAACAAACTCAGCCAATATTAAACCAGTGGAAATTGACGTGCTCGATTACTACGAAAATGGTGTGGTAAAAATGCGGGGCAAAAACGTGGATGGCAATCGCACCGGTCAATGGGAGTCGTTTTACCCTTCAGGCTACCGCTGGAGCGAAATGAATTACCGAAATGGAGTACGCGAAGGAGTTACAACTACATACTACCCAAACGCAATGATGCGCTATACCGGTTATTACTACAATGATGAGCGCAGTGGCCTGTGGCAATTTTATGATACACTCGGCATACTTATTCAGAGAATTGATATGGATCAACCTTTGAATGCGTCAGATTCGCTTGCCTTAAAAGCACTCCAAGCAAATTGATTACTAAAACTACCATAGATCGGATATTCGACGCGGTACTCATTGAAGATGTGATCGGTGATTTTGTGCAGTTGAAGAGAGCGGGGTCAAGTTTTAAAGGGTTGAGCCCCTTTAACAGTGAGCGCACCCCTTCATTTTATGTTTCGCCTGCCAAAGGCATTTTTAAGGATTTCAGCTCAGGCAAGGGTGGCAACGCCGTCACCTTCCTTATGGAGCTCGAAAACATGACCTACCCCGAAGCGCTTCGATACCTCGCCAATAAGTACCAGATTGAGATCGAAGAGAGTGAGTTAACCCCTGAGAAACGCGAAGAAATGGGTGTGCGCGAAAGCCTCTCGTTGGTAAATAAATTCGCTGCCGAATATTTTGAACATACCCTGTGGCAATCTGACGATGGCAAAAGTATTGGCCTGAGCTACTTTCGTGAAAGGGGCTTTACCGATACTACCATCAAGAAATTTGGGCTCGGTTACGCTTTTGACAAAAACGATTCCTTCCTTAAAACTGCTGAAGAAGCAGGATACAATCCAAAACACTTTTTGACCCTCGGCCTAACCAAGGAAGGTGAGCACGGTGTTTATGACTTTTTCCGCGGAAGGGTAATTTTTCCGATAAGGAATATAACAGGTAAAAATATAGCATTCGCAGGCAGAACACTTAAAAGCGACAGTAAGGTAAAATACCTCAACTCGCCCGAGAGTGAGCTGTATGACAAAAGCAAAACCCTATACGGCATATTCGAAGCCAAAAGGGGTATAATGGCCAATGACCTCTGCTTTCTTGTGGAAGGATATACTGACGTGATCTCACTTCATCAAGCCGGTGTTGATTATGCTGTTGCATCTGCGGGCACTTCGCTCACGCAAGACCAGGCAAGACTTATAAAACGTTACACGAAGAATGTAGCCATACTTTATGATGGCGATAAGGCCGGAGTAAAAGCTGCGCTTAGGGCCATTGATCTGCTTCTCGAAGAAGGATTGTATGTGAAGGTGGTGCTTTTTCCGGATGGCCATGACCCGGATTCATTTGCCAGAGCCACACTTCAGCAGGAGTTGTTTGACTACTTAAAGCGAGCAGCGAAAGACTTTACCGATTTTATGGTGGAAGTGCTCCTCGATGAAGGCAATGACGACCCAATAGTAAAGGCACAGACATCGCGCCGTATGGTCGAGAGTTTGTCGCTAATAAGCGATCATATTACCCGAAGTGTTTACCTAAGCCGGGCGGCAAAATGCCTTAATATTCCCGAGCAGGCTCTTCTGCTGGAGCTAAACAGACTGGTGCGCAAGCGTGGCTTGAAGGCTGCAGGAGTTGACCCGGTGCTCATCACAGACCCGCTAGAGACGAATGTTGCAGTGCAAAAGCCTGCCGCGGAGCCCGATCATATATTGCTCGAACGTGAAGTTGCTAGGGTACTTGTACAATACGGTTCATTTGAAATGGATTTAGAAACTATTGATGAAGATGGAAAGGAACAACTAATCACTGTGCCTCTTGCAGAGTTTGTGATACATGAGCTTACTTCAGAAGAAATTGAGTTTAAATCGCCGATTTATTCTAAAATTCTATCAGTTTTCAAAACCCAATTTGAAGAATACGGAGTGTTTCCGGGAGAAGATTTCTTTGTAAAAAGCACAGATCAGGAACTTACTGAAGCCATTTCGAGCCTGATATCAACCCCTTATGAACTTAGCGTAAACTGGTCAGAAAAACACCATATATATACCGACACAGAAGATCAAAATCTCAAGCGCACGGCCTTTGATCCTGTGATGCGACTCAAACTATGGCGCGTGAGAGAGCTAATAAAACAAATTGATACTAGCCTTAAATTGAGTGAAACAGAGGAAGAACTTTCACTCCTTTTGCAAGAAAAGATTAGATTGGACAAATTAAAAGCACAAGTGAGCACCTTTTTTGGTTCAACAATCATTTAGATTTTAATAGCGCCCATGAGCGACCTACTCGAATACAGTTTTTTTCAATCTCCTTACCTAAATATCACCGCCAGAAACATTTTAGTGCTGCTGGCTATTCTCCTTTTTATAAAACTTGCGAGAAAAGCGTACACTGTATTTATCAGCAGAAAACTTCGGGCCCTTGACACCTTCGATAAGGAAAAAGAATTGATACTCGTGCGAGCCGGACGTGGTATCATTCTCATTATTGGAATAATAATAGCTATTTTCAGTCTTGGTCTCAGTGGCTTGCTCGGTCTGGTATTCAACTATGAGCTGGTTAAGATTGACAAGATTTCATTGACACCCGGAAAAATTTTGGTTTTTGTGTTGATTCTAATCTTTGCCCGGCTCATATCGCGATTGGTCAGGGTATTGCTAAAGAAGAATTTTTCAAAAAAAACCTGGATCGACGAGGGCAAGGAGTACACCATATTCAAACTTACTAAGTATGGTCTCTATGGATTGGCAATACTCATTGGACTTACAAGCCTGGGCCTTGATATTAAACTGATTGTAGGCGGTCTTGGAGCATTGCTGGTAGGGCTCGGATTTGGATTGCAGCACTTATTTTATGATTTGATATCAGGAATAATTATCCTTTTTGAAGGGCCTGTAAAAGTGGGCGATGTAATAGAAGTAGACGGGCTGGTAGCAAGGGTTCAGCAAATAGATATTCGCACTTCAAAAGTACTTACCCGCGATGGGAAATACATTATCATACCCAACTCAAACCTGATAGGTGAGAAGGTGGTAAACTGGAATCATGGCTCGGAGCTTACCCGATTCAACATCAATGTAAATGTGAAATTCGGCACGGACACAGCGCTGGTGCGTGATATATTGTACAACAGTGCCCTAAAACACCCCGATGTAAGCAAGAACCGCGAAATAATTGTGCGGTTTGAGGATTTTGCTGAGAACGGACTCAAGTTTAGCGTATTCTTTTGGGCGCGAAAAACCTGGGTGGTGGAAACCCTTCAAAGTGAAATTCGCTTTGAAATTGATCAGCAATTCAGGAATCAGGGCATCGTTATTACTATTCCTCAAAGGGAAATGCACCTAATCAACTCAAGAAACGACAGCCCTAATCCATTGAGCAGTCCACAATGATGGCCTTGCCTTCAAGTTGAATATTCCTGCGCCCCTGCCATTCGGCTTCTTTGATGGCGTATACCAGGGCAAATGATTTGTCATTGGCCAGGGCATCGTACTTTGCTGCCTGCCTGAAAGCAATTACTCCGAGCATTTCGCCCGATCGATCCGGATGGAAAACCTGAAATTTCAGATGGTCGCCGCCAACCACCTGCACATTGCGCGCCTTGCAGCCCCTGGATTCAAATACCGGCTCGCGGTTACCTGGTCCGTAAGGCTTCAACCTGCTTAATTGGCGGTAAAATGATATCCAGCCTTCATTATACCAATCGCTTAGAGCAACTACTAAATCTACCTTTTGACCGGGCAGCTTGCTTTTCCCGGAGCGTTCTTTGGCCACTTCGATTTCAAACTTATGTGAGAATTCGGTAAGTTTTTCGTGCTTAAGTGTAAGACCTGCCGCAGCATCATGTCCGCCGAACTGCATCAGCGTATCGCTACAAGCCGCGATGGCTGCATGAAGGTTAAAACCATCTACACTTCGCGCGCTACCTGTGAGCACCCCGTTCGATCCGGTAAGCACTACAGTAGGTCGGTAGCATGTTTCAGTAAGCCGGGAAGCAATGATGCCCACCACCCCTCTATGCCAGTTTTCACCATACACCACAGTACTGTTCTTCTCCAATAATGGATCAACGGCAAACATTTGATCCAGCGCTTCGGCAGTAGTATGCTTATCTAAAAGCTTACGCTGAACATTGAGTTTTTCAAGATCAGCAGCGCGGGCTTCAAGTACTGCTTCATCTTGTGTAGTGAGAAGTTCCACTGCAAGCGAAGCATGGTCAAGCCTGCCGGCAGCATTGATGCGGGGGCCTATTTTGAATACCACATCGCTCACGTCGAGCGCGCCGGCATACCCGGCCATTCGCATCATAAACCTAATTCCGGATGGCATTTCAGTATTCAACATTTTCAAACCTTCGGCTACCAGCAACCTGTTTATGCCTGTAAGTGGTACTATATCGCAACAGGTAGCGATAGCCACCAAGGGCAATTGCTCAAGGAGCAATGATTCATCGAAACCAAAAATACCGCGTAGGCGGCGCAACAGCATGTAAGCTACACCACAACCACATAGCTCCTTGCCTTCATGCGGGCAATCGAGTCGTTTTGGATTCAGCACCGCAAAGGCCGGTGGCAATTCATTACCCGGAAGGTGATGGTCGCATACTATCACATCCACTCCAAGGTCATTCGCAATTGCTATCTTATCATGAGCCAGAATGCCACAATCTAAGGTAATAAGCAATGAAGCACCCTCGTGAGCGGCAAAGCGCACGCCTTTTTCACTTACGCCATAGCCCTCTCCATACCTGTCGGGTTGGTACCGTATTACATCAGCACCGGTGGCGTGAAGTACATTGAACATTACAGCTACGGCGCAGGTTCCGTCTACATCATAGTCACCATAAAGCATTATTCGCTCACCATTCTCCAAAGCTGCTGCTATTCTACCTGCGGCTTTCTCCATATCAGCCATGAGCGCCATTGATTCGATAGAAGAAAAATTCGGATTAAAAAAATTCTTCAGCTTTTCATATGAATTTAAGCTGCGCTGCACGAGGATGAAGGCACAAACGGGGTGCAGATTACTTACTTCTTGGAGCAATTTCTCCACTGATTCAGACGAAGGAATTGTGGCATAAACCAACTCATAATCTGAATTTCGATCGGATTTCAACGCTAGTGATTTTGCCTCAGGATTCTCCATAGTTTGGTATTTATTATCCTTTCTGAAAATGATGGTAGAGCCAAAATCTATTGGCTAACATGCGATGAAAATAAATGAATTTTAGATAGCTTCCTTGATGCAACTCCGAATAATTTTGAGCGTCTGATGAATGTTATGTATTTTTCGCAGTAATTTGCGGTTTACTTAGCACAGAAAAGATAAAATTAAGATTGATGAAATCGAGCCTTTTAAGAGCACTCTCCCTTATTGCTGTAGTAGCAATAGTAGCTACAAGCTGCCGAAATGAAGACAATAGAATACCCGAAACCTGCTTTGATGAGGTAAGGAATCAGGGTGAACTACGCGTTGACTGTGGCGGGCCGAATTGTGCCATATGTCCCGCAACTTGCGATGATTTAATTTCAAATCAAGGTGAGTTTACTCCGGTACCGTTCGCTTTCGGTATTGACTGTGGCGGCCCAAATTGCCCTCCATGCAGCACCTGTGACGACGGAATAATGAATGCCCACTGGGTATTTAGTCCAAACTTGAGTCAGGCTGATTTAGGCAGAATCGATGTAGGGCAGGATCTCAATGGCACTCTTTACCTTTTGGTAATGGAATCAGGCATTGACTGCGGTTTTCCTTGTGCTGCCTTTTGCCCACCAACGTGTGATGATGGAATCCAAAATGGTGATGAACAAGGTGTTGACTGCGGTGGCTTAGGCTGTCCATTCCCATGTCCACCCCCTTCATGCTTTGACGGTATATGGAATGGCAACGAAACAGGTATCGACTGCGGTGCTCCTGAGTGTATTCTTCTTGGAATCATCTGCCCTGATCCTACCTGTTCTGATAGTATAATGAATACGCATATTGAGCTAAATACACTGCTGCCTCAGGGATATGTGGTGGTTGTAGAAGACGGTATAGATTGTGACAACAATCCTTTAACTGCCTGTCCTGACTGCCCTATACCCACTTGTTTTGACGGTATAATGAATCAGGGAGAAACTGGCATTGACTGCGGTGGTCCATGCCCTACAGCATGCGACCCTGTGCCAAATTGCAACGATGGTGTGCAAAATGGTGATGAAATTGGTGTAGACTGCGGTGGCCCTGCTTGCCCACCCTGCCCTACCTGCGACGATGAAATCAAAAATGGCCCTGAGCTTGAAATTGATTGTGTGGATTATCCGATTTCGGCTTATCCATGCCCGCAGTGTATATCTTGCCATGACGGAATTCTAAATGAAGAAAATGAAGAGCTTGATGTAGACTGTGGTGGACCGAACTGCGAATTGTGCTTGCAATTCCTAACTGTAACGAAAATAGGTCCCGGCAATGGTCTGGCATTTATAGATCAGAATACGCTCAATAAATTGTTGGCACTAGGAGGCAATACTGATACACTTTATGTACCCAACGCCCTTACTATTGGCAATACTGCAGGATTCAACCCCCAATACAGAACCATCAGAGCGGTATCGCAAATCACCACTCAAAATGGAATTTATCAAAGAATAATTGAGCTAAGCATTCCTAGACCAAACAATCTGCTCGCTATTTCTGATGGCGGAGCGCCAATTAATATGGTAGAATACAGTCCGCTTATTACACCACCAACACTGCGCTATTCAGAAGGTTTTATAACCGGACCTTTTGCAGGTACTGCAACTTACCAGGCCAGAACCAACCTACCGGGCGACCCGCAGGCAAGGTTGAATATTACATACAACTTCTTCACCCTTCAGGGAGGTTATCTTAAAGGAAATGTAACCTTTACAAGATTAGAGCGATTCCCGCCAAATCCATTGAACCCTGATGAGACTGCAAAAGCGGAGAATATTGAATTCCAGATTCACTATAATCCTTTCCAATAAACTGGATAACCTCATTTCCGAAAGCCCTGTCGAATGTGCAGGGCTTTTTTGTTTGACCTAACTTTTGAAGAAATGGAAAGGCCACCTGTTCTTTCGATCAAGTGGCCTTTCGCGCCTAAGATTGCTGTAGGGGAAGGATTCGAACCTCCAAGGAGTGGTTAGCCGCGCTTCGCTTGGTTTCTCCCGAATCTCCACCCCCGAGACAGGGGGGCATGTCTGCCTATTTCATCACCCCACAGTATTGGGTTGTTGTTGTTAACACAAATATAAGGTAGTGTACGTTTCATTGCTATTTTATTTACAATTTCTCATAATTATTATTATATCATCATATTTAAGACATATATTTGAGTATTCAATAATTTGAATTAAAATTTCACCCTATGGATTATCAAATTGACAAAATAGACCTCAGCATCATGACAATGCTGCTCGAAGATGCCCGCACACCCTACACGGAAATAGCCCAAAAGCTCATTATCTCTCCCGGTACGGTACACGTGCGCATGAAGAAATTGGAGCAAATGGGAATTGTGATCGGTTCAGAACTTATAATAGACCCGACAAAACTCGGCTTTGATCTTACCGCATTCATTGGTGTATTCCTTGAAAAAGGGGCTACTTACAAAGAAGTAGTAGCCGAGCTCAAAAACATAGATGAAATTCTCGAAGCATTTTACACCACAGGAGGTTACAGTATTTTTCTCAAAATAGTATGCTCAAATACCAACCATCTCCGACAGGTGCTTAATGAAAAAATACAGGCGGTGAAAGGAATTCAGCGAACAGAAACCATGATCTCGCTAGAACAAAGCATCAGGCGACGGCTGCCCCTCAATGCGATTTCTATACCTTAGCAGCCCGAATGAAAGAAGAAGAAATAATAAATACGCTGCTATCGATAAGTGATGAAGGAAAATCAATGTTTGTAACATCATCTTTTCAAACCCATTCCATTCCACTGCTGCATATTATTGCTCAATCAGGTATTCAAATGCCAGTTTACTGTCTGAATACAGGATTTCTAATGCCCGAAACACTTTCCTTTTCAAAACTGGTGGGTGAACTGCTGGGTTTTGAAGTTCATCAGATATACTCCAGCACCCCAAAACACCAATAACGCCATGGCAATGGAAATTTCTTCTTCACTTCCAATCCTGATTACTGCTGCCATATCAATAAGGTAGAACCTACATCAAGGCTTCTAAACCGCTATGACGTATGGGTGAATGGCATCAGGGCAGATCAAAACCTGAACAGGCGCAGCATGAAAGTGTTTCAGAAAGCCGGTGAGCGGAGCATGCGCTATCACCCAATGCTCAACTGGAACAATAAAGAAATATACGACTACATAAAAAAACACAATCTACCAAAGCACCCTCTCGAAAGTCAAGGCTATTTAAGCATTGGCTGTGAGCCTTGTACCTGAAAAACAAACCTTGAAGATCCGCGCGAAGCGAGGTGGTATGGACTGAGTAAAAATGAGTGTGGCCTGCATACCGAGCTGGTAAAATAACTGGAGAAATGAGAATATTGATCACCGGCGGTACCGGCTACATAGGCACAGAACTTTGTCTAGGCCTGATGAACAAACCCGAAATAAGCAGCATTACCATTTATGACAACCTGAGTCGCAAAAATTTCAACTTCTTTCTTGGCCCCGATAAGTTACACGAAAAGGTAAGATTCATTGATGCCGACCTTCTTGATTCCTTCACGCTTCGCAAGGAAGTTAGCAAGGCTGACCTGGTGATTCATCTTGCAGCTAAAGTAAGTACCCCATTTGCCGATGAGCAGCCCCACCTTTTCGATCAAATCAATAATTGGGGTACCGCCGAACTCAGTTATGCCCTTGAAGAATCTGATTGTAAAAAGGTAATATATATGAGTAGTGCTAGCGTATATGGTGCCGGAAGCGAATACGCTACACCCGATACTTTACCCAACCCTAAAACCTTTTACGGCATCACTAAGCTAAAAGGTGAAAGACATATCGCCAGATTAAATCCCTTGAAACAAACGGCAATCATAAGATGCTCAAATGTATACGGCTATTCGAAAAGCATGCGTTTTGATGCCGTTATCAACCGCTTCGTACTGCATACTAGGCATTATAAGAAGGTAACCATCAACGGCAATGGCGAGCAGGAGCGCGCTTTTGTGAATGTTGAGAAGGTGACTGCATTTCTGGAGAAACTTATATTCAGCGAAAACTGGAAGCCTGTATATAATCTTGTAGACCATAACCTTTCGGTAAATGATATTGTCTATACACTGAAGGAGATAGTTCCCGAGCTCGAAATGCTTTATGTAGATCAGCAACTTTCGCTGCGGCAGGTAAAAGTGGCCATTGACGGCAATGTAAATGAACTTTTACTTCCATCAGGCAAGAGTTTTGAAGATGATATGAAGCTTTTTCTAGCGCGTTTGGCCTAATTACTGCCTACCAAAAAACGCTCAATTTACCTATTGTGTTGCGGTTTTCGAGTGCTTTATGAGCTTGCGCCAATTCGCTCACAGCGTACCTTCCTCCTACCACAGGTCGGATTTTACCTTCTGGAAATGCCTTTGTGGGCAATGCCATTTGAACCACATTGTAAAGACATTCAGCCAAAATGTGCGGCCTGGAATCACCTATCTTAAGAAGATTAACCCCTATTACTGATTTTGACTTCATAATAAGAGCAAGTGGTGACACAAAACCCGTTTTAAACAGCAATCCAAGGCTGCTAAATATACCACCTGATTTGCCAACACGACTTGCTGCACCGTATATAACAAGGCGGCCGCCGGCACCGAGCAATTTCATATCTGTAGGGGCTGATTTGCCTGCAAGCGAATTGAAACTAACATCAATAGACCCTTTTTTAACTATACTTCTTACACGATCTGCGTAATTCTCGTCGCGGTAATTAATGATGTGTGGTACACCGAGCCTTTGAAGAA
The DNA here is from genome assembly GCA_038207425.1 of Flavobacteriales bacterium. Taxonomy (GTDB): domain Bacteria; phylum Bacteroidota; class Bacteroidia; order Flavobacteriales_D; family Cryomorphaceae; genus JBBQZU01. The sequence goes on along the minus strand of JBBQZU010000002.1, from coordinate 217,411 downwards.
AATCAACTTTTGCTGCCGAGCCCACCGTAGCAATTACTTCGCAGCCTTCGGCCATAGCCATCTGACAAAGTGCCAGACCTACTCCCCCCGCACCGGCATGCACCAATACCTTATCGCCTTGGTGCAGCCGCACTGTTTCATAAAAACACATGTACGCAGTAGTAAACTGAGTACCGAGCGCCACAGCTTGTTCCGCGGGATAATTTACCGGAATTTGAGCCATTGCCCGGTAATCGGTAACAACATATTGAGCGTAACCACCAAACCTTGTAAGGGCCATAACCCGTTTACCTTCAAAACCGGCAGGTACTTCATCGCCGCAGCCTACAATGGTTCCTACCACTTCGTAACCCAAAATGCATGGCCGGTCGGGCACTTCAGGGTACAGGCCCTTTCGCGCAAGCACATCGGCAAAGTTCAACCCAAACGCTTCTACCTTTATAAGTACCTGGTTTACTTTAGGTATTGGCTTTTCGGTTTCCCTTATTTCAAAAGCATCTGTGGCACTTCCAAATTTGTTCAGGAAAATTGCTTTCATGGTTCAGTATATCCTTTTATTACAAGCACTATCTCACCTTTTAGAGGTTGCTTTTCGCAACGCACGCGCAGCGTGTCAAGCGTACCTCGTATGGTTTCTTCATATATCTTGGTAAGCTCACGCGAAATTGAAGCTTCGCGCTCCGGCCCAAAATATTGAGCCAATTGAGCTACAGTTTTTGCAATTCGATGGGGCGACTCATAGAGCACAATGGTGCGTTCTTCTTTTGAGAGTATTTCCATTCTGCGTTGCCGACCCTTTTTTAATGGCAAAAACCCTTCATAGCAGAACCTGTCAGTCGGAAAGCCCGAATTGATCAATGCAGGCACAAAAGCTGTTGCACCAGGTAAAGTTTCAATTTCTACGCCGGCGGTGATGCAGGCCCTTACCAGTAAAAATCCCGGATCGCTGATTCCCGGTGTACCAGCATCGGTTACCAGAGCTAGCACCGATCCAGCTTCAAGGCGTTCCACAATGCGGTGCAACACTTTGTGCTCATTGTGCGCGTGAAACGGGATGAGCTCACAAGATATTTCGTAGTGTTTCAAAAGCCTTCCCGACGTGCGTGTATCCTCTGCCAATACTGCATCAACCGCTTTGAATACTTCCAGTGCCCGAAGAGTAATATCGCCTAGATTGCCTAGTGGTGTAGGTACAAGTATCAGTTTTCCCATACCCGGATTATATTTCGTTCAGGAATTGCACCAGCAAAGTGAACAAAGGTTCGTAGCCTGTCCAGTCAAGCCCTGAAGCCACATCATGCACATCGTGATAGGCCCTTACTTTTCCTTCGGTGTAGATAAAAATTGCAGGAACTCCTGCTTCTGAAAACCAGTAATGGTCGCTATTGGCTGCTTTACCTCTAAGCTTAATTCTGGGCACATAATCTTTCTCAGCATTGATTGATGATAGCTTAGCCATGATGTCAGTATAAAGATTGCCATTTACCACAGTGATGCCTTTGGCCGCAGAGCCCATGAGATCAAGGTTTAGCAGCAACTTTATTGAAGTCAAAGGAATCATAGGATTCTCTACAAAATATTTGGACCCAATAAGGCCTGCTTCTTCTCCTGCAAATGCAATGAAGTAGGTATCAAATGCAGGTTTATTCTTTCTAAAATGCCTTGCCATATCGAGCATCATGGCCACACCACTGCTGTTATCACTGGCTCCAGGAAATATTGCATTGCCCATCATTCCCAAATGATCATAATGGGCTGTAATAACAATGCTGCTATCGCTCCGGGTTCCGGGTATGTATCCTATCACATTGAACGCTTCGTAACTTAGCTGCTCTGCTTTTACGCTTATCGACACTTCTTTCGCTTTCGCGAGAAATGAAGCAGACAGTACTTCCAGAGTTGAAAAGGCATATAACTGCTGGCCTATGCCCCAGGTGAGTTTATCGGGCTGAAGCAGAACCACAGGGTTCGTGGCCAGATTCAATCTTTTAAATTCAAACATTGCACTCACCTCATCGGGGCTGTTAATTCCCTTCATGTTAATAACGGGTACTCTGCCTTTTGCAGCCGGGAGTTTCTTACGAGGCTGAAAGTGCGTAGAATCAAGTCGGTAGATGGCCCACTTACCGCTCGAAGAACCCGAAGCTGGATCGATGATATAATCATATCCTTCGAGCAAATTGGCACCATCAATAGAAAATACGGAAGGTGTAGTAAAGGTATTTGCCGAAAGGGTAAACGACTGCGTGTACCCTTTTTTTGTAGGCAAAAGTCCAATATTTCGAAAACGCGCCATGAGATGGTAACCGGCCAGGTTGCTGCCATCCTTCACATAGCCTCTTCCCCAAAATGCAGGCGAAGTGAGTTCATCAACTTCTGCTTTCACAAAATTCAGATCCTGAGAAGCAGCCGGAAAGGCTTGGGTGAAGAGCACCAGAAAAACTAAAATATACTTCAAAGATATCTGCGCTCTACGAGCTCTAAAAACTCCTTTGTAACCGGGTTCTTCATTTGCCACGCGTGTCGTTGTTTAAGTACATTTTGAACAAAATCGTCGGCTTCAAGATATGACGAGAATCCGTTAAGTTTTTCGATTGCTGCATTGAAAGCATCCTTATCATCACTAAATAAGGTTGAAATGTAAAGGAACTTCTGATTGATTCCAATAGCTGTTTTCAGATTGGCAAGAGGAGTTTTCTTGAGCTTTTGGCTTAGACTGGTCTGGTCATCAACATATTCTTTCAATTCACCTTTGTGCACATTCATAGACTTTTCTTCAAGAGACCCCGTCTTTTTCATTTCCTCAATTGAGTCAATAAGAGAAATTTGTTTCAGACTGTTTATAGGTTCTCCGAAACGGATTGTAGACTTGCGTTCTTCCTTTACCAATGGAGGGGCTGCTTCCGGTTCCGGTTCATAAACAGTTTGCGGCAGCGGCTCCTGATCAGCCTGAATTGGCGATGCAGTTGGAGCATGTACCATTGCTTCAAATGCTTTATATCGAAGTACAATCATGCGCTCATAGAGCTCCTTACTCAACTCTGTAAGCTCATCTATCTGCACGGTATTAAGCTGACCCTTTTCCATAAGGGCAGCTTTCATGCCCAATTCTGCGGCGATTGCCTGTATAGTCATAAATGATTTTTTTTCTCCCATATATAACGAATGCTGGCCTGTAATGAGTATGGTTGGGCCGGTAATAATGGTTAATTTCGACCCGTGACCTGCCGATTGCAAAACTAAGCGTTCATTTGGAATAATTAAGACGGTCAAGTATCTGATTCAAACACATGTTTGTAGAATACACCCACAGTGCACGCAAGAGAGGATGCGGCTGGATTGAAGTGATCTGCGGATCGATGTTTTCGGGCAAAACCGAAGAACTGATCCGAAGACTCAACAGAGCGCGTATAGCGCGCCAAAAAGTTGAAATATATAAACCTCAGGTAGATAACCGCTACCATGAAAGTGAGGTGGTAAGTCACGACAAAAACGCTATCATCAGCACACCTGTGAGCAATGCTCAGAATATCCTGCTGATGGTGGGTGATGCGGATGTAGTAGGTATTGACGAAGCTCAGTTTTTTGATGAAAACCTACCCGAAGTATGCAACGAATTGGCCAATCAGGGAATCCGTGTTATTGCAGCAGGATTGGATATGGATTTTCAGGGCAAGCCCTTTGGGCCTATGCCCCAGCTTATGGCCATAGCTGAATATGTTACAAAGGTTCATGCCATTTGCCTTCGCACCGGCAAGCTTGCGAATTACTCACACCGCATAGTTGGCGGCAATAACCAAATAGAATTAGGCGAGCTCGACAGGTATGAGCCGCTGAGTCGTGAAGCTTACATTAGAGCAATAGAAGAATCAAAATGGAAGAAATGAATTCCAAAACAAGGGATACCGTATATACATTAAATCAGATTGCCGACATTATTGGTGGTTCCTTGACACAAGGCGACGGTAATACAAGCATAGAATCAATTTCTACGGATAGCCGCAAACCACAAGCTGGTGGCAGAAGCTTATTTATCGCTATCAAAGGTCAAAGGCATGATGGAAATCAATACGCTCAGGAATTGTATAACCGAGATCAAAAAAATTTTATACTCAGCACTTTACCGGATTTGACTGGTATGCCAGATGCAAATATTATCGTTGTTAAGGAAAGCCTTGTAGCCTTGCAGGAATTGGCATCCTTTCATCGCAAACAGTTTCGCTATCCTGTAATAGGAATTACCGGCAGCAATGCCAAAACGATTATAAAGGAGTGGCTCTACCAATTATTGCACAAGCACTACCATATTGTTCGCAGCCCGCGAAGTTATAACTCGCAACTTGGAGTGCCTTTATCGGTTTGGCTTATGAACCAAAACCACAATCTTGCCATTTTTGAAGCAGGAATCTCCCTTCCGGGGGAAATGAAAAAATTAGAAAAAATCATTTCACCCGACATTGGAATTTTTACCAATATTGGCGCCCCTCATCAAGAGAATTTTGAAAGTATTGCTCAAAAAGTAGCTGAAAAAATGCTGCTTTTCGAAAACAGCAAATTGCTCATTTACTGCAAGGATCATAAAGAAATAGACCTTGCGGTTACACAGAAATTTGGCGAAAGGCCAGATAAATTAATTTGTAACTGGTCGCAAAAAGCATCTGCTGATCTTGTAATCACATCGCAAACCTTTACTACCGATGGCACAAAACTGAACGCTACCTACAAGGGTGAAGCCAAGGAGATATGGGTTCCATTTGTACACGCTGCTTCTCTTGAAAACGCTTGCCATTGCTGGCTGCTCTTGCTCGAGTTGGGAATTGATGATAAAGAAATAGCAAATGGAATGAGCGCCCTCTCACCCATTGCCATGCGCATGGAGTTGGTAGAAGGTATAAATGGCTGTTTAATTCTGAACGACACCTACAACTCAGATGTAGATTCATTGGCAATTGCGCTTGAACATTTGGTACAGCATGGCAAAAACAACAGACGAACTGCCATAATAAGCGATATAATGCAGAGTGGCGAAGAGCCGGAAATACTGTACAGAAAAGTGGCGGCTACGCTTACAGCAAATGGTATAAGCAGATTGATCGGTATAGGTCCTGAAATTTCTGATTCGGCTGATCTTCTCAAATCTTTCAACCCACAATTTTATCGCGACACAGAGTCATTTCTGTCGCAACTCATAGATTCAGAAATATCCAAAGAAGACATACTGCTGAAAGGAAGCCGATCATTCGCCTTTGAGCGCATAAGCGAACGCTTCGCTGAAAAAACCCACGAAACTGCTCTTGAAATAGACCTAAACAGAATTACGGACAATCTAAATTTCTTAAAAAGCCGCCTTCGCCCCAACACCAAAATCATGGCAATGGTGAAGGCATTTGCATACGGAAGTGGCAGTTATGAAATAGCGCGATTTCTTCAGCACCACCGGGTCGACTATCTGGCGGTAGCTTATGCCGATGAAGGCATTGAGCTCCGCAGGACCGGAATATCATTACCCATACTGGTGCTGAACCCTGAACTATCGGCGTACAGGGCAATGATAGACCACGACCTTGAACCACAAATTTTTAGTTTTAGAACTCTTCGGTATTTCGCGAAAGCCCTTAAAGAGACGAATCCCGGCATGAAATACCCTGTGCATATAAAAGTAAACACAGGAATGAACCGCCTCGGGTTTGACATTCAAGAAATGGAAAAACTGGGAAGGGAATTGGTTACCTGCAATGGACTGCTAGAAGTAAAAAGCATTTTCTCACATCTTTCGGCCAGCGATGAAGTTGCCTTCGATCAGCTCACAAATAAACAAATTGCACGGTTCAGTGAAGCAGTAGAAATTCTTACATCCGCGATTCCTAACAAATTTTTCAGGCACATTCTCAACTCAAACGGGCTAACCCGACACCCCGACGCACAAATGGATATGGTTCGGATCGGCCTGGCACTTTACGGTCTTTCATCTCATGCTGAATCTCGCAGCTATCTCAAGCCTGCAGGCAAATTGGTAACAACTATTTCGCAGATAAGAGTGGTTCCTGCCGGTGAAGCAATAGGCTATAGCCCTCGACAAAAACTTCAATTCGAAAAAACCATCGCCGTACTTCCGGTAGGCTACGCCGATGGGCTTCCCAGAAAACTCGGTAATGGCCGATGGAGTGTTTTTGTGAAAGGCGCATTTGCTCCAATCGAGGGTAATGTGTGCATGGATATGTGCATGATAGATATTACAGGGCTCAATTGCAACGAGGGAGACCGTGTTGAAATTTTCGGAGACAATGCTGATATTTATTCAATGGCTAAAGCACTGGAATCCATACCATATGAGATTCTTACCAACGTTTCACACAGGGTAAAAAGGTTGTATTTACAGGAGTAGGATTCCAAGAATAAAAGGGGATTTCGGGTCTATTTCCACCAAGTATATGCATTGTATTGACTGTATTTGGCCCTTAAGGCTGTAACTTGCAGCCTCAATTCTGCAAGCAATTATGAAAGCCTTCACCTTTTTAGCCACCTTATGGTTGGCACTTCCTTTAACCCAGGTTACTGCCCAAATGGCCCATGTACCGGGCGAAATATTGGTTCAATTCAAGCCTGGAATCAATCCTGAACACGTATTAAATCAATACCGCACGCTGCGCGGCACTGATACCGATATTGCGTTAGGCGAATTTTTATCACCCCCAATGAACATTTATTTGGTTAAGTTTAATGGCCTGATGGTGAGCGAAGACGCTCTGCTGAAAACCTTAAGAAGTGACAGGAACATCAGCATTGCGCAGTTTAATCATTATGTATACGAAAGGAGCAATGTGCCAAACGATCCCGGGTTTGGACAGCAATGGCACCACATAAATACCGGGCAAAGCGGTGGTACTGCTGATGCAGACATAGATACGGACCTTGCCTGGGAAATAACCACAGGAGGTACAACAGCGCTAGGAGATACCATAGTGGTATGCGTAATCGAAGGGGGCAATCTCAATCACCCCGACCTTGCAGCAAATGCATGGAGAAACTATGGTGAAATTCCCGGAAATGGAATTGATGACGATGCAAATGGATATGTGGATGATTACTTGGGCTGGAATGTTGGCGCACAAAACGACCAAGGAATATTAGCAGGTGGTCACGGCACTCAGGTAATGGGTATGATTGGAGCTAAAGGAGACAATAATCTCGCCGTAGTTGGTGCAAACTGGGATGTAAAGATCATGTCAGTAGGAGGTGAAAACATCTTTAACGAAGCATCAGTGGTTTCTGCATATTCCTACCCATTGGTTATGCGAAAGCTATATGACGGAAGCAATGGCGGATCAGGTGCTTTTGTGGTTGCCACCAATGCATCATGGGGCATTGACAATGGCAATGTAAATGATGTACCTATCTGGGCAGCCTATTACGACACCCTTGGTAAATATGGCATTTTAAGCTGCGGTGCGACAGCAAACAACAATGTAAATATCGATGTGGTAGGCGATATACCTACTGCCGCACCAAGTGATTATATGATCAGTGTAACTGCCACCAATCGCAATGATGTGCGCACATTTTCAGCCTATGGCGCTACTACAGTTGATTTTGGAGCTCCCGGGGAAAATGTTTTCACCACAAGCGGATCATCGGGCAGTTCAGCAACCAGCGGAACATCATTCGCATCGCCTCTCACGGCTGGCGTTATTGCACTGCTATACTCGGCACCATGTGAATCGTTTGCACAATTTGTAAGAGATAACCCGCAGGGAGCTGCAGATTATGTGCGGTTTGCTCTTTTTGAAGGTGTCGATGTTGTTGATAATCTAGTTGGTCAAACAGTAACAGGAGGCCGCATCAATGCAAACAACAGTCTGATGACCCTTATGCTAAACTGTGGAGCTGATTTATGTCTTCCGCCATTTGCGTTTAACTATGAAGTCGAAGCTGATACCATCTATAACTTTTCATGGAATTCAATAAGTGAAGGTGGGGTAAGCATTCGGTACAGGATAAGTGGTACTGAAGAGTGGACGATTGTAAATGATATCAATACCAGCATTTTCAGTATAGATATCCTTCTATATTGCACTGCTTATGAATTTGAAATCGGCTCTTTGTGCTCCGAAACAGGAGATGGTATAGTGTATGGCTCGAATACTATTTTTACAACTATGGCTTGCTGCGAAGCACCAGAAAGTATTGTTCAGGGTATTGCAACCAATGTTAGTCTTTCCATAACATGGCCTTTATCCTTCGGAATCGACTCATATGATGTGTATTACAGACCTGAAGGAACAGCAATATGGATCTTACTTGGTGCATTTGAAAATGGCGAAGCAAATATTGATGGACTTGAAAGTTGCACCAATTACGAGATTTTGGTAACCCCAACATGTGCTGAAGACCTTGACGAGTCTGTTACGCTTACAGTAAGAACCAAAGGTTGCGGAGCGTGTCTTGACAGTGAGTATTGCAGCAATTATGCTGAGGACAGTTTTTGGGAATTTATTGAGTCAGTTCAAATCAATGGTGTTCTTTTTCAAACCGGTAACAATGGCGGTTACGCTTTTTTTGAAAATACAAGTATTGAGCTGGAGGCAGCAGGAAACTATCCGCTTACAGTTACCCCAGGATTTACGTTTGGCGATTATGGTGAATTTATCAGGGTTTGGATAGATTTTAATCATGACGGCCTTTACGGTATCAATGAACAGGTATTATCTTCTACACAGGGTTCGCCCAACCCTGTTTCCGGAACCATTGCTATACCAGAAAATGCTACTTTGGGTTTGACTAGGATGCGTGTTGCAATGAAGTATGTGGGAAATAGCTCAGCCAACGTTGGCTCCTGTGAAGTTTTCCAGGAAGGAGAAACAGAAGATTATTGCGTTACAATTGTAGAATCTACTCTTTCAACAACTTCAGTATTGAATGAATTAAACAAAGTGCAAGTGTATCCAAATCCATCTGAAGGGCTGGTTTACGTTAAACTTCCGGAAGGAACAACTAATGAACTATTCGTGTTCAGGGTATTTGACGTAAGTGGGAAGATGGTTTTTGAACGCAATATGACGCAGTCTGTAAACAGTGTAAGCTTAGACCTACTGGAAACTGGAATGTACATCTATAGTCTATCTCCGGCCTCTGGACTCAATTGGGGTGCCGGTAAATTAATTATGAGCAAATAAGCTCATTTTAGGATCAAATATTAAACCGTAGGCCTGCAAATATGCAGGCCTACTTTTTTGGCAGCGCTTTTAGGAGATTTATCAAATGATCGCTGAACATTTTGACAGAAAGCTCTTTCTTCGCCAATTCAAAGGCATTCGAAGTGATTTCATTGCGAAGGTCTTCATTGTTCATTACCATTTCTATGGTAATTGCTAAATCTGTCACATTATCGCGTTTACATAAAAAGGCTGCATGCCCATCAGCAAAAATATCTTTACTCAGAAGACTGCTAAACGCAATGCAAGCAATTGAATTTGCCATAGCCCTCTCACTTACCCCGGAGAACGGCTCTGAATGCAGTCCAATAAAGATTGCATCGCACTCAGACCAGAATGTACTCTCACTGCGCTCAAGATTTGCAACCAATGGTGTTTCGGTATAGCCAAATCGGAGTGAAGTCTCCACCATTTTTTGTTGTAATTGTTGCTCATTCAACTTTAATCCTTCGAAGGCAAGAATGATCTCTGCTTTCACGCCCCGTTTAGATAGTACACTTATTGCTTCAAATAGTTGATCACTTTCGTCAGTCCGTTCTGTATTGACAACGAAACCAATTTTGAATGCCCCTGATTTTGGATGATGGGGAGATGCATTATTGGGGGTTCGCTTTCTTGAAACAAAAGGAATTGGAATTATATGAAGGCGATCATGGTCGAGATTGGTTTCGCTTTTCACTTCAAGTGCGGTGGCCGAATATGGCGTAATCCAAGCGTCGATCTGGTTGAATCTGAACGTATGCAGAAAATCGCGTTTCATCGGAGCCAAAGCTTCAGCCTGACAATAAACAAGTCTTAGCTTGCCCTTCATCAGAAACTTTGCAGTAACCAAAATTGCAGTCTCTCGATGATCCCGGAAAAGTATAGTGTCAATCTTTGACTTTTTTAATGCCCTTCTGAATGATAGTGCTCCGGCAAAGTCATACGACATCTTAAATTCACGAATGTGCTGAACCGGTATTTCCTTTGATGCAGCGCTTCGGGTTATAAAATGGTCTTCAGGGCAAATTAACACTACATGTACCCCCGACTTCTTAAGCTCCAATGCCAACTTAAGCAAAAGTTGGGCGTGATTCTTTGACCTTTTTGTGCCCAATAATAACCCTATTCGCATTGACTTTTTCATGGCTTTTGAGAACTTACCGGCGATCGAAAACAAAGCAGACAAAAGAAAAAAGCGAAAAAGGTCACTCCTGCTTGTGTTTCAAGAGTATCTTCAGCAAGGCATGATATAAACGCGATAAGCAAGAAGGCCATAAAAATAAAATTGCGGTTTCCCGCGAAAGTGAGTGGATATGCAAATAGGCTTAAAAAGTACAAAAATCCAAGTAAACCAAATGAAACAAAAAAAGTGAGAAACTGATTATGTGCACGATGACGATACTGGGGTTCGAGACTAAAATCTTGTTCTGAATAAACCGTTTCAAATGCTCTTTTAATATCGCCAGAGCCGGTACCAAAAATAAAATTCTCGCTTATAAGGTATAAAGCAGCCTTCCAATAAACGATACGCTGGAAAAAAGAAAGTCCTGAAGCATTGCCCGAAATACTGTACTGATGATACCCGAATAACAAAGTATGAAGCCTAAGGTCCAGGCCATCTTTTTCTACATAGTTTATGCTGGGATAGCCTTCTTCAATATTTGAGATATCTTTTTCGCTCAAAGCATATACTCCGCTTCTGTCCTTTGGCAGATGTAAACTGGTAAGATACCTTATCAGTAGAGGATATACCGAAGGCCTGATGCTGTCATTGGTGCTGCTTTTAACTTTGCTGCGTTCATTCCAAGCAGCTATCAGCTCCTCGTCACATATTTGCCGGAATATGTACTGCCCGTTCTCAACATACCCTGCCTCCAAATTATGAGTATATGGATTACCAAGTGCAGTAGTGTCAGAGAGTGTTAAGCTCTCCTCGCGAACGGTGAAATACCGCTGATATGAATTGCTGATCTTAAAGAAAGTAAATAGGGCGAGAACCATGAGTGAACTGGCGTAGGCAACCAGTAACCATCTTCGGCGGCGAAGCAACCATGCAAAAAAGAAAAGAGTAACCGAAACAAATACCAGAAATCCTGTAGCTGATTGGATAAAATTGAAAAAAATCAAAATGGCAGCTATTACAAGTATTGACGCCATTTTAAAGAATATGGACAGCTCTTTGAAATAGTAGAATATGGATGCATATACCAGCACTGCCATAAGGCTGAATCTTATATGAGATACCCCACGAACAATATCACGGAAATTGATTACTTGATCTGAATGGAGGAAATAATAGATTGTACCGTGAGCAATGGCGACCAAAACGCCGGTGGTAAGAGCCAGAAATACAATCTTTAACTGCCGTTCTGAGAAATCAACACTTCCGATTATTAGCGGAAAAATAAGCAAGGGAAGCTTTATTTTCATGTCCTTCAGAGCATAATCAAAATCTGAAGTATTCAATAACCAGAGAATGTGCAGAAGGTAGAGGCCTGCCAAGAGAATGGCAACCTTGTTTTTCCTGAATTTTTTCCACCCTTCCACCAACCCCGGCGAGTACAGCCAAAGGGCCGAAAGCAGCAACCCGCCAATACTCATCAAAATATTTAGGTTTGGCATGCCTGCTGCAATCACACAAAGCAGCGTGGTATAGGCGTTGGTTACTCTACTGGAAGTAAGTGACAAAAGGCCCTTATTGTTTTGAAGAAGTGCCCGCTTTACCTGTAGTAAGTATGGAGCTGTACTCTACACTGTTTGATATTACTTCGATGGCCGAAGCTATTGCTTCATCAGAGTTGAATGATGCTTCAATTCTACCCTTCTGGAAATAATATCTCGATACTACTTCATCCTCAAGCACCATCTGAATATCTTCTCTGAATAGCCACAAATCCTGGTTCTTTTTTGTTTTAAGTTTTTTCACTAGGGCTTCAAATTCTTCACCTGCCAGTTGATAATATTTCTCGCGTGATGCAATATCTGTAAGTTCTTTCAGCGCGGCTTCGGTATCGGTAGTATAGGTATAGTTCTTACCATCCAACCATTCCACAAAGGCGGTATAATCTTCATCAGTGAGAGAAAATTTTGCTGCCGGTGCGATCTCAGGATTAAGTACTACATACTCGTTGACATATTTAAAAAAGAGATTTTCATCCAAAAGGCTGGCCAAAACATGAGGAAACTCATGTTGTGTAACATTCTGATCAGGATCTATACCTCTTCCATCAATTACTTTTCGGCCATTTCTGGTGGCAAAAGCTTTTAACAATGAATCCGGAATCTCCTCCACATTTCCATCTATCTTATGCGCATAATCGAGCTTTTGAATGCAGCGACCACTTGGTATGTAATATTTGGCAACCGTAATTTTTAGCTTGTTATTATACTGCAGGTCGCGGGTCTGTTGCACCAATCCTTTGCCGTAGGTGCGATTGCCTACCACCACCCCTCTGTCTAAGTCCTGTATTGCTCCGGCAACAATCTCTGACGCGGACGCGCTGCTTTGGTCTACAAGTATTACCAATGGCATCTCGGTATCTAAGGGCTCATTTACCGTGAGGTAAGTCTGGTCCCACTCCGGTATTTTACCTTTGGTACGTACCACTTCCTGTCCTTTTGGAACAAAGAAATTGACAATATTCACAGCTTCGCGAAGCAATCCACCCCCATTTCCCCTCAGGTCAAAAATCAATTTATTCATACCCTGTTCGTCACGCAATTTTATAAATGCATCGCGTACTTCCTTGCTTGCAGAGTTTGTAAAGCTTGTAAGGCGAATATATCCTACTCCGTCCTCGATGATACCAAAATAAGGTACATCAGGAATTTTTATGTCTTTGCGCGTGATAGGCACTTCTGTGATATTTCCGTTGCGTTCATACAACACTTTCAAAGTAGTACCCGACTGACCTTTGAGCATTTTGCTTATCTCTTCCTGGTTTTTACCTTTAATTTCACGTCCATCGATTTTCAAAATCTTATCGCCGGCTCTAAGACCCGACTCCAAAGCAGGAGAACCCTCATATGGTTCTGAGATATATATTTCACCATCAACCGATCTGATGAGGCTACCTATACCCCCATATTGGCCGGTAGTCATAAATCTGAAATCTTCAATATCGCTTTCAGTGATATAATTGGTGTAGGGGTCCAATGACTGCAACATGGCATCTATGCCAGTTTTCATAAGCTCGCCGGGCTGCGTATCGTCTACATAAAAAATGTTCAACTCTCTATAAAGTGTTGCGAAAATTTCGAGATTCTTTGAAATCTCAAAGAAATTATCCTTGGCACTTACGGCAAAAATCCCTGCGGATGCGGTAGCAGCAAGAGCGACAATAACCAGCATCTTTTTTAATGTTCTGTTCATCTTTTCAGCTTAAATCTCAAAGTTAAAGGTACAATCTCCGTTCTTAAATAGCATCTTTTATACACAACTATAATGTAACTTTCAATGCGCCAGCCAGCTTGTGAATAGCTGCTTTATAAACAGCTTCAAATTCAGCGTAGGGCAAGTCTTCACCATCAGACCAAATAACTGCGAAATGTATGGTTTTATTGGCCTTCAGAAGAAATTCCGTAAGAATATCCTTGTTGAGCCTGTATGCCTCACGCGCAAGCCTTTTAATTCTATTGCGTCTTACTGCGCGTCGGGCATTGCGCTTCGGTACCACCACGAGTACTTTTACGAAATTACCCTGCACTGAGCTGTCGTGCAATATATACTTGATCAGCAATTTCCCTTGCCGAATATTCTTACCCTGAGCGAAAAGCGCTTCAATGTCCTTCTTTGCACACAATCGCTCCGATTTAGGAAATGAATTTGACATGGTACTCAATGATACAAAAAAGGCAGCTATTCAGCTGCCAATTTCTCAGTAACGTTCATCATTCTACTTAGCCTTCTTAATATAGTGCTCAATGGCCATCGACATTGAAGGTAAGCCAGGTGCAGGTGCGTGAACATCCAGCCGCAGGCCGGCTTCTTTTACAGCATTTGCAGTAGTGCTTCCAAAAGCAGCTATGCGGGTTCCGTTCTGTTTAAAATCAGGAAAATTCTTAAACAAAGATTCTATTCCTGATGGACTGAAGAACACCAACATGTCATATTTTATATCAGCCAGATCGGACAGGTCACTGCAAACTGTTCTGTAGAATATAGATTTGCTGTACTTAATATTGAACTTATCAAGCAAATCGGTAATATTTCTCTTGTGAATATCGGAGCATGGAAGCAGAAACCGCTCATTCTTGTGCTTCTTAATTACTTCCATCAGATCTTCAAAGCTTTGCTTACCGTGAAATATTTTTCTTTTACGATATACAACGTATTTCTGCAAATAGTAAGCGGTAGATTCTGAAATACAGAAGTATTTCAACGTTTCCGGAACGATGGTTCGCATTTCTTCACACATTCTGAAAAAATGATCAACTGCATTGCGGCTGGTAAGAATTACTGCGGTATGCTCAAGTATATTGACTCTTTCTTGCCTAAATTCCTTTGCTGGGACACCTTCTACATGTATGAAAGGTCTAAAATCAATTTTTACTTTGAATTTATCGGCTAGTTCCAAATAAGGAGATTTCTCCGTAGAAGGTTCCGGTTGTGAAATCAATATAGACCGTACCTTTTCAACTGTAAGGGGGTTTGCCATATTATCCTGTTACCTGTAGGGCTATTGCTTTATATACTAACGCAAAGGGTAGTATTTCGAGCGTGCAAAGATACAAAATAATATACACCCCGGAAATGGTGTAGCCGGCACACATTATAGCTCCCTGAATAATTCTGTACAGCAGGGACGCCCCTACAATAAAAATGAAAATCATATAAAGTAGTTGCACACTCCCGATATTCAGAAAAATCAATCCGAAAACCAATGGAATTAAAATCAACCCCAGAACTTTGTTCAAGAGTACCACTTCATACATATACTCCTTTAAAAGCCCTTTGTCATTGAAAAGAATACGCAGAGAATAATTGCCAACCAACTTTAACGAGTAAGCCGCGGCAACATATCCAGTAATTAACCAATACAGGGCTTGCCCTTTCCACTCACCGACCGACCAGCCTGCATAATTGATATAGGTATAAATCACCAATGAAATAATGAGCACAAAATTCAAGAAAAGCAGTACAGTGGCCCGATGTGAAAACACAAGCTCTTCACGCATCAGTTGCCGTAAAATCTGCAGACGCACTAAACTGCTGAATATTCTTTGAAATCGTTTGGAGTATGCAATCTTCACATAAGCCAATATAATGAAGACAACAAGCAATACAGGAAACATCCAATATTCATAGAGATTCGGATTGGGCCGCAGAATAGGTTCTATTTCCAAAAGTATTGGATGCACTCAATGATTTTTGTCCGGCAAAACTCGTAAATTTTAGCGACTAACTCCCTAGCTAATTTGTAACTTTGCACGCGAAATTTCAACCAAATGCGAACAGATCAATATCAAGGACACGATTATTATTTGATGGATGAGTTGCTCTCAGACGAGCATAAGTTAGTGCGCGATACTGCCCGCGCATGGGTGAAGAAGGAGATGTCCCCAATAATAGAAGAGTATTTCGAAAAAGGAACCTTTCCAAAACAGGTAATTCCCGGCATGGCTGAGATTGGTGCCTTTGGCCCATACATTCCTGTTGAATACGGGGGAGCCGGATTGGATCAGATTTCTTACGGGCTTATCATGCAGGAATTAGAGCGCTGTGATAGTGGACTACGCTCTACGTCATCTGTGCAAAGCTCTTTGGTAATGTACCCCATATGGAAATATGGCAACGAAGCGCAAAGACAAAAGTACCTGCCCAAACTTGCCGCCGGTGAAATGATTGGCTGTTTTGGCCTTACCGAGCCTGATCATGGCTCTGACCCAGGCGGAATGAACACCAACTTCAAAGATGCCGGCGACCACTATATACTTAATGGTGCTAAAATGTGGATTTCAAATTCCCCTTTTGCAGATATAGCAGTAGTTTGGGCAAAAAATGAAGAAGGACGCATACACGGTATTATCGCAGAGCGAGGCATGGAGGGTTTTACCACTCCCGAAACACATGGCAAGTGGAGCCTTAGAGCAAGCAATACCGGCGAGCTTGTATTTGACAATGTAAAGGTTCCTAAAGAAAATCTCCTTCCGAATAAATCAGGACTTGGCGCTCCCCTTGGTTGCCTTGACAGCGCCCGATACGGAATTGCATGGGGTGCTATCGGAGCAGCACTCGATTGCTATGATTCGGCTCTCAGATATGCCAAAGAGCGCAATCAGTTTGGAAAACCTATTGCTTCTTTTCAGCTACAGCAAAAGAAACTCGCTGAAATGATTACCGAAATCACAAAAGCTCAACTGCTCACGCTCAGGCTAGGGCAGTTAAAAAATGAAAACAAGGCTACCACTGCCCAAATATCCATGGCCAAGAGAAATAATGTAGATATGGCTCTCAACATAGCTCGTGAGGCCCGGCAGATACATGGTGCAATGGGCATCACCAATGAATACCCTATCATGCGTCATATGATGAATCTTGAATCGGTAGTAACCTACGAAGGCACTCATGACATACACCTGCTCATTACAGGGATGGACATCACTGGCGAAAGTGCCTTTAAGTAACCTTCTTATGTCTTGAAATTACCTCCCATAGAGATTCCTCTGTGGGAGTTTTGCTTTCTAAAATTTTCTGAATTCCCAGGCTGCGCAATTTACTTGCTGTGCTGCGTCCTATGGACACACAAGTCTGTCTATGATTCAAACTGTAATTGCCAAAATATGAATCGGCATTACTGGGCGATGTGAAGATAAGATATGATGCCGATGTGGCTTCTTCGGGCGGGCTCAAAACAGTGCAGTAAAATGGCCAGTCTATCAGTACCGATTCAGGTAGATGGCCTGCCAATCTCTTAAGGCTTTGCTCAGTTCTTGGCCCGAGTACTGTTTCGTTTGGTTTTAGCAGAGAGGTAAATTCCGCCATAGCTTCTTTAGGTTGTGAAGCAAAAGATGTGAACTCCGGGCTTCGCAAAAGATGCTCTTCTATAGCAGCAGCCGTTCCCTTGCCTAGGGCAGCCAGTTTTACATTTGCCATAAGGCTATATTGCTGCGCATATAAAGCTACTCCCGACGGGGATGAAAAGAATATCCATTCTGTTTTAGGAGGAGATGCTGTTTCAACAGCCTGAAGCGAAATACACGATTTGCATTCAAGGCTTATTTGGCCTGTTTCCACCAAATTGCTCAGAAATGTACCAGCCTTTTCTCTACTCAGAAAAATGCTGACTGCCCGAGTTTTTTTTTTAGCTCTTCAACAGCTTTTGCCGGAAGGTCGGATGCATTTGTACCAACAACGGTAGTTCGCACTGGTTCATCGCCATATCTTTGTGCCATAATAGCGCGCAGTGTGAACATACCGTTTGAATAGGTGCAGTATGCGCCCAAAGGAAGTTGGCATCCACCTTTGAACATGTTCAATACTTTGCGCTCTGCACCTACCTGTTCTGCTACATTATGGTTGTGAATAGGGCTGAGAAAATCAGCAAGTTCAGCGTCTGATACCCTTATCTGACAAGCCAGTACCCCTTGAGCAGGTGCCGGGATAAAATCATTGGGATCGAATTCAAATTCGTGCAGATCGCTTACATCAAGACCGAGACGATCAAGGCCGGCTTTCGCCAATACGATGGCATCATACTGTCCTGATCGAAGTTTTTCAACTCGTGTAGGTACATTTCCACGTATATCTTCGAGCATTAAGTCCGGGCGATAGAGATTCATCTGCATCTTTCTTCGAGCACTCGAACTACCTACCCGTATACCATGAGCCACATCCCACCTTGCAGCGCTATTTACTTTTGGTTTGTTGATGAGCAATACATCGGCAGGGTTAGCTCGTTCAGAAACAGCAGCAATATGAAGCCCTTCGGGCGAGGTGGTTTCCAAATCCTTATAGGAATGTACTGCGATATCTATTTCATTCCCAATTAGTGCATCTTCCAATTCCTTTGTGAAAAAACCCTTGCCTTCCATCTTGTCAAAACTCAGGTGCTGTATATTGTCTCCTTTTGTCTTGATAATTGTAATACTAACATCTGCACCCAGCATTTCAAGTTTTTGCCTGATATGGTTGGCCTGCCAGAGTGCCAGGTCGCTTCCGCGTGAGCCTATTACAATCTTTTTGCGAATCACTTTAAAATATTAAGCATCACCTCACGCGCCATTTTCATTGGTACCGAGATATATTTTTTCTCAAGGTATGCCACTACTTTATCAAGTATTTCGCGTGACTCAGGATCAAGAGAGTCTACTTCTTTGGCATAAACCGTATTAATGGCAGCTTCGCGAATTTCTTTAACTTTTGCTGGAATGGTGCGCATTGCGAGTTCTACCTGCCTTGCTTTAAATATGTCGTGGAAAGCGATCAATTGTTTGTCTATAATCTCTTCGCAGAGATTAAGGTCGCGGGTTCTTTCTGTCAGATTCTTCTCGGCTGTGTTTTTGAGCTCGTCAATATCAATATGCCTTACGGCAAATTGCACTTCGGAAAACGCAGCCTTGTCAACATCGCCAGGTATGGCGAGATCTATAATAATCTTGCGGCCTGTTTCACCATCCGTCAAGTATTCAAATAAATCAGCATCAACTATCACACTTCCTGATCCGGTGCAAGTAATGAGAATGTCAAAACCACCCCTATGCGACCTTATTTCACTAAGCGCGTGCCACTGCGCACCAATTTCAGCGGCAAGTACCCTTGCTTTTTCAACTGTGCGGTTATATATGGTGATATTTTTGAAACCATGTTTGGAGAGAAACCTTGCCATTGCCTTGTTTGTTTTTCCTGCTCCGATCATCACTATACGGCTGCCAACGGGCGCATCGAGTTCTCTCAGTCTGTGAAATGCAAGGGATACTACAGAAACCGGTTTCCTGAAAATGGAAGTTTCGGTAAAGACTTGCTTGGCAGTTTCAATTGTCTTTCTAATTACCAACCTTATCAGATCGCCTGAAAGATTCATTTTCGCCGAGCGCTCATAAGCATTGCGCACCTGTGTAATGATTTCCCGCTCACCAATTACCATCGAATCAAGTGATGAACTTACCTTAAAAAGGTGCTTCACTGCTTCTTCTGCAGTGAAATTCTCAGCGCCATTTATTGCTGTTTCAGCTTCATTCTCACTAAAATTGACATTCAAGGCTTTGATCAGCATGCGTGGTGATACATGAGCACCAACCATTACAAATTCCACACGGTTGCAGGTAGATAGGTACATCAACTCTGACAAATTCAGCTCTGACTTTAGTCTGGTAAACCGATTCTGCTGAATTTCATCTTCTATATGAAACTTCCCGACAAGTTCCAATGGAATGGTCTTATGCGTAAATGCTATTATCTGAAGACGATTTAACGAAAGGGTATTCATCGGGGTACAAATTTCTATACCTGATAGTGGTCCATTGTCATAGTACTGTCATTGCTCTGAATTTAGAACTGTTCTAAACAAAGAACTCCCGAAATAATTCGGGAGCTCTTCTGTTTTTGGCAAACAATAAAATTATTCTACCCGCTGCACATTTCGCAATCAGCCCCATTCTCAAGCGAACAAGCCTGAATTGCAGAAGCATCGGGCTCGGGTTTCGCCACCACTGGTGGAGGAGCAACTTCAGGCTGTTGTATTTTTGACATATCAAGGGTGAACTTGATGGCATCAACTGCGGCGCGGGTCCGTAGATAATACATTCCAGTTTTGAGACCCTTCTTCCACCCGTAGAAGTGCATTGAAGTAAGCTTAGCAAAATTGGCGCTCTCCATAAATATATTGAGCGACTGAGACTGACAAATAAACGCGCCTCTGTCGGCTGCCATATCTATAACCGTCTTCTGGCTTATTTCCCATGCTGTGCGGTACAGTTGTTTCAGATTTTCGGGAATTTCCGGTATGTTCTGAACTGAACCGTTTGCAGATATAAGTTTGGTGCGAACTTCTTCGTTCCAAATACCCAATTTCACAAGGTCTTTAAGTAGGTGCTTATTTACCACCACGAACTCTCCTGAAAGCACCCGGCGGGTGTAGATATTTGACGTGTAAGGTTCAAAGCACTCGTTATTCCCAAGTATTTGGGCTGTACTTGCTGTTGGCATCGGTGCCAACAGCAGAGAATTGCGCACGCCGTGTTTCATTATTTCCTCTCGAAGCACATTCCACTCCCAACGGTCTGATGGCTTCTCATTCCACATGTCGAATTGAAAAATTCCTTGGCTAATAGGCGACCCCTGATATGTTTCATAAGGTCCATCAGCTTTAGCCAAATCTTTGCTCGCACAGAGCGCTGCGTAGTAAATTGTTTCAAAAATATCGCGGTTGAGCTTACGCGATTCCGGACTATCAAATGGATAACGCAACAATACGAAGGCATCGGCCAATCCTTGAACTCCAATGCCTATTGGGCGGTGGCGCATATTGCTTCGACGCGCTTCGGGGGTAGGATAGTAATTATTGTCAATGATCTTATTGAGATTTTTGGTAACCTGATAAGCCACTTCAAAGAGTTCATCATGGTCAAACTTGCCGTTACCAACGAATTTAGGCAATGCTATAGATGCAAGGTTACACACGGCAACTTCATCTGGAGCAGAGTACTCAATAATCTCAGTACAAAGGTTTGAAGACTTGATAGTACCTAAGTTCTTTTGATTAGACTTGGCATTGGCAGCATCCTTATAGAGCATATAAGGGGTACCTGTTTCAATTTGCGACTCCAATACTTTGAACCATAGCTCTTGGGCTTTTATCGTTTTCCGACCCTTACCTTCCTTTTCATACTTCAGGTACAGCTTCTCAAATTCTTCACCGTGTACATCTGATAGCCCCGGGCACTCATTGGGGCACATTAGCGTCCAGGTTGTATTCTCTTCCACCCTTTTCATGAACAAGTCTGGAATCCAAAGAGCGTAAAACAGGTCACGGGCGCGCAATTCTTCTTTCCCGTGATTTTTGCGCATTTCGAGAAAATCGAAAATGTCTGCATGCCATGGTTCAATATATATAGCAAAAGAACCTTTGCGTTTTCCACCGCCCTGATCTACGTAGCGGGCAGTATCGTTAAATACGCGGAGCATGGGTACTATTCCATTCGAAGTACCATTGGTACCTCTGATGTATGAACCTTTAGCACGTACATCGTGTATTGACAAGCCAATGCCGCCAGCGCTTTGCGAAATCTGTGCACATTGTTTAAGTGTGTCATAAATTCCTGAAATGCTATCCTGTTTCATGGTAAGCAGAAAGCATGATGACATTTGTGGTTTTGGGGTACCTGCATTGAACAGCGTTGGTGTAGCGTGGGTAAACCACCCTTCCGACATGCGGTTGTAGGTATCTATTGCGGAATCGACATCTTCTTTGTGAATGCCTATGCAAACACGCATCAACATTTGCTGTGGCCTCTCAGCAACTTCACCATTAATTTTGAGCATATATGAACGCTCAAGGGTTTTAAACCCGAAAAAATCGTAGTTGAAGTCGCGGTCATATATTATGCTGGAATCAAGCAGTTCAGCATTATCGATTATTATCTGATATACGTCATCGGCCAGCAATCCCGCCTTTTCGCCAGTATTTGGGTCTATATAATCATAGAGCAATTTCATGGTTTCAGAAAAAGACTTCTTGGTGTTTTTGTGCAGGTTGCTTACCGCAATCCTGCTCGCAAGCAATGCATAGTCAGGATGCTTAATGGTATTTGTTGCAGCCACTTCGGCAGCGAGATTGTCGAGCTCAGTAGTAGTAACCCCTTCAAATATGCCATTAATTACTTTTTTGGCTACTTCTATAGAATCTACTTCTTCGTTGAGCCCATAGCACAACTTTTTAATTCGGGCAGTGATTTTGTCAAACTTCACTGCTTCTTTGCGTCCATCGCGCTTTACAACGTACGACATAGTTTGGTCTCCTTTGGTTTTAGGTTTATGAATAAGAAAGAATCGTAGTAATTAGAATTCAGCGTCAACAGTGAAACTTTTGTCTTCAGAAGATTTGTTGGTAACACTAGCCTTTTGATATTCCCCAACTCTTTTCTCAAAGAAGTTGGTTTTGCCTTGAAGGTTGATCATATCCATAAAATCAAACGGATTCGCCGAGTTATAAATCTTGTCATTGCCAAGCTCTACAAGTAGCCGGTCAGCAACAAACTCGATGTACTGTTGCATCATTTCAGCGTTCATTCCTATAAGTTTCACGGGAAGGGCATCTGTTACAAATTCCTTTTCAATTTCCACAGCATCCGCAATAATTCTGCGCACGGTTTCTTTGGGCAATTTATTTACCAGATACTTTGTGTAGAGCAAACAGGCAAAGTCACAATGCATTCCTTCATCACGCGAAATGAGCTCGTTAGAGAAGCTGAGACCTGGCATAAGGCCTCGCTTTTTCAGCCAGAAAATGCTACAAAAAGAACCCGAAAAGAAAATACCCTCTACCGCTGCAAATGCAACAAGCCTCTCGGCAAAAGAGCCTTTGTCAATCCAATTCAGTGCCCATTCAGCTTTCCTCTTTACGCAATCAATGGTTTCCATTGCACGGAAAAGTTTGTCCTTCTCTTTCGAATCTTTGATATAAGTATCGATCAGCAGCGAGTAGGTTTCGCTGTGTACGTTCTCCATCATCACCTGAAATCCATAGAAGAATTTTGCTTCAGTATATTGCACTTCGGCTAAAAAATTCTCAGCGAGATTTTCATTGACTATGCCATCGCTCGCGGCAAAAAATGCCAGCACATGTTTTATAAAGTGACGCTCATCGTCATTCAACCGCTCATTCCAATCGGTCAGGTCTGCATGAAGGTCAATTTCTTCAGCTGTCCAAAAACTAGCCTGCGACTTTTTATAGAATTGCCAAATATCGCCATGAACGATGGGGAATAGTACAAAACGATCTTTGTTCTCAGCCAAAATTGGCTCAAATACCTTGGTGTTTTCGGGTAGTACAGCGCTGAGGTCTACAGCGTTCGCTTTAGGGGTTACTTCTGCCATGATAAAATGATGTGTTTTATCTAAAAAAGGTGTTAAACTTATGTAAATGCTTGTTTTTGTGCTTCTTACTAGAAGAAGGTACTGGCGTATTAGTCGAATGATTTCTTCTGAGAAGAAGGTTTGTTGACTTGGGCCGCAGACAAATTTTGATAAAAAAGCCGCGGGTGTCAAACGGTTTTAATTCACATTCAGTCTAAGTTTTCAACACCAATTCTTCCGCACATCAATTTGATCAATGGTAGTCTGCCTTTCGGTAAAATGCGACTTGTATAAACTCCTCAAAACTCAGGTATGGACAAAAATACGGGACATGCTTTTGCCATTTAAGGCAGGAAATCAATATGAAGCATCTTATATAAAAAACTGTATATCAAGGACCGATGCTTTAATTTCTATTGTTGTTCAAAAGTTAAGACAACATTTCTTGCATATTAAACCCTACTGATAATCAGTCGTTGACACTTGTGTCTTGACCAAGGAGCTCGTCGGCTGCTTTGAGTTTTTCAAAGAATTCACTTCCGAACTTCCGAATGATGGGTTCCTTAAGAAACCTATAAACCTTCACATCAAGCTTGGCACCACATGAGCGAGCCGGGTCGCAAATAGGCCAATGGTGATAATTCACGGCAGTAAAATCCTTTAGTTCCGTTAGCCGAATAGGATAAAGATGGCAACTTACTGGCTTCGGAAAATCAATTTTACCGGCTCTGTATGCCATTTCGATAGAACATTTTGCCGTGCCACGATCGTCGAAGCTAACAAAAGCACACTCCTTACCCTTTATTAGTGGAGTAACATAATCGCCGTCGCTATCGATCTCGAAAACGCCCATTTCGTCTATCACATCAATGCCTTCCTTTCGCATGTAAGGTTTTATTTCAGGAAGTGCATCCTCAATGATGCCTACTTCACCTGCTTCAAGAGGGGCACCGCTCTCACCTTCAACGCAACATGCGCCCTTGCACGCTCCTAGATCGCACACAAACTTCTTCTTGAATACTTCCTCCGAAATCAATGCTCCATCAACTATTATCATGGTACAAATTTAGCGATCGCAATGCATTCATTGCCAAATCGATTTGACAGCTATTCAACTTTGAACCCTCATTTGCCGAAAGGTGCATAATACAGGCAACAACTCACTGAAAAGCATGGAAAAGCCATTGGAAGTGTATGCACATTTGACTTACTTTTGCGGCCATGATTGTACAGGAAGATAAGCTGAAAAAAATTGTAGGCCATGCCAAAGAGTATGGATTTGTATTTCCTTCAAGTGAAATATACGATGGGCTAAGTGCCACATACGACTATGGTCCTTATGGGGTTGAATTGAAGAACAACCTTAAGGCCTATTGGTGGGAAGCGATGGTGAGAATGAATGAAAACATCGTAGGTATTGATGCGGCGATCTTTATGCATCCTACTACCTGGAAAGCTTCAGGTCACGTAGATGCATTTAACGATCCGCTTATTGACAATAAAGACAGCAAAAGAAGGTACCGCGCTGATGTGCTTATTGAAGAGCATGTAGAAAAGCACAAAGTCAAGATTGCCAAAGAGCTTGATAAAGCTAAAGGTAAATTCGGTGATGCTTTTGACGAGGGGCAGTTTCTGGCCACCAACCCCAATGTGCTGCGAAATCAGCAAAAGATAGACGAAATAAATACCCGATTCAAAGAAGCCATGAATGCTGGCGATTTGACCGCGGTAAAGCAGCTCATAGAAGATTTAGAAATAGCAGATCCTGAAACCGGCTCTAAAAACTGGACAGATGTACGCCAGTTTAACCTGATGTTCAAAACCGAGCTCGGGTCAGTTGCTGGCGATGCAAGTACGATATATCTAAGGCCTGAAACTGCTCAGGGCATATTTGTAAATTTCCTAAATGTGCAAAAGAGTGCCCGTATGAAGTTGCCTTTCGGTATTGCACAAATTGGTAAAGCTTTTCGCAATGAAATCATAGCCCGCCAATTTATATTCCGTATGCGTGAGTTTGAGCAAATGGAGATGCAATACTTTGTAAAACCGGGAACAGAATTGGAATGGTACAAAACATGGAAACAATGGCGAATCAATTGGCATAATGCACTTGGGTTGGGCACTCAGAATTATCGTTTTCATGACCACATTAAGCTTGCTCACTATGCCAATGCAGCTTGCGATATTGAATTCAACTTCCCGATGGGCTTCAAAGAGCTTGAAGGCATACATTCCCGCACTGATTTTGACCTTAGCAGCCATGAGCAGTTCAGCGGAAAGAAACTTCAATATTTCGATCCTGAATCATCCACAAGCTTTGTGCCCTATGTTGTAGAAACTTCAATAGGTCTCGATAGACTCTTTCTGGCTGTCCTTTCAGCAGCTTATGAAGAAGAAAAGCTTGACGACGGCAGCGAACGAACAGTCTTGCGCATTCCGCCAGCTCTTGCTCCTATAAAAGTCGCGGTACTCCCTTTGGTTAAAAAAGATGGTTTGCCTGAAAAGGCAAGAGAAATAATAGACAAGCTGAAACTTGATTTCAACTGCCAATACGACGAAAAAGACAGTATTGGCAAGCGTTACAGAAGGCAGGATGCAATAGGCACTCCGTACTGTATTACCATTGATCACGAAACGCTTAGCGATAACATGGTAACCATTAGAGAGCGAGATTCTATGAAACAAGAGCGGGTTTCTATTCAGGCTCTTGACGGCATCGTTGGCGAAAGGGTTTCTATGAAAAAGCTACTGAGGTCGATTTAAAATTGCTCACTTGTTGTTGAAGTCGGTCATAGTGCGGGTAACACCTGCTGTGGCGAATGACTTGATGGTTTCTGCGGCAATGTCTAGCCTTGCATCGAGCCCTGCTTTTTCTTCATCATTCCACTCTCCGAGTACATACTGCACCAGTTGGCCAGGCCCAAAATTGCTTCCAATACCCATTCGTAGCCTGGCATAATCCTGGTTTCCCAGAATTTCAGTAATGCTTTTCAGACCATTATGACCTCCATCGCTGCCTTTGGCGCGCAAGCGCTGGGCACCAAAAGGCAGGGCTGTGTCATCTGTAACCACAAGTAGGTGTTCTGGAAGCATTTTCTCCTCTAGCATCCAGTACCTTACTGCTTTTCCGCTCAGGTTCATAAAGGTATTTGGCTTGAGCAAAATGATGGTGCGTCCTCTGTATTTCAACTCTGCCACATCGCCGTATCTCTCCGTTTTAAACAAAACAGCAGACGTCCTTGCAAGGGCGTCTGCTGTTTTGAAACCTATATTATGGCGCGTTTCCGCGTACTCATTACCAATATTTCCTAAGCAGGCAATAAGGTATTTCATTCTGTACTATTTTGCTTTATCAGGCTTCGGCAGGAGCTTCGGTTGCTTCAGCAGCTTCCTCAGATTCAGCTTCTTCCGCAGCATCAACTGCTCCACGAGCTCTGCGCACGGCTACAACCACTGCATCAGGAGCGTGAAGAATATCAATTCCTGCACCTTTCAAATCTTTGATACGAAGTGACTGGCCAATCTTTAACTTGGTGATGTCAAGTTCAAATACTTCAGGGAGTTTGTCAGGAAAGCCTTTCACCATAATTCTTCTGAAGTTCACATTAAGTTTGCCTCCGTTACGCACACCGATAGAGCTTCCAGCGATACGCAATGGAAGGTCAATCTTAACAGCCCTTCCGGGAAGTAATTGCATAAAGTCAACATGGATCATCCTGTCTTTAACCGGATCAAATTGAAGGTCTTTCAGAATTGCTTCGTACTCCTGCCCATCAACTTCAATTTGGAATTTGAACACATCAGGTGTGTAGACAAATTTTGAGAATTGAATCAAATTTACGGAAAAGTGAATCTGCTTATCGCCACCGTAAATTACGGCGGGCACACGGCCTTGGGCACGAAGTGTGGCAGCATCTTTTTTCCCTACGCCTTCTCTTGGAAGACCGCTCAACGATACTGTTTTCATTTTGATTTTTGATTAAGAAACGATAAAATACTTACTGATTGATTGATAATTGATGGCACTGTGGATTACATCGGCAAAAAGTTCTGCCACAGTGAGCACCTTTATTTTTGAACTGCTTTGTTTCAATGGTATGGTATCGGTAACGATAAGTTCTTTGATGGCTGATTTCTCTAAACGCTCATATGCGGGACCTGAAAGAACTGCATGTGTGCATATTGCCCTAACGCTTTTTGCTCCCTTATCCATCATCATATCCGCTGCTTTGGTAAGTGTACCCGCAGTATCTATAATGTCGTCTACCAGCAAAACATCTTTTCCTTCAATGTCGCCGATAACAGTCATATTCTCAATTTCATTGGCCACTTTGCGCTGCTTGTAGCAAATGGCCATATCAACATTTAGATATTTAGCGTAAGCATTGGCTCTCTTAGTACCTCCTGTGTCAGGAGCAGCCATTACGAGATTGCTTGTGTCGAGTGAGTCTATATAGGGCAAAAATATGGACGAGGCGAAAAGATGATCAACAGGGACTTCGAAAAAACCCTGAATCTGGTCAGCATGGAGATCCATGGTCATAACCCGATCTACTCCGGCAGCGGTAAGTAAGTTAGCGACAAGCTTGGCGCCAATAGCAACCCTTGGCTTGTCCTTGCGGTCTTGCCTGGCAAATCCGTAATACGGTATCACTGCCACAATTTTATTAGCAGAAGCCCTGCGCGCAGCATCAACCAAAAGGAGCAACTCCATAAGATTGTCTGTAGGTGGCATGGTACTGGCAATAATGAAAACATCGTTGCCCCTGATACTTTCCTCGTACGAAATCTGAAACTCTCCATCGCTAAAGCGCGAGCGTTTTACATTGCCGAGCTCTTGTCCAAATGCTCGTGCAATCTTTGCTCCAAGAACTTCGGATGCACTTCCGGCAAATATTTTTACTGTACTGCTCATTTGGTTCCAGGCCTTTTAAAAGGGCTGCAAATCTAAGTATTCTATAGGTTTATACCAAGCATCGCCAACAGGTTTCTTCCTCACTTTAGAAAATAGTTTGCTCAAGTGAAGAGATTCTGTACTTTTGCGCACCCTTTTATTACCCTTGCCCGGGTGGCGGAACTGGTAGACGCGCTGGATTCAAAATCCTGTTCTGGTAACGGAGTGTGGGTTCGATTCCCACCCCGGGTACAAAAAGGGGGATGTCAAGACATCCCCTTTTTTTATGTTCCATAATTTTAACTATTACAATCTTTGAAGCTAGTCTCAGCTTCTAGGTTTGGAGTACCTTTATATCCTGAATGATTGCCGACGGAATCCTAATATACTCTGACAAGGAGAAACAGCTCAGATATGACATCGCTTACCTACGAATGGCTCGCGAGTGGAGCAAGTTGTCGCATTGTACCCGCAAAAAGGTAGGCAGTATCATCGTAAAGAATGGCATGATTATTAGCGATGGCTACAATGGCACTCCTTCAGGATTTGCAAATGATTGTGAAGATAAAAACGGACAAACTCATTGGTACGTATTGCACGCTGAAGCAAACGCAATATCAAAAGTTGCGCGAAGCACAAACAACGCTCAGGATGCTACGTTATACCTTACGCTTTCGCCTTGTAAAGATTGTAGTAAAATGATTTTGCAAGTTGGAATAAAACGGGTGGTATTTGCGCAACTTTATAAAGACGGGGCAGGTATAGTACTACTGAAAGATGCCGGTATAATGGTAGAACATATTCCATTTGAAAACGATGAATCATAATCAGAACAGAAGCAAACTTACCATATACTATCCCCTTTTGCTGGCGGGAATGTTGGTGCTCGGCATCTACATGGGCAGCTATTTTAGCGATGGCTCCAGAAATGGTCTTATCATCACCCAAAAATCTGTAAACAGTGCTGATAAAATTGCACAGATAATCAACTATATTGACAATCAATATGTAGATTCTGTAGCAAGAAATGCATTGATTGATAAAGCGATTACTGCAATTCTTGAAGGCCTCGACCCTCATTCATATTACATTTCATCTGAAGAACTTGCGGCTTTCACTGAACCGCTTGAAGGAAATTTTGAAGGCATTGGTGTAGAATTTCTAATTCAAAACGATACGGTTAGGATAGTCGCAGCAATAGAAGGCGGTCCAAGTGAAAAATTGGGGATACAGGCCGGAGATAAAATTATAGTTGTAGATGGTGAGAAAATAGCTGGCACTGGAATTACCAATGAAGCTGTGGTAAGCAAGCTTAAAGGTCCGGGCGGAACAGTAGTGAAGGTTGGAGTACTTAGAAAAAAATCTGTTGTTGACTTTGATATCACCCGAGGAACTATTCCTCTAAATAGCGTAGCCACCTCCATGATGCTCAATAAGGATCAGGGTTTTATAAAAATTACCCGGTTCGCACGAAATACCTATGAGGAATTCATGACCCACGCCGCTGCTTTGGAAGCACAAGGCATGAAAGAACTTATTCTCGACCTGAGAGGAAATGGGGGCGGCTATCTCAACGCTGCAGTGCAAATAACTGAAGAGTTTCTTCAAAAGGGTCAATTAATAGTTTACACCGAAGGAAAGGCGAGTCCTCGAAAATCATATTACGCCAAAAAGCGTGGTACCTACGCTGATATAGGAATGGCAATTCTAATCAATGAAGGTTCTGCTTCTGCCTCTGAAATTCTTGCCGGTGCGATACAAGATAATGACCGGGGTTTGATTATAGGGCGTCGCTCCTTTGGAAAAGGACTGGTTCAGGAACACCTGAATTTACGCGATAATTCAGCTTTGCGTCTTACAGTGGCGCGTTACTATACACCTACAGGTAGGAGTATTCAAAAACCATATGGCCGCGAGATAGACTATGATGCCGACTATGAAGCGAGGTATGTTCATGGGGAATTTAATTCAGCAGATAGCATCCAATTTAGCGATTCTTTGAAGTTTACTACTCCTGGCGGCAGAACCGTTTATGGCGGAGGAGGTATTATGCCCGACATATTCGTGGGGCTTGATACTGCCGGTGCCTCGCAGTACCTGAATCGCGTAAGCTATGAAGGGGTATTAAATCAATTTGGATTTGAGTACGCTGACAACAATAGAGAAAAACTAACAAGTCTTAATTCTCTTGACAATTTTGTAAATGCATGGCACGCAGACCAAGAAGTGCTGAAGGCATTCACAACTTATGCAGAATCAGAAGGTATACCGGCAGATACTGCTGGCATTAAGCAATCAATGACCACACTCAAACTGCGAATCAAAGCCTATATAGCGCGAAATATCTGGGGCAATGATGGATATTACGCAATTATGAATCAGGATGATAATGTGCTAAAAGAAGCTAAAGTGGCTTTAGCTTCAGCCAATAAGCTATCTGAAGTCAGGTAGCATATTGACCACAAAGAACCGGTAAAAAATAGGCGGGGCAAAAGTTAGAAAACCCTACTTTACGACAAACCAATTGTTCAGCAAATTTTCCTTATTGTACTGCATTTCTTTTCCGGTACTGTAGTCAACAATGCTTTTGCCAGCAGCTAAAATAATGGCGTGTCCTGCGGCTGTATCCCACTCCATAGTCGGAGCAAAACGCGGATATACGTCAGCGACTCCTTCAGCTACAAGGCATATTTTGAGGCTGCTTCCCATAGAAACCACTTCAAACTCACCGTGTTCTTTTCTCAACTTATCAAAAAACACTTCCGTTTCAGAACTCATATGCGACCGACTACCTACGGCTGTATACCTTCTTCCAATTGCCGGCTTTGGCAATTTATCAGCTTGGGCGGCCAGTTGTGATGGATCAAAGCTTGGCGGTTTAGAGTCAAGAGCAATTTTATACGCGCCCCAACCCATTATTCCAAAGTACATCATGCGCTGAACGGGGACGTATATCACACCCGCTACGGGAATTCCCTTTTCGATAAGAGCGATATTAACGGTGAATTCGCCGTTTCGCTTGATGAACTCCTTGGTGCCATCTAAAGGATCAACCATCCAAAACCTTTCCCAGTTGCACCTTTGTAAGTACGGTATTTCCTTTCCTTCTTCACTTAATACAGGCAATCCGGTAGAGTCCAGTACGGCTATAATTACACTATTGGCCCGTTTATCTGCCAGTGTAAGTGGCGACTTATCATCTTTGGTCTCAACTGCAAAATCTGAATTATACACATCGATTACTTCCAGCCCTCCCAGGTATGCAGCTTCAAGTGCCTTTTCTAACATTTTTCTCATCCTAACTATTTTTTGGAATGCAAAAGTCGGAATTTTAAGTTTTACCTGAAAAAATTCATTGGCGGTTCGAAATACTAATTATCCAAACCAGGAATATCGAACACTGTATTTGAGACCTATATCATTATTATAAAGCATATTAATACTCTGTATGATAAAAATTCATGACGATAATGCAAATAAATGTTTATGGTCAAGCAAATGATTAAAAAAGCACTTAGTTTTGCGCCGAAAATGTTTGGTTGATTTCGAAACGAAGAATAGACTTTGATTACAGGACATTTGAATAACCAAAAAACAACCATGACCGTGTAACTAAAACGCTATACCTTCGAATAAGTATTGCCTAACGCTTGTTGGCAAAATCTACGTCTCTTTGTTCATAAAAAACTTTTCTTCAAGCTTAGCCTCAAGCACTAAATGACAACTTTGAATAATAAATCTCGCCCCTTAATGAAAATATTTCGTCGATTCGTGCCATTGATTATTTTGGGCGCTCTATTGGGCTCTTGCATTTCGAACAAAAAGATTGTTTATGTTCAGGATTATACCCAAAAGAAACCCCACCTCTACCTTGCAGATACTGTTTTTACTTCCGTTCCGGTAGACTACAAGTTGCAAACTGCTGATATTGTTTATTTCAAATCTGAACACCCGGAAATTTCCAAGATGTTTGGAGGAATGGATAACCACTTCATGGCTGAAACCAGGGTTATACAAGCTCTGCCAGTGCTATCGGGATATACCTTGGATGAAGAAGGTTTCATTACACTTCCTACTATCGGAAGAATAAATGTAATGGGCAAATCCCTTTTTGAAGCCGAAATGCTGGTTGATAAGGCCGCTTCTAAATTCTTCGTGGATCCGGCAGTTAAATTATTTCTTCTCAATTACTTCATAACAGTATTAGGCGAGGTTAATAAACCTGGAAGATACCCTGTGTATAACCACAGAATCAACATTTTTGAGGCCATGGGATTAGCAAATGATGCAACAGACTTTGCCAGTAGAGAAGAAGTAAAGGTGGTTAGAAACAGGGATGGTGTTAATCATCTTTATCACATTGATCTCACCGATCAGAACATTCTTGCCAATGACGCTTTCTATCTGCAGCCAAATGATATTGTATTGGTTAAGCCACAGCGAAGAAAAAAATATGCAACTCGTGACATTCAGAACGTTTATAATGGACTGGCCCTTGTAATTTCTGCAGCAACACTTTACCTACTTATAACCAAGGAGTAAGATGATCAACGAAAAAGAAATAATCCGAAAAGACGAGGTTGATTTCAGAAGAATCTTCAACCGTTACATAAGAAGCTGGCCTATCATAGTTTCTTGTATCGGCTTTGTATTGCTTCTGGGCATTATATTTCTGCTCACGTTACCACCTATTTTTAATGTAAAGACAACCATTGTAGTTGATAAACCTTTCGGACCTACAGATCCTACGGTGGTGGTAAATCGTATGTCGACCATCCCGAAAATGGATGACTTCTACTACAACAACCAAAAAGTTAGCTTTAGGAGTTTGCCAAATGTTAAAGAAGCCCTTAAAAGATTGGGTACCATCAATTACTATAAAGAAGGACTTTTTAGTAAGGAACTTTATAAGAATTCTCCAATAGTTGTTGAACTAGATTCCGTATTCAATACCTTCGAAAGGCATAAAACACCTTATAATACTCCATTTTACGTAAAATTCATTGGCGATAATAAGTATCTGCTGGAAGCCGAAGGAGAATATCCGATAACACAAGTAGAATTTGCGATAGAGGACGAATTCAATTTTGGTGATTGGGTTCAAGTTAATGATTTCAAATTCCGAGTTCTTAAGGCAGATGTGTCTCAAAATAAACTAATAGAAACGCTTAACGATACAGAAGATGATCAGTATTTCTTCATAATGTTCGATATAAACGACCTAGCGAGAGATTATATAGACGCAATGGAAGTTGCTGCTGAAGAGCTTGAGTCGTCAGTATTTGGAGTAGAGCTCACGGGAAGTGCATTTCAAAGACCTATTGATTTTCTGAATCTTTTGGGTGATGTTTTTATTGAGAAACATTTGAGTAGAAAAAAATTGGCACTTAAAAACTCTATAGACTTTCTGGATTCCGAAATGGCCGCAATAAATGTTCAACTTGAACTGCAAGAGGATGAAATAGAAGTTTTCAAAACTGCACATAGTGTTACTGGCCTCAAAGGAGAAACTGGCCTTCTTTTCGAGACAACGGTGAAACTTGAAAATAATAAAGTTAGTTATTTAGCTAATGACCAATACTTTGCTTACCTAAAAAAATATCTTGAAGAAAAAACAGATTTTAGTGAGTTAATCTCTCCTCAGGTTTTTGGTATTCGCGATGAACTGATGATAAAATTGACTGAAGAATTGATCACGCTTCAGCAGGATAAAAACAGACTTTTAGAGCAGGGGAATGAAAGCAATCCTCTCTACAAAAGAATCAACGATAGGATTGAAGCAAACAGGTCATCACTCATTAAAACCGTTGATGGTTTTCAGCGCAACAACAGAATGATGATTGACAATCTCGACCGCCGTATTGCCGACGTAGATGGCAATATGCGTGACCTGCCAACACTGCAACGACAACTTGCAAGAATGGAGAGAAATTATACCATGAATGCCAAACTATACGAATCATTATCTGCAAGAAAATCAGAAGCTGATATTGCTTTGGTTGCTATCGGTCCAGACTATATGATTGTAGAACCAGGCCACTTAACTGATTTCGATCCAATATTCCCTACACCTCTGCTTACTATAATTGGTGCCCTCACAATCGGATTTTTGATTGGATTCATAATTATAACATCCAAGTGGGCTTTCAGTAACGGAATAGATGATGGAACCAACGCAGAAAGATATGCTCCAAGTATTTCTAGTATCGGCAGTGTTCAATACAGCAATATTGACTCGCCAAAAAAACTTCTTGACTATCCTGACTCAGAGACCGCTCAGCAAATTGGTACCGTCTTTTATAATTTAAAAACCGCGTCTGGGAACAAAAACACTTTTGCTATTAGCTCTTATAAAGAAAAAGAAGGTAAAACGTTCATGGCAACGATGCTCGCAACTAAAGCTGCCATGCTTGGCTACAAAACCCTTTTGGTAGATTGCAATCTTAAAAATCCCGAAAGCAGTAAATACTTTCAGGTAAGTATGGGCACCAACCTCAAGGATGTACTACAAAATAATTACAAACCCGCTGAAGCATTGCAATCTACCGGCATACAGAATCTAGATTTTGTGACTGTCGGTAAGGACTTTGTGCTCAATGACAGGGTGAAAAAAGTGCTTTTTGATGCGATAGATGATCTGAAAGCAAAATACGACTACGTGATAATTGACAATTCACCAATAAGCCGTGTAGGTGAAAGTATTGACATTCTAAATTACGCTGATTTTACGTTGCTGTGTACCCGCCGAAATAGTACAACCAATGACGACTTAATAGCACTTGAGCATCTGAAGCTGAAAAACACGATACAAAGATGCGCTTTCGTATTAACTGAGAGCTTTCCGGTAGGAATCAGCCTAAGGTTAATGCCTAAGAAAAATGCCTACGTTCGCAATATGCCAAAAGGCCTTATGGGAAATTTAAGGTATATCCTAAAAAGGATTTAACCCTTTGCAAAAAAAGCCGAAAATACTTTTTCTTACCACGCAGCTACCCTATCCCCCGATAAGTGGTGGTGTAATCAAATCGTGGAGGCTTATTGAGCACTGGGCCGTGAACACAGACCTTACTGTATTGACTTTACTCAAAAACGACGATTCATTTCATGAGTCGACGTTTTTGCATAGGCTCAATAAAAAAATTAGCTATAAGGGATTTTCTATCCAAAAGGCACGAACCCCTTTCAATCTCCTGAAAAGCTACTTGTTTGCTGATACACTAAATGTATATCGAAACAAGTTGGATCAATTTCGAAATGAAGTTGACAAGTATAGCAAAGACGCTGATATACTGTTTCTTGATCACTATGAAATGGGACAATATATCCCTTTGAATTTCAAAGGCAAAATAATCCTTCATGAACACAACGCCGAATTCATAATGTGGAAACGGCTCGCCGAAATTGAGCCTAATCCGTTAAAAAAACTTATTCTCATTCTCGAATCCAAGAGAATAGCCCGCGCCGAATTAAAATACATCAGCAAGAGTGATAAAACCTTAGCGGCCCCTAACGATATTGAAGAATTGGTGCAGGTAGGTGCAGATCGGTCAAAATTAGAAATTACTTACCACCTGGGCGAAGATGAGATGCTTAAATGGCCCAATATAGAATTCAGCAAAGCTGAAGAGTCTATACTATTTGTGGGTACACTTACGTGGGAAGCAAACGTTGACGGGCTTATTTGGTGGTTTGAAAAAGTTTGGCCAATTATTAAGTCTGCCAATACCAAAGTACGAACTACGATAGTTGGAAAAAATCCCGATCAGCGACTTATTGATGCAACCCGAGGTGATGACAGAGTGCATTTTACAGGATTCATAGAAGATTTAAGGCCGTATTACGATAAGTCCAGGGTATTTATAGTGCCGCTTAGGTTTGGCAGTGGCATCAAAGTGAAATTACTGAACGCACTTTATCGGGGAGTGCCCACCGTTACCACAGGTGTTGGTGTAGAAGGCCTAGATGTAAAGAGCGGAACTGAA
This sequence comes from Flavobacteriales bacterium, assembly GCA_038207425.1. Lineage (GTDB taxonomy): Bacteria > Bacteroidota > Bacteroidia > Flavobacteriales_D > Cryomorphaceae > JBBQZU01. The sequence goes on along the minus strand of JBBQZU010000002.1, from coordinate 181,327 downwards.
ATCTATTTCACTTCTGATCCGGAAAAATACGCTGATCATGTGTTGACACTTCTGAGCAATTCTTCAAAATGGAGCGAAATGCGCGATGCTTCGCGGATTAAAGGAAAGGAGTATAGTTGGGAGCATTTACTCAAAGCGCATGACGCTTTGATTCAGTCAATGTTGAATTACCCAACAAGTTTATAATTTTCCTGCTCGATTGTGCTTTCGTCGCTCTTTGAGCGCCAATGGAAAAAAAGCGAGATCATCTACCAAATATCGCTTAAACATTCTGCCGGGCTCAGAGAGCAGCCTGTGGAAAAATTCTAAACCCAATTTTTGAAATATTAAAGGCGCTCTCTTCTTGGTACCGAAATAGAATTCAAAAGACGCGCCTAACAGCATAGTAACCGGCAACTTCAAGCCCAGTTCTGACAACTTCTCAAGTAGGTTTATAGCCAACGATTCTTGTTTCGGAAAACCAAGTCCTATAAATAAGAAGTCCGGTTTATTAGTCAACATTAAATCAAAAGAACGGGCAAAAATCGCATCTCTTTGCAGAGCATCAGTCAAACTGAAGTATGGAGGACTGAAAAATTGAATTTGCGGATATTCTTTTTCAAATTTTTCACCTAACGAAGCCTCAGGTAAAATAAAGAAAGCGCTTCGCTGATTCAGCTTGACAGCACTCCATATCTGAGGAAAAAAATCACTCCCTGTCAGTCGGCTTTTGAGTCCGTTGATACCGTAAATATGTTGGCTGAGCCACACCAAAGGTTGTCCATCGGGCAGTATCCAGCGTGATTTCTTTAACCGGAATGCCAACTCTGCATTCTCTTGCCGGTGCATCTTCACAACCTGATCTACATTGGGAGTAATAAGCAGAGGCCAACTGGTATTTGTCTCGCTTTTATATGCCAGTAATTCTTCGATCACCGAATCATAAGAATGATCGGAAACAAAATCCATATCAAAAAGCCGAACTCTCTTCATCCTTTACTTTATCAAGCGCCGTTTCAGAGTATCAGCCATACTTCTCATTCTGTTGAGATTGAAAATCAGTGCAAGTACAAGTTTGAATGGGAATAAAAGGTATTGCCAAAATAAAGCCAACCAATTAGGACTCAATTCAGTGGGTTTATATCCATACTTTTTCATGGATCCCTTACAAAGCTTTTCGCAGATGTATACTTCAGTGGGAGTAAGTCCTCTTTCTAACCAACTTCGATTTGAAGGTTTCCTAATACCCAACTCATCGCCCTTGTCAGCTTCGGTCGATGATCCGGCATGTGGCACAAGGAGCATCTCTTCTTCGAACTTGATACCGAGAAATGAGCAAATGTTAGTAAACGTACCGTTTGTGTCATCAGCGATAGATTCAAACTTCACATTCATAACACGGGTATCTCCTTCGTACTTGGATGATGCCGAAAGGGCGGCATTCCAAAGCTTGGCAATTGTTATGGGGTGATAATTTATCCGAAGTCTTATTACTTCTTTGCTTGTTATGAAATTGGCTCCTAGATATTTGCGCTTCCATTTCTTCTTTTGTGAAAGCATAACTCCGCGAGGATCGCGAATCATATTAATTATTTTAGCTTCCGGAAAATGCTTTAGAATCTCTTCGATATAAAACACATTCTGTGGAGTCTTTTCGCAAGGTATAAGCTTTTGCGAAACTTCAGTTTCGTAATGCAAAAAAGCGGAATACACATCCAGCCTTGAAATTGGCCCCTCAAATTTGCTAACAAGCATTTCTACATCGGCAGAATACTTGTGTTTATGTTCTTCAACATCTTCAAAAAAACCAGCTCTCTGTCCTGTAAACAACCTGTACAATAATGACCGCTGTGAATCAGGATCTATGTGTTTTCCGCTGTCAGCAGGGCTCCACATTTTTTCAAAGAAATGCGGCTCGTTGATACTGCACACCTGTGGGTGATTGTTCATGATGCGCATCATCATAGTAGTTCCGCTGCGGCTGTTGCCTGTAATGAAAAAAACAGGCAAGCTTCTGAGCTCTTCAGAACTATAGGATAACTTCTCCCTTTTCAGACGAAATGTTTCCAATATAATCCAGTATTTACATGGAGCAGATTATTCAAATCCGCAACTTCAGCTCTGTAATAATCCACAAGAAAATCAATTTCATGTTGCTGTATATCAGGTAGTCCTTTTTCAGTATACAGAACACCCGCTAAGCCCGATCTGTATTTTTTTGGCACCATTTTCTTCATGACCTTAATCATGCCGGACCCCACCAATAGCTTATTCAAATACTTACTTCTTGGAATACTTGCTTTATTCGACTCTTCAGAAAAATTGAATTTAAACTCTGCATGTACTTCTAAAAATCGGCAAATATCAGCTAGTACAAGTTGAGGATTTTCTCTGTATTGTTCGTAAAACACAACATGTACCTGTGATCTACCAAAGAGCTCAAAATATCGGCTCAATTGTTGACTATAATTACCAAGCTCGAGATACTGATGGCTCACGCCCCAACCTTTATAAATTCTTTGATAATCAGCTTTTAACTCAGATAAAAAGTCGTTTTCAGTCGTTTTTGATTCTCTTAGATTCATGAGATACTGTGACCAGGCTCTACTGACGGGGTCTCTAAGTATCACTAAAATTTTAGACTGCGGGTTAAAGTCGTAAATAGCCTTTGCAACTGATTGACAAACCATGTAAGAGTTGCTGATTTCGCCTATCGATTTCTGCAAGCCTACATTATTATAAAGTGCTTTGTAATGTTCCGGATTATTGACGTGCGCGATGTGTACTTTCTCTTTCATCCCTGAGGCAATGTAATTGTCCAAGTCCAATTTTATATCCAGAGCATAGTTCGGGAAGAAATGTTTTTCATCAATATCAAATCGGGCAAAGTGATTGGTTTCTTTAACTGATGGTAAATAAACCTCTGGATGCTGATCGAGATAATGGTATAAAGAAGTTGTTCCCCCTTTCACGACGCCAATTACAAAAAAATTAGGTCGCGATTCGTAAGGCCAATCGGTATACTCAGATAGATTCATCATTAATTTGCCATTATTGGCGCTTTGCATTTTAAGAATTAAAGGGGCCATAACTTATGCTACGATACTACCCCTGATTAAGTTGTAAAGCCGTCTTTTTCTCTTGGCTTTTGCCGACGCGTTCTGAAGCTAACTGAGCTCCCAGCTTCCTATCCATTTCGTAAAAGTAGCATAAGAGCATAACCACCGTTACTGTTTGAGAAGAGTAAACAGTTAGAAATCCTGTAGTAATTGAGTCAAGTGCCAATGCCAAAAGAAAGAACTTCAGTGTAGATAAGAACACGTTGCCCGTAATATGCTTGATGCGCAGAATATAATATAACGCCAAAAGATATTGTCCGTAAAGAAATGCAGCTCCGATGTATCCATACAAAAAAATTTGCCCAAGATAACCCACGTCAGATGCATAGAAGTACCTGAAGAAATAGTTGTATCCTCCGGGTACCCATTGCTGGCTAACCGAACCGTTTCCCCAGAAAGGGTTTTTGTCTATTTGTTGTTGTGCAATTCCGGCCTCGTATATACGCACTGATTCATAACCTTGCTGCGATACGCCACCTGTTGATGTTGCGAACGCATCCTTAAACATCAATTCATACGTGTCAAAGGTTTTGTCAGCAAAAAGATATACTAAAATGATCAATAATATTCCGGGTACGAAGGATGCAAGAAGAAATGCGACCTTTTTGTTAAGCCTTACTTCGAAGAAAAAGAATGCAATAACGCCAGCTCCCATTACCGCTATTGTAGTTCGGTCAAGCCTGAAGGCCACGCAATAGAAGGCAAAGAAAACAGCATGAGCAAGGTAAAAAGGCTTGCGTTCAATAAATGCTTTCACCGAATAGTAAATGCTGCCAAAAAAAATGAAAACCATATTAAAACGGTAAAAAGCCGATTCGCCCTTAAGCGTATTTGCACCTGCCAAACCTGTATCAATATACTGCCTCGGATCAGTGAAAAGCGTCATGAAATAAAACATCAGGGCAGTAAACCATGCAACTACAAGAAATGCCCTTTCAACCATTTTGATGGTGATTTCTCCACTCCGGAGCATATTGTAAACCACTAGGACGCCCAAAAACAAATAGAATTCCCTTTGGCTCGCCAACCCATAATAAATGGGCTGCCCAAACTCTCTCAGCGCGGCAACAGATGAAAAAACAGGAAGAATTATGAGCCCTAGAATGTAAAGCTCGAACAGGTTCACTCTAAAATCGCCTATTGAAACCCGCCGTATAACACGGTATATAAAATAAAAAACCAACACGACTTCATATAGGGCTTCGAGCACGAGTTCTACCTCAGGTATAAGGCTGATAAGCAACACCCTGTAAGTTAACATCAGGCTGAAAAACAAAAAGATCCCATAGAAGAAAGTTTTCGAAAAAACCGATTCTAAAGAACCTGTACGTACCAACCTTGCGCCTCCAACTTCCATACCTATTCTTTTCTAGTTGTTACTTTTTAACCAGTGACTTAAATCTCTGTTCAAGAGTTTTTGCAAATTTAAAATATCATCTTTAAAATACTCTTCAAGTAGTTGGGCTTTTAAACCCGGGTCAATTATAACCCTTGTGATATTCTTTTCAAGCAAATTAGACTTCACTGATATTAGCCTGAATTGCAGGCTATCGGGTAATATCTTCTTCAAGAAATTTTTTAATGCCGAACGTTTATGCAAGGAGCGCACTAGCGTTTTATTCTTCGGAAGACCACTGGGATTAAGCTTTGTATCAGTATCAATCTTCACCTGATCTGACAGTTCGAGAAAGCCCAAATAGTCTTTCAAAACTGCCTTTGCGTCTTTTAAATCTTCCGTAAGGTATACTTTCACATGGGGAAAGTTGTCGATAAAGGCCCTCACACGTGCGTAATAAAGACTGTTGCCGAGGTAGTCATATCCCAATTGCTCTGAGATTCTGGCTTTAACATGCTCAGGCTTTATTGCTTCTTCAAAAGGCAAGGCCTCAAGTCCGTTTTTCACAAACATGAGGTAATGACTAAAAGCCCTGTCAACAGGGTTTCTTAGTACTATAGTAAACTTGAGTTCATCTGAGCGTTTTCCATAGATTTTCTGAATATTTGATATAGTATGGCTATAGTTGGTCAAATATGCGACAGAAGAATCACAAAGTTGTTGACCGGGTTTGACTGATCTATTCAATTCAGCGAATGCTTTCAATTCTACAACTTGTCTATCCCTGATACCCGATGGTATCTCACTTTGAGGGCGATCGTAGAAGGCAAAAAATCCCGGTTCTTTTCGCGGAATGGCAACATCGGGGTGCTGTTTTAAAAAAAACGCCAATGAAGTGGTACCGCTTTTGGCGGCACCTACAATGAATATATCGGGGAAGTTTGCTTCCAACCCTCCGTATGTCAATCTCATAGATTAATTATAGTCAGAATTTTCTACACTTTCCTTTCGTGTTCGATTATTCTATTATCAGGATACAAAATAACGAAAAGCATACGTCATCTTTAACAATGCTTTCAGTAATTTCGCCCAGCGATATGTTGATTACGTCAAAAGAACCTTCAGGTTATAGATTGCCGGACTTTATTGTACCTGGAGCCGCCAAAAGCGGAACTACGACGTTGTATAAATTATTGCAGCAGCACCCGTCTATTCATTTCCCGAAAGGAAAGAAAGAGCCTTTCTATTTTAGTTTCGGAGGCGAAAAACCAGATTATACCGACAAGGAATTCGTTTCTAATCTGGTGTGGAATACGCAGGATTATCTAGGCTTATATCAAGATGCTCCGAATAATGCCCAATTGGGTGATGCATCAACTTCATACCTCTACACTGCCGAACAGTCTATCTCAAACATGCAGGCGCTCTATGGTGAGTGCTTGCGAGATGTGAAAGTGTTCATCATTCTGCGAAATCCTATCTATCGCGCTTACTCACATTACACATTCCTTGTGAGAAATGGTTTGGAAGACTTGCCTTTCGAAAAGGCCATAAACTCCGATGTCATTGCCCGCAGACGACTAATCAGGTGGGGTTATGACTACATCCAATATGGAATGTACTCTGAACAAGTAAAGGCATTCAAAGAGCATTTTGAGAATTGTGAAGTCTATCTGACTGAAGATTTAAAAGACGCACAGGGAATATGTAATAAAATATTCAGCAGTTTGGGACTGGAACCCATTATAGTAAAGCGAGGTTTAAATGCCAATCCCAGTGGTATCCCAAAGAATCAGGCTGCTGTAAATCTGCTTAGGAAAAACAAAGTGCTGAAATCAATTGTGGGTTTATTTCCCGGAAGGTTAAAATCGTCGATGCTCAATAGAAGGGACAAAATGATGGAGTTGCTTCTTAAAAGGGACGAAATGAATCCGGATACAAAAGCTTTCTTGCAGGAAACTTATAGAGAAGATATCGGAAAGCTGGCAACATTGATAAACCGTGACCTCAGCCATTGGCTGAAATGATAATTACCCTACTATGAGTACTCAATTACCCAAATTCCTTTTTGTAGGCACTGCAAAAGCAGGCACAACTTCAATATATCATTACCTCAGGCAGCACCCAGATATTTCCATTCCTGTAAAAGAAACATTCTACTTTATGAAGGATATCTATAAGAATATTTCACTTCCATATCCACATCAAAGAGACCAAGCTGATCTTGTACTAGGCTTTGATCAATACAAGGCTCTCTATCCATCAGCTCAGGGTAAAATGGTAGGTGAGATTGGCACAGGCTATCTCTATCATCATGAAGTTTCAATCCCTATCATCAAAAAAACACTGGGTGATGATGTTAAAATATTGATCGTACTTCGAAACCCTGCGGAGAGATGTTTTTCTTCCTACATGCATTTTGTAAAAGATATTCATGAAACTGCTTCATTCGAAGAAGCCTTAGCCTTGGAGCAGGAGCGAAAAGAATCCAAATGGGATTTTATGTGGATGCACAAGGATGTGGGTTTTTATTCGGATCAGGTTGACGCGTACATCCAAAAATTTAAGAATTGTAAGGTTTTGATCTATGAAGAGTTCGTCAAAGACCCGAAAACCGTAATGAACGAGTTGTTTGTCTTTTTGGGACTTCCTCCTAAAAATGACCTTATTGTAGAAAGAGTATATAATCCATCAGGTGAAGCCAAATTCAAAGTTTTTCAAAAGTTTATTACCCACGAAAATCCCTTTAAATCATTGATTAGGCCGGTGTTTCGTATGTTTTTCTCGAAAGAGAAAAGAGAACAGATTCGTAAAAATGCAAAAGCAAAGAATCTTACAAAGGGTCAAAGAATTACACCTGATGCCAGGAAAAGACTAATGGCTCAATACATGAGCGATATTTTAAAACTTGAAAAGATACTTGGACGAGACCTTAGGGTATGGTATGAAAAGACTTAAGGTTGTTTTTTCAGGATCATAAACGGGTTGAAAAATGTGGTGATTCGATACTTGCGATATATAAATATTGCACCCGTAACGTTCCAGGCAACTACACTTATAAGCGTAGCTACGGCGGCTCCTTCCATTCCGTACATAGGAATAAAAATCAGGTTAAGAATGATGTTCATCCCTGTTGTGATTGCTACTAACTTTGTGAAATACAATTGATTGCCAGTCATATTGAGAAATACCGCTACCATGCCTGACAATGCATTGATTAATTGGGTAACCGCAAAAATTCTTAACGTCATTGCACCTGCTACAAATTCTTCTTTTACCAGAAAGAGAACCGTTTCTGGAAACAGGAGGAGTACAATGCATACTGGTGCTGAAAACATAAATATGATTCGGGTTGAGTACTGAACAACACTATTCAACTCATCCATCTTTTCAGACCAAAAAAGCTCCGAAATTTTAGGCATTGCAATAGTCTTCAACGCCCCCAAGGCAAAATTGGTTATGTCAGAAATTTTATAGGCCACTGAAAATACTCCCACAATCGCCGTAGTTTCAAAAGCACCAATCATTATTGTATCCACCTTGCCATTAATAAGCTGAATGAATGACGTTAAAATCATTGGTAGCGATATTAACAAATGATGTTTTAGCGAAAAACTGTTGTCGGTATTTTCTAATTGTTCACCTTTTTTGCGGCGTATTATCTTTGTTATAAAAAGAGTCGTAAAAAAAGCACTGATCAACCAACCTATGCCAAAGAAGATGAGCGGGTAGTGATTATAAAGAACGAAGTATGAAACTGCCAAAAGGCCAACCAATGATATAAACTGGGTAAACAAGTTTCTAAACAATTCACTGATATGTACCAGCTTAAAGCCCCGGATAAATTCAACATTTACAGTCCCTAATACCATAAAAGGAACAATGATAGCCGTGATTCTGAAAGGAAGCTGAAGCTCTGGATCATGGTATACTACATGGGCCAAATATGGAGCGAGCAGAAATAGAATAATGCCCATGAGTACACTCAACGGCACTGTAAATTTTGTCATCGTGACAAATAGTTTCTCAATTGTAACATACCTACCTTGGGTATTGTATTGAGAAACGAATCGAACTACGGATGTGTTGAATCCCATACACCCCACCATAACGAGAATACCAAGTATGGCAATTGAAAGATTGTAAATACCAATGCCTTCTTCGCCTAGCTTTCGAGAAATGAAAATCATCAGACTATAACTGATTGCCATGGTAGCGAGGCGATATAAAAATGCGATGGATCCTCCTTTTACAACTTCCTTCACATTCGCATCACTACCTCCTTTCCTGAAGAGTTTTTTCTTTAATTTCTTTATTATCTTATTCATTCTATTTGTAGTGCCAAAATTCAGATAATAATCAAGCTCAATTTACACTGAGGAAATGGCTTAAGCCTTCAATTTGCCTTTGGTTTGAATACTTGCCGGCAAATGATGAAATAATAACTTTCAAACCTGTTTGATTAAGCTCCGGTTTTCTGCATGGTAATCATATTCCAGACTGTCATGAACACAATCTTCAGGTCGAACCAAAATGACCAATTTTGAATATAGAATACGTCCATACGGACCCGTTGGTACATCTGTCTTACTTCTTTGGTTTCGCCTCTGAAACCTTTGGCCTGAGCCAAACCAGTAATTCCTGGTTTCACCCAGTGACGCACCATGAAAGGAGCAATAAGCTTTGAGTATATTCTTGTATGCGAAAGCATGTGGGGTCTTGGTCCCACCACCGACATTTCGCCTGCAAGCACATTGATAAATTGGGGTAGCTCATCTATATTTGTTTTGCGAAGCAGCGCTCCAACCTTTGTAATTCGGGTATCGCCTTCTGAAGCCTGCTTGGTGTCTGCTTCATTATTCACCTTCATGGTTCTGAATTTATAACAATGAAAAGAATAACCATCAAGTCCGGTGCGCTTCTGCTTGAAAAACACAGGTCCCGGCGAGCTTAGCTTGATACACAAAGCAACAATAGGAAAAAGCCAGGAAAAAATTAATACAAATGCTACAGCACTAAAAAGTATGTCAAATACTCTTTTCAAAAACTTATTGGCAGTAATTTCAAGCGGTTCTTTTGCTACAGAAACAATAGGTGTAGGCCCATTATAGTCCATATTCACCTGGATGGTCTTCTTATTTAGAAGATGAATGAACTCGTTGAGAAAGTTCATTTTAATGTAGTTAAGATGGCAGAACTTGATCAATTCTTTTATGTGGTAATCAGGGTCTGATGGCAAGGCGATATACACTTCATCAATTTCATATTCAAGCAGAAAATTATGGATACGCTCAAACTTCTGCACCCTTATATTCTCATGTTCTTCCGAGTTGTTGAATCCAAAAAATCCTAGGAACTTATAGCCATACTCAGGGTGCTGAATAATTTCATTTACAAAATCAATTGAGAAGGGATTGACTCCTACCACCACCATCCTACGAAAGTTAAATCCTTTTTTGCGGTACATTTTCAAATACCAATTGAACAGAATTCTGGAAAGGCCTCCTAAGATGAAAAAGAGAAGATAATATTTAAGAATGAATGTTTTACTGTATTGTCCATGCAAAAGTGAGATAAAAGATAGGCTTAATACAAGATTGAAAAACAGCGCCTTAATGAAGTCCCAATATACAGCTATAGTTTTGCGGCGGCGGTTATCCAAACTGTAATCGCCTATTTTGGCTATGAGCAGCCAAGTGAAATTTATGAAGATGAAAAGTATGAGATAATCTGACTTCAGTAGCTGATCAAATGACTTAAACTTCAAACTGAAGCCCACGGCAAATGCTGTATTGAGCATCAATAGGTCGAGAACTATGTAAAGCAGCTTCTCGTAGTTTGATAATTTGAACTTCATATTCAACTCATTTTAAGGGGATACTGACGACCCCTTACGGTTTTGGCAGTGCGCAAGTTACGAAATGCAATTATAATGAAACAAGACCGAATGAACGTAAACTGAAAATTCTCTTTTTGTGAAACTAAAATTAAGTTTGTAAGTACACCGAATTCGATGAAAGTCCACTAATAAGTATTTGTATTTTTGTCCCCGCAAACTCTACATGGAAGAACGTCCAAATAACATCTTCACCATTTATGACGAAATACTACATCGTCGCGATAAAGAAACGCTGTTAAATCAACGTTCAAAATCTATCTGGATGACAGGGCTTTCGGGCTCAGGAAAGACCACATTAGCGAAGATAGTAGAGCGAAAGTTACATGATATGAACTATCTCACACAACTTCTTGATGGCGACAATGTGAGAGACGGGTTAAATAAAGATCTCAATTTTACCGGCGACGGTCGTTACGAAAACATAAGAAGAATTGCTGAAGTGAATTGGCTATTTATCAATTGTGGTGTCATTACAATCAATTGCTTTGTAAGCCCCACTGAAGATATTCGCTCTTTGGCCAGAAAAATTATTGGCGAAGAAGATTTTATTGAGTGCTTCATTGACACGCCACTTGAAATATGCGAATCTCGTGATGTAAAAGGATTATATAAAAAAGCGCGCAGCGGAGAAATAAAGAACTTTACCGGAATTGATGCTCCGTTTGAGCAACCTACAAATCCTGCTATTACAATCAAAACAGCAAATCTATCTGTAGATGAAGCTGCGAATGAACTTTTAAATTTTGTTTTACCCTTAATAAAGATTGACTAATGCAATCATACAGTTTGACACACCTTAAAGAGTTAGAGTCTGAGTCGATTTACGTTTTGCGCGAGGTTGCTGCGCAATTTGAAAATCCGGTCATGCTTTTTTCCGGTGGAAAAGATTCCATTGTAATGTTTCACCTTGCGCGAAAAGCTTTTTGGCCTGCAAAGGTTCCTTTTCCTCTATTGCATGTTGATACAGGGCATAACTTTCCCGAAACTATTGATTTCAGAGATTGGCTCGTGAAGGAGACTGGAGCTCAACTGATAGTAGGCAGCGTTCAACAATCAATCGATGAAGGGAAGGCTATTGAAGAAAAAGGATTTGGTGCAAGCCGCAATGTATTGCAGACCGTGACCCTTCTCGAAACCCTTGAGAAAGGAAAATTTGACGCAGCCATGGGTGGGGGAAGAAGAGATGAAGAAAAAGCGAGAGCCAAAGAAAGGTTCTTCAGCCATCGAGACGAATTTGGCCAGTGGGACCCGAAAAACCAAAGACCCGAATTGTGGAACATTTTCAATGGTCGAAAACATTTGGGAGAACATTTCAGGGTATTTCCGATATCCAATTGGACCGAAATGGATGTTTGGCAATATATTTTGCACGAAAATATTGCGATACCTTCCATCTATTTTAGCCATAGCCGCAGGGTATTTGATCGTGATGGAGCACTATTGGCTGCTACGGAAGTTATTCAGCGAAAGCCAAATGAAGTGGTATTTGAAGAAATGGTTCGCTTTAGAACCATTGGCGATATAACTTGCACCGGGGCTGTAGTTTCTGACGCTGACTCTCTTGAGAAGATAATCGAAGAGGTTGCATCATCCAGAACAACAGAGCGCGGAACCCGCTCAGACGATAAACGAAGTGAGGCAGCAATGGAAGACCGCAAAAAACAAGGATATTTCTAACCTACAAAGAATTACAGAATGACCAAACAGCATTCATACCTCGACATGGATTTGCTCCGCTTCACCACTGCTGGTAGTGTAGACGATGGTAAATCAACCCTTATTGGCAGAATGCTCTACGATAGCAAGAGCATTTTTCAAGATCAGATGGAAGCCATTGAGCGTGCCAGCGCACGATTGGGTGGTGAGGAAGAGGTGAACCTCGCCTTGCTTACCGACGGCCTGCGTGCAGAACGTGAACAAGGGATAACTATTGACGTGGCATACAGGTATTTCGCTACTCCTAAACGCAAATTTATAGTGGCGGACACTCCTGGGCATATTCAGTATACCCGAAACATGGTTACCGGTGCTTCTACTGCCAACCTTGCTATAATACTTGTAGATGCACGCCTGGGCATGATAGAACAAACTTGCCGCCACTCGTTTATTGCATCCTTGCTGAAAATACCACATATAATATTCTGCATCAACAAAATGGATCTCGTTGACTTCAACGAAGAGCGATTTGAAGAAATTCGCCAACAACTTGTTGCATTTTGCTCTAAACTTGAGGTGAATGATATTCGATTTATACCAATAAGCGCGTTGAAAGGCGATAATGTGGTGAATAAATCAACGAAAATGAATTGGTATCAAGGTGCTACATTGATGTATACACTTGAAAACATTCATATTTCAGGCGACCATAATCATGTAGATTGCCGCTTTCCTGTTCAATATGTAGTTCGTCCACAAACAAAAGAATTTCACGATTTCAGAGGGTATGCGGGTAGGATTGCAGGAGGTGTTTTTAAGAAAGGAGATGATGTAATGCTTTTACCTTCAGGCTTTACAACGAAAATCTCATCAATAAATACTTTCAATGGTGAAATTGATGAAGCTTTTGCCCCGATGAGTGTTACCATTTGCCTGGAAGACGATTTTGACCTCAGCAGAGGCGATATGATTGTGCGCACTAACAACTCTCCAGAAATAAGCCAGGATATAGAAATGATGGTATGTTGGATGGGCGATCAGCCGTTGGTTCTCAACGGTAAATACGCAATCAAACATACCACGCGCGACGCAAGATGCATCGTAAAGGATATTCGCTATAAAGTAGATATCAATACCCTCCATCGTCTTGAAGACGATAAATTGATAAAACCGAATGACATTGCGCGAATTTCAATCAGAACCACAGTGCCTTTATTCTATGACCGTTACAATCGCAATAGAATTACGGGCAGCATCATTCTCATAGACGAGGCGACGAACAAAACTGTAGGGGCGGGCATGATCATCTGATCAATTGGCAAAATACCATTGAAAAAAAAGAGGCGGGCTCAATGAGCCCGCCTCTTTCAGTTTTACCAAGGAACAAAATTACTCTGCTGCTTCCAATTCAGTAGAAACTGAATCAACCACCTCTTCAACAGGTTCGGCTGCTTCATTCATGTCTTCTACCAGATCATCTGTGAGTTCTTTTGCTTCTTCAACTTTGCCAGAGTTTCCTCCGCAAGATGCGATCGCAAGTGAACAAATTGCAAAAAGGGCTACAATCGACTTTTTCATAAGTTTTAGTTTATTTAAAAACAGGCCGCGAAGGTAGTTTCTTTTCGATAACTTGTGTCAGGACTTGCAAAATAAATTAATTCTTTACTCTACCGTTACAGATTTTGCAAGATTACGGGGTTGATCAACATTGCAGCCACGCATCACAGCGATATGATAACTAAGCAATTGCAGAGGAATAACAGAAATTAGTGGCATAAGACATTCATCTGCATCGGGAATTTCAATAATGTGGTCAGCCATGTTTGTAATCTGTTCCTCACCTTCTGTAACAATAGCAATGATCTGCCCTCTTCTCGCCTTTACCTCCTGAATATTGCTGACAATCTTTTCATATGCTCCTGCTCTTGGAGCAATAACAAAAACAGGCATTGCCTGATCGATAAGAGCAATAGGCCCGTGTTTCATCTCTGCAGCGGGATATCCTTCGGCATGGATGTATGAAATCTCCTTGAGTTTTAATGCTCCTTCTAGGGCAACAGGAAAATTGTAACCCCGGCCTAAGTAAAGTGCATTTGATACGTCTTTGTAAATAGCAGAGATTTTCTTTATAAGATCATTTTGCAATAATACACGCTCTACTTTTTCAGGTACGGCGTCAAGTTCTATTAGCAATCTGTGATAGCGGCTGCTGGTTATCGATCCTTTTTGATGGGCAACATGGAGTGCCATGAGGGTGAGCACCGTAACCTGAGCTGTAAAAGCCTTGGTACTTGCAACACCAATTTCAGGGCCTGCATGAGTATACGAACCTGCGTGAGTTGCTCTTGGTATGGATGAGCCAATAACATTGCACACACCTATGATGGTGGCTCCTTTTGATTTGGCAAGCTCTATTGCTGCCAGTGTATCTGCTGTTTCTCCTGATTGCGAAATGGCTATTACTACATCATCTTCAAAAATGACCGGATTCCTGTACCTGAATTCTGATGCGTATTCTACTTCAACAGGAATTCTCGCCAAATCTTCAAAGAGGTATTCACCTACCAAGCCAGCATGCCAGCTTGTACCACAGCCAAGAATTATAATGCGCTTGGCATTAATAAACTTTTGCATATAATCACGAATACCACCAAGCTCAACAAGTCCATCGCTTACACGCAGCCTACCACGCATACTATCTCGAATGGATCGCGGCTGCTCATATATTTCTTTGAGCATGAAATGGTCATAGCCTCCCTTTTCAAGGGCTTCAAGCTTTAGCTCAAGTTCCTGCACATAAGGAGTTTTTTGCTGATTTTTAATGTTCATCAGCTTAAAACCATGCTCGAGACCAACTATTGCAATTTCTTCATCTTCGAGGTACACCACATTCTTGGTATACTCAACAATTGGCGTTGCATCTGACGCAATAAAAAATTCATTCTTCGCTCCTATCCCAATTACCATCGGGCTGCCTTTTTTTGCAGCAATTAGATGCTTGGGGTCATCTTTATCTAAAATCACAATTGCATAAGCACCAATTACCTCATTCAGCGCAATACGAACTGCCTCAAGTGTTGACACTTTTTCGTTACGTTTTATGTCATCAATGAGATGCACCAATATTTCAGTATCAGTTTCGCTTCGGAATTTATGTCCGCGCAATATTAGCTCTGCTTTAAGCGAGTTATAATTTTCGATGATTCCATTATGAATCATTACCATGTTACCCGAATCAGAACTATGGGGATGCGCATTCACATCATTTGGTGCGCCATGGGTAGCCCATCGTGTATGGCCTATGCCAATGTGCCCTTTCAGTCCCCCGGCATCATTCACTAGCTTTTCAAGGTTGGCAACCTTTCCTTGGCATTTCTTAACTATGATCTCCCCATTCTTAATAACTGCCACCCCGGCGCTGTCATAGCCCCTGTATTCAAGCCTTTTAAGGCCGCTTATTAGAATAGGATAGGCTTCCCTAGGCCCTATGTAACCTACAATTCCACACATGGCTTATCAGAATTTAGTCAAAGTAATGGCCAATTTAAGATTCTTTTCGGGAAGGAGAGGGTCAGGATATTGAGGGCCATTCAATACTACCCGGTTAGCCGAAAATGCAGCCCGACTTGTTACTATTTCGAATCCGTGAAATTCGCGATTTCCTAAAACTACCTGTTGAAGAAATCGGGATACCGTAAAGCGATAGGCCTGCTTGTCTTCATCATATACTCCATCAACAAATACGGATCCATCTAACTGATCGTCGATAAGAAAGGCGTTGCCAACTTCATCAAGTGCAAGAATAAATAGACCTATTGGGGGTTTAAATGTCTTCGTACTTAGAGCTCTTACAGGAAGAAATATCGCGGCCTGATTGACCGAAATATTATCAATATTCTGAAGGTTATGAATATGAGGTAGCTCAATTCTGATTTTAGTACCACCCATGGCCTGAATGTATAGATCTTGCAAACCCGCGGCCTTATTATTTTCAATAACCTGCTGATATAAGGATAGCTCTGAGAGCGAGTGATCTTGCTTAAAAGTATTGTATTTGCCTGTGGCTCCTCTGAAATTGAACGAATATTCCACTGTGTCTTGGAGCTGTGTATTCCTGTAGTACAATGTAATTTTGCTGCGGTCGTTGAATGTATCGAAGTAGACAATCCCAGATTTATTGGTATTAAACTGTGTTTCATCTACTGTTACATAAACTCCTTTCAACAGTGACACAAACTCGGTAGGGCTTATTGGCTCCCCAGGTATTGTATTAAGAAAAAACCTTTCAACGAATGAAGGTTTAAGTTTAATCCTGATTTGAGGTTCCGATAATTTGCCTCCTACTACAATGGAGTCCCCAGGCGATGGAGTGATTAAATTATTACCTGATTCAACTACATCCTCTCCTGTAATTCGCGGTATTCTGGTGTGATAATAGCTCGAATCAGGCGACAAACTGTCTGAAATCTCAAATACCTGGATGTATTGTGCACCGAGGTTGCCATAATGAGATGAGTTGGTATTTAAAGCTTCTGTGTAGTTATAGGCCAAAATGAGAACGACAGAATCTACTTGGATATCCGTTGATACGGTGCCAGCGCTTACAAAAACCGGATTACTACTCGAAAGCCTTAATTCAGACACGTGCCCAGCTTTTGCAAAACCGAAAACCGGATCGGTATAAGCACCAAAAAGTGCGGGTGTAACTTTATCAGATCTAATTGAATCTTCGGGTAGAGTATAGGCCACAACAGTAAAAGTATCGATAGTTCCTACTCCCAAAATACTTTCATCGGGTTGAAGATCAAGACCTATATCTCTTTCAGGCTTTTCGCATGAAGTTATGCCGCCCATCAAAATTAAAAAAAAGAGAGCGGCCAAATATATTGGCCGCTTCGCAAGTGAAGTCATAAATATGATTGGCTTATTCTGCAAGCACAGAGTTTTCTTCAAGGATGGCATCGTAAAAATCATTGTATGATTTAACGCAGGTTTCTGGTTCACAGTATGGCAGTGCGGCTAAACCCGATTTCTCAATTACATCTGTAATATCGCTTGTAAGGTCTTTGCTTCCGTAAACTACTCCATCAGAAAAAGCCAGGGCCAACTTGTACAAATCAGATATTGAATTTGATGCCATTGGCTTGAGGTCTTCAGCTAAAATTCCGTCGAGCTTCAGCTTGCCGGGTAATTTGGCATCAAGTAAACCTGTTTGCTCTGGGTTATATGCAGAAAATATCACTTTAGTATCTGCAAAATGTGGGTCATCGTTGTACAACTTCTTTACATATAGAGGTAAAAGTGATGTAAACCAGCCATGACAGTGAATGATATCAGGCACCCATCCGAGCTTTCTAACCGTTTCCAAAACACCACGGCAGAAGAACATAGAGCGCTCATCATTATCTGAAAAATGCTTGCCATTTTTATCGCTCAGCACAGCCTTTCTCTGAAAATAGTCTTCATTGTCGATGAAGTAAACCTGCATCCTTGCTGTAGGAATAGAAGCTACTTTGATGATTAGTGGGTGATCTGTATCGTTGACGACAAGGTTCATCCCTGACAACCTAATAACTTCGTGAAGCTGATGTCTGCGCTCATTTATAGCCCCATATCTGGGCATAAAAACGCGAATCTCTTTGCCTTTTTCGTGTATTCCCTGAGGAAGATTTCTTGATATTTCGGATATTTCGTTTTTTGGAAGGAATGGAGTAATTTCCTGTGATACATAGAGAACCTTGGTCTTCTTCATAAAAGAGCTTTGGTGTGTAAATTAGAATACAAAATTAAAGATTTTTTCCCGGATTCTCAAGCTTATCATTTAGCTTTGGCGCCCTTGCCCATTTTGGGGCTGGTCAAATATTCACCCGTAAATTGCTGTAATGCAAATTATTAACTCGAAAAAGCAGCTTACAGAAGTTTTAACTGATGCACGCAATCATAAGCAGGAAATCGGGTTTGTGCCCACGATGGGGGCTTTGCATGCAGGTCATATAAGCCTTATAACGAGATCAATCGGTGAAAATGATATTACAGTTTGCTCTATATTTGTAAATCCAACACAATTTAACGATCCTAAAGATTTTGAGAGGTATCCAAGAACAATAGTAAGAGATACTGAGATGCTTGTCAATATTGGGTGCGACATTCTTTTTGCACCACTGACCAATGAAATCTATCCTTTGCCCGAAACGTTGATCTTCGATCTTGGAGACATTACCACGATGCTAGAAGGCGCATACCGTCCCGGACATTTCAACGGCGTAGCCTCAGTTGTTAAAAAGCTTTTCGAAATTGTAATTCCCGACAGGGCTTACTTTGGGCTTAAGGACTATCAGCAATTTTTAGTCATTAAGGCATTGACTAGTCAATATGCACTGAATGTTCAACTTACAGGCTGTGATATTATGCGCGAAGAGAATGGACTTGCAATGAGTTCGCGAAATGTATTACTCAAACACCAGGATAAGTTACTGGCAGCGGAACTCAACAAATCACTTCTAAAGGTGAAATCGGCTTTTGGCAAAACCCCGGTCAATAATTTGGCAAAAATCGGCTTAGAACACCTCCAAAATTTTCCTGAGATTGACGTTGAATATTTTGCCGTAGTTGATGCTGAAAATTTGATGTCTGTTGAAACTCCTACATTCCCAGGGTATATCCGCGCACTCTTAGCTACCAAAATTGGTGGAGTACGACTTATAGATAATATGCAAATTATATAGCCATTTCCGGATTGAATGTCCCTGGTATAAGGTTGCATACCTTTACACTTTGAAACTGAATATTTTGAAGAAACAGTTATTACAATTACTTAAAATTATACTCCCTCTAGGTTTGGGGGTGTATTTGGTAATTCATATCTATAATCAACTGGATTCTGCTCAGCGCACGGCTTTATTTGAAGCATTTAAAGGCGCCAACTACTTCTGGGTTGGCTTATCATTCTGCCTTGGTGTTTTAAGTCATTACATCAGGGGTTATCGCTGGAAGTTTCAATTAGAAGCTATGGGTTACGAAGTGCCAGTATCGTCAAACTTTATGGCGGTAATGAGCGGCTACATGGTAAATATGGTCTTACCGCGTGTAGGTGAGGCAACCAGAGCTATAGTGCTACAGCGCTATCATGGTGTTCCATTCCAGAAAGGTTTTGGATCAATCATGGCCGAACGGGCTCTCGACTTTATCATACTTCTTATCATTTGCACTGCTACACTTATCATGCAATATGCCGCGCTTAAAAAGTACGCTGATGCACTTGAAGGAACATTATTCAATAAACTCGGTTCGCCTTTATTCTGGTTGGTATTTCTTACTTTAATTTTACTTGTTTTATTGGCTTTACGCTGGCTTAGAAGCAAGAGAGCGAATCCTCTGTTTGGCTGGATTTTTAATTTTATTGATGGCTTGATTGAAGGTATTCGAAGTGTGATCAGGATGAAAAAACGAGGAGCGTACATTGTTGCCACTGTTGCTATCTGGATGCTATATATTGCCATGTTTTGGCTCTGTTTTTTCTCTCTTGAACAAACTGCTTATCTTGGAGTTGATGCTATATCTGCAGGATTTGTTGTGGGAAGTTTTGCCATTGTGCTCATACCGGGAGGTATTGGGGCTTTTCCGGTAGGAATTATGGAAGTGCTCACACTATACGGTGTGCCAGAAGAAACTGGTTTTGCCCTGGGCTGGATTCTTTGGTTCTCACAAACTACTATGATAGTGATAGTAGGAGGACTAAGTTTGATTTTGTTACCGATTTACCTTAAAAACAAAAAGAAATCCTATGACGAACATTGATATTATTTCACGAAAAGTAAGACCACTGGAAACAGCCCACTATATGGTAGCTGCCTGGCGTGTAAAAGGTGCCCATATCATTTTTACCAATGGTGTTTTTGATATTCTCCATAAGGGGCATATTTCGCTTCTGGCCGAGGCCGCAGCTTTAGGAAGCAAATTGATAGTTGGACTGAACAGCGATGCTTCGGTCCGGACATTGGGAAAAGGGCCAAAACGCCCAATTAACAATGAAAACGACAGGGCATTTATCCTCGCCTCAATACAAATGGTTGATTCGGTCATCATATTTGACGATTCAACCCCATATGAACTAATTAAGATATTGCTGCCAGACGTAATCGTGAAAGGCGGGGATTACGATCCAAATATCACAAATCCATCAGACCGGAGATATATTGTAGGCTCAGATTTGCAGCGTGCAAGCGGTAAAGAAACCGTTGCAATTAATCTTGTGGATGGTTATTCCACCACATCAGTTATAAACACTTTGGCAAATGGCTAAGGCAAAGACCGCCTTCTTTTGCAAAAACTGCGGCTTTGAATCTCCAAAATGGCAGGGTAAGTGTCCGTCATGCGGAGAGTGGAATCAGT
The DNA here is from genome assembly GCA_038207425.1 of Flavobacteriales bacterium. Taxonomy (GTDB): domain Bacteria; phylum Bacteroidota; class Bacteroidia; order Flavobacteriales_D; family Cryomorphaceae; genus JBBQZU01. The sequence goes on along the minus strand of JBBQZU010000002.1, from coordinate 160,947 downwards.
TTGCCGAAGAAACTGTAGTTACAGGTATAAAAGGCGGCTTTGCCGACCACCTGGGATATAGGCCAGCGCGTGATAAGCGCGAAGTTCAGATTCCGATACTTATAAGTGAACTTCCTGAGGCTCCAATAGCCCGTTATAGCTTACCTGACGATGAATTGAGCCGAGTTCTGGGCGGTGGTCTGGTGCCTGGATCGGTTGTGCTAATTGCGGGTGAACCAGGAATTGGCAAATCCACTCTGCTGCTTCAGTTGGCGTTAAATTTCAATCAGGGTAAGGTATTGTATGTTTCTGGTGAAGAAAGCACCGAGCAAATAGCTCAAAGAGCACGGCGCATTGGCCTTTCGGCAAATGAAGTATACCTGCTTACTAATACAGATCCGGCTGAAATAGTTGCGAAAGCAGAAGAACTCAAGCCAGCGATGATAGTGGTAGATTCAGTACAAACTCTTATGAGTTTATGGGTAGAGAGTTCACCGGGATCGATAACTCAGATTCGCGAAGGATCAGCAACATTGATCCGATTTGCCAAACAATCGGGTATCGCTATATTTCTTGTAGGACATATTACCAAAGACGGTTCAATAGCAGGGCCGAAAGTTCTGGAACATATGGTTGACACCGTAGCTGTATTTGAAGGCGATGGTCAACACCTCTTTCGCATGCTGCGATGCACTAAAAACAGGTTTGGTAGCACCAATGAGCTTGGAATTTACAGAATGGAATCAGCAGGACTTAAACCGGTCGAAAACCCATCAGAGTTTTTGCTTCCCTCCTACGGTGACCAGCTAAGTGGTTCGGCAACCGCGGCAATTCTGGAAGGTGTGAGGCCATTGCTCATTGAAGTGCAGGCTTTGGTAAGCTCAGCGGTGTATGGTACTCCTCAAAGGTCGGCAACAGGGTTTGATTTGAAGCGGTTAAATATGCTGCTTGCGGTACTTGAAAAACGCTGTGGTTTCAAACTTGGGGCTAAAGATGTGTTCCTGAATATTGCCGGCGGACTAAAAATTAATGACCCTTCAACAGACCTCGCAGTTGTATCGGCAATCTTGTCATCATCAGAGGATCTTATTTTGGACAAGGGCTACTGTTTTGCGGCGGAAGTAGGATTGTCAGGGGAGATCCGTCCCGTTACAAGAATTGAACAACGAATTGCAGAAGCAGGTAAATTGGGCATACAACGTATTTTTATTTCATCTGCGAATAAAGGGCTAAAGCCATCTATGAATGGAGTAGAGATTATAAGCGTGGGTCGCGTACAGGACCTGCCTCGTAAAATCTTCGGGTAAAATCCTATTCAGCTCTTTCGAACATCTGCAATAAATCATCGAGTCTTGGAGTGAGTATCACTTCAATACGGCGATTTTTAGCTTTACCGGTCGGGTCTATTGGCTGGTATTGGCTCAACCCGGAAGCAGACAATATCTTAGGGTCTATCTCAGAGTTTTCAATCATGATACCCACCACAGATGTTGCACGGAGCACACTTAGATCCCAATTGTTTCTTGGAAATGTGGTTTTGTTGAATGAGTCAGTATCAGTGTGACCTTCAACCACAATACGCAAATCATCTCTCCCCTGTATTGCCCTTGCTAAATCAATAATTGCCTTTCGCCCATTCTGGTCTACCACTGTACTTCCTGTGGCAAACAACAATTTTTCATCCATGCGCACATACACCTTGCCATTGCGGTATTCCACAGTGAGACCTTTGCCTTCAAAACCCAGCAAAGCATCGCTCACGCTTTTACGCAAAGCTATCATAGCAGAATCCTTTTCAATTATCTTCGCACGCAACTCTCGGAGTTTTGTTTCGCGCTCAACCAATTCCAATTCTTTCTCACCCAGTGTCTTCTCAAGTTTATTCAGTATATCTTCCTTGGCTATAAGTGATAATCGCAACACTTCCAATTCGCCCATCAGCTTGAGCTTATCTGTTTCGCTCCCCTCGCGCAACGATGAAGTTTTACTCAGTAACTGATCATTCAGCGTATTGATCTGGGCGTATTGATTTCGCATAATTCGAAGTGAACTCCCCATAACGGTTGTATCAGACACAAGTGCGTCTGCCTTGCGCTCTAAGAGCGTATATCTCGACATGAACTCGTTGTAATCGGTCTCCATCTTCTCAGATTTTGCCTTTAGGCTCTTATTTTCTTCTTCACATTCTTTTTGTTTATTCACTGTGTCTTGGTATTGCCTCTGTGGCACGCAACCTAAAGTAAAGGTCACTAATATGGCAAGGGCAGGCAGGTAACCGTGTATTATTTTCATATTGCATGATTTGTACTAATGTAGACAAAATTGGTACCTTTTGAGCGCGAAAAATCAGACATGAAACTATTTTTTCACAAAAAAGGTATTATTAAATATGTTTAGGCTAAGTGAATCGTGGTATGCAGAGCCAATTTTTGATTACGAATACAAATCGTACCAACTATTGGCCTATGCACATGAAGTTTCGAATTGCTTCTCTGAACGCAAATTTTATCCATATATCTCTGACCTGGGTAATCACTTTGCCCGAATTCAGTTATTCAATCAGAGTAAATTACTTTTTGAAGAATCAATTAGGAGAGATATTAAGGATGTTGATATTGAACACCTTTCTATTTTAAGAGCACCTGTTCCTGATGAATCGGGCTTGCTTGCTGAATTAAATCAAATTCTCCTTTTTGCCGAAAAGCAGCTTTCTTCAACGTACAATAAAGGTATTGAGCAGCTTAATCAAACACAAAGTCAAATTCAAATCAGCCCTGTGGGACTTGTCATTTCGCATTACCGACATGGCTATCTCTTCTTCAGGCGATCAAGGCTTACCCGGGTTTACTCATATACAGTGCGGTTAGTACAGCGTCCCTTTGGAGACGAAGTGTATAAAGATGTTGTAACCAACTTTTTATCTGAAATCAACACAGGTATGCTTACGAACTTCGGTGAAATAAAGTGGAAACTTATTCGAACCGATAAAGCGGCCGGTAATGCTTTTCTCATTGAAACTAATGAAGAACTGCCGCAGATAGAAACGCTTCTTCCTTTGGCAAAAAAGCATATTATAAAGCAGGCTCTTTAACCACCTTTCCGGCATCAATGTATACTTCTGATACATTCAATTCGCCCATTGTGCCGATGTACAGGCCCTTAACCCTTCGTGAGGCTAGCCATACCCATTTTTCGTGATAAAGAGGAATCACCGCTGCCCGGTTTATCACTTCTGCGTCAGCACTTACCATTAAAATTCGGCGTTTCTCAGGTTCGTTCTCACGAAGTGCTGATTCAAAAAAGTTATCAAAGCGCTGATTTTTAAATCTTACCGTGTTGAGATAAGATACCTTCACATTCTCATCAGGCACCAATTTGCCATGAAATAGCTTCAGGAAGTTTTCCGGATCAGGATAATCAGCTATCCATCCATCTCGCCAGAAACCAACACTTCCAAGCTCTACACTATCGTAGTGCTTGTCTCTTGGCAGTGCTGCCAGTTCAATCGTTAAGTTGAGATTTGCGCTTAGCATTTCCTGTATTTCCTCGGCTACTCTCAGGGCAGTTGTATTGCCATCGTTAAGCTGCAGAGTCACCACAGGAAACCCCTTGCCATCAGGGTATCCGGCTTGCGCCAGTAAAGATTTTGCTTTTTCGGGGTCGAAAGTGAATCCTTCTATTGTATCGCCCATGTAGCCGGGAAGTGATGGAGGAACGAAGCCATGAGTGGCTGGTATACCATAGCCCATTAATATGTCATTGGCAATGGCTACACGATCGATGGCATAGTTGAAAGCTTTTCGTACAAGCTCATTATCATAGGGGGCTACCCTATTTTGAAAACCGTAGTATTCAGTGCGCAAACCCGGGGCAGTAAGGATGTAGTAAGGCACAGATTCCGGATTATTTTCAAGTGCAGCACTAAATCTTGCAACTTCCTTAAACGGGATGCGGAATAGAAGATCCAGATTTCCTTTTACAAATTCATTCAATTCATCTTCCTCATTTCTTATAAAATTGCATCTTATAGCATCAAGAAAAGGAAGGGCGTTTCCTTGATTGTCGTGCATCCAATAGTTTCTGTTTTTTTCTAGTATGAAAACGTCATTCATTTTGATGGTACGTGCTTTAAACGGGCCTGTTCCTATACTCCAGTTATTGATATCACTACCATATTTATACAATTCCTTTGGAAATATCCAGCAGCATGGGTGAGTAAGGATTGTAAGAAAAGTAGAATTGGCATATTCAAGTTCAATTTCAATAACAAAATCCGAAATCACATTTATTCCGGTAGGTTTAGAAAGGTCATTCTTGCCAATTTCGATTGCTTCGTAGTGGGCGCGCCCTCCTGAAATAATATCAATTACAAAAGCATAGAGCTGATTGTATGGCGATGGTTCACATAAACGCGTAAAACAATAGGCCACATCTTCTGCTTTCACCTGCCGGCCTATACTTCCTTCAAAAATTTTGTCGTCATGAAAATAAACATCTTGTCTGAGATTAAAACGGTAAATCTTGCCATCAGGACTTACCTTATAGCTCTCGGCAATTGCTGGCTTAAGTTCATTTGTGCTGTGCTCTAAATAAACCAGACCTTCATATACCTGATTCATTAAAGTAAATGCAGATGCATCAATGATATTATGCGGGAAAATACTTCGGATCTCTTCAGACATATTGATTCTAAGCACACCTCCGTATGCCTTGCCATCATCGGTAAAGCGACGGTGCCGCTCCGAAACGGACTGATCGTCAGTACATGAAGAAAACCCAATCGAAAAGAAAACGAACAACACCGCGATATTCCATGGTGTAATTGGAGTAAAAAGGCTTTTGATTATTCTATTCATTTATCTCCAATAATACAGGACAATGATCACTATGCTCCACGTGAGTAAGTATCCGAGCGTCTTTCATTAATTTTTCAAGTGATTTAGAAACCATGTGATAGTCAATTCTCCAACCCAAATTTTTCCTTCTGGCTCCAGCACGAAACGTCCACCATGAGTACATACCTGGGTTTAAATCAAAATATCTGAAAGAATCTACGAAGCCAAGGTCTAAAAATTCTGTGAACCATTGACGCTCTTCCGGCAAAAATCCGCTGGAATTTTTATTTGACACAGGGTTGTGAATATCAATTTCTTTATGGCAAATATTGTAATCGCCTGAAATGACGGCATGATTACGTTCAGACAGCAGCTTGGTTGCAAAATTTGAGAAGTCCTTTAAAAACTTCATTTTAAAACCCTGCCTGTGATCTCCAATGCTTCCGGAAGGTATATATACGGATACCACTGTGAGTTTGCCAAAGTCAGCGCGAAGAATCCGCCCTTCACTATCGTATTGCTCAAGCCCGCAACCGATTATCAACGCATCAGGTAAAATTTTTGTGAAAATTGCTACTCCTGAATATCCAGGCTTGAGAGCGCTGTGGAAATAAGTATGATAACCCAATTTATGAATTGGTTCTAAATCGAGTTGTTCAGCCTTAGCTTTGATCTCTTGTAGGAGCAAGATGTCAGGATTTTCGTTGGCAAGCCACTCAAGAAAGCCTTTTTTAATTGCCGCCCGCAGACCATTCACGTTGTAAGATATAATTTTAAGGGCCAAAACTCGTATTGTTAATTTTCAACTCTTCAATAAGCGGTGATTTGCTTGAGCACAAAAGTATAAGAATCCATCTATCTGCTCAGCCAAACTTAAGTTTGGCTAAGTACGGCGTAGTGCTAATTGTACTCGGCTGCGCATTGCTGATAGCCGGGAGTATTCAGGCACAGGATTGGAGCAATAAGCGGGTTGTAAAATTAAAGGTTATCAATGACACCATTCAATTAGACACCTTAAGCATAATACCCGGCTCAGTGAGAGTAATGCTGAATAAGGATGTTGCTGCCGATACCAATCATTACAAGCTGGACTATACCGGTGGCTTGCTCAGATGGAATATCAAGCCTATGCCTGATTCACTTTATATTGAATACAGGGTTTTTTCATTCAACTTCAGCAAAGCCTACAGCAAAAGGCCGCTAGCCATTATACAACCCGAAGAGCTTTACAAAGTATCACCTCTACTCTACCGGGACCGTACTGCCGAAGAATCTATATTTGGAAGTACTGAGTTGAGCAAAACAGGAAGCATTTCGCGGGGTGTGGGCTTTGGCAATAGCCAAAACCTTACGGTAAACAGTACTTTGAGTCTTCAGCTCAGCGGCAAGCTCAATGACCGTGTAAGTATATTGGCGTCGATTACTGATGATAATATTCCAATACAACCCGATGGAAACACAGCGCTTTTGCAAGAGTTTGATCAGGTCTATATTCAGTTGTATGATGATAAGTCAAAGCTTACTGCCGGCGATTTTTTCATTCAACGACCAGTTGGGTATTTTACCACCTACTTCAAAAGGGCTCAGGGAGCATCATTTATTACAAAACAATCAATAGGAACAGGTAGCGCGAAGTTTTTTAGTGAAACCAGTGCGGCAGCATCCCGCGGAAAGTTTGCCCGCAATCTGATAAAAGGTCAGGAAGGTAATCAGGGGCCTTATAGACTAAGAGGTACCAACAATGAATTCTTCATCATTGTACTTGCCGGTACAGAGAGGGTATTTATTGATGGGCTTGAGATGCGACGTGGCCAGGAACACGATTATATTATAGACTATAATACTGCGGAAATTACATTTACCGCAAGACAACTTATCAATAAAGACAAGCGAATAGCCGTAGAATTTCAGTATACAGATGCCAATTACTTCCGCAGTATGTTACAAACTTCAACTGGAGTTGAGTCGGATAAACTCAAGGTATACCTCAATTTCTTTTCTGAACAAGATTCAAAAAATCAACCTCTGCAACAAAATCTCTCGGACGCTGACCAAGTTGCCTTGTCACTTGCAGGAAATAACCTACAGAAAGCCATAGTACCATCCTATCAACAAGTTGCCGAATTCAATAACGAACAGGTGCTTTATAATATGGCTGACAGTTTGGGCTACGATACAGTATTTGTAAGAGCGCTATCTCCGGGCGGAGCTGTATTTCAAGTTTCGTTTAGCGAGGTAGATGCAGGAACCGGCGATTACGTTCAAAACGGTTTTGATGCAACAGGTCGTATTTTCATCTGGTTGGCCCCTGATACTATAAATGGATTCATAGTGCGCAATGGCACCCATGCTCCGGTGCGACAGCTCGTAGCTCCTCGCCGCAACCAAATATTGATGGCAGGAGCAAGCTATAAATTATCTACGCGCACCACCGCCGAAGCAGAAGCAGGATTTAGCAACAGCGACCAAAACTTGTTTTCAGAAATTGGCAATGTTGAAAATGTAAGCTATGGAATAACGGCTCATATAAAGCACGAACAACCGTTGAGCAGTAATCCCAAGCCACTTACACTTATTGCAAATGGAATGATAGAGGCTATCGATAATAATTTTCAACCAATAGAGCCCTACAGGTCGGTGGAATTCAACCGCGACTGGAATTTGCCGGTTGATTTACTTTACCGCCGTCAAGAAATTATTACCGCCGGCCTATCTCTTAAAAAAGAAAATAAACTTGATATGCTCTATGCATTGAATTCGTTCAACGCTGCCGGTGGGCAATACCAAGGCATGAAGAATGTGCTGAATGCCGACGCGAGTCATATGAGATTTGACCTCAGGTTCCGGGGAAGTCTGTTGGAAACCAGCGGGGTCGAAAAATCCAGATTTATCAGGCATAGGTCAAGAATCGAAAAATCCTTGAAGATTACCAAGCTGGGCTTTGAAGACGAACGTGAAGAAAACAGAAAATACATTTTCGGAACAGACTCACTTGCAGCAAATGCCTATAGGTTTTACGACTGGCAGGTATACCTCACCAATATTGACACCGCTTCAGTACTCTACAAAGTGTTTTACCGCGAACGGACAGATTACGGATCATTGCTCAACGAGATTGGGGAGAGCACCCACGCCACCCACTATGGTGCCGAATTAGGGCTCATACAAAATCCTAATAACAGGTTAAAACTTTCAGCATCAAACCGTGTATTGGAAATTACAAACCCTGAACTTACCGTAGAAGCTCCAGAAAACACTTTGCTCTCACGCCTGGATTACAATTTGCGCCTAGCAAAAAACAGTATTCTTTTCGATACCTATTACGAACTCGGTTCGGGTCTCGAACGAAGGCAGGAGTTTGTCTACATTTTCGACCCTACGGGCCAGGGCCCTTTCACTTGGATTGACTACAACAACAACGGTTTAAAAGAGCTCAATGAATTTGAATTGGCAAGGCCGGAGGACGGGCAGCGGTATATTCGAATCTCTACTCCAACCGACACCTATGAAAAAGCTTATAACAATCAATTTTCTCAAACCATAAATCTTCAACCGGCAGGTGCTTGGATGAATAAATCGGGAATAAGAAAGGGGCTCGCGAGATTCAGTAACCAAACCGCCTTCAGAATACAACGCCGCACCAGGCGCGAAGAAGGGGTAAACAGATACAACCCTTTTGCGCAAACCATAAACGACAGCACGCTAATTTCACAATCGTCGAGTTTACGCAATACTATTTTTTACAATCGAACATCGAGCAAATTCGGAGTTGACTACACCTATTCAAATCAGGTTAATAAAAACCCGCTCACCACCGGATTTGAAGCGCGAAAATCAGTGTCAAACCTGCTCCGCTTGCGCTACAATTTAACCGCAACATATTCAATATTACTCGAAAATGAGATTGGAACCCGCAAGAGCTCTTCAGATTTTATCGAAGGCAGAGATTTTGAAATCGACTTTTTCTCCCTGAAACAAACCTTTTCATATCAACCAGGAACGAATTTCAGATTAAGTATTACAAGCAATTTCACTGAAAAGGAGAACGTACTCAACTTAGGTGGAGAAATAGCAAGCATAGTAGACCTTGGTGTAGACTGCAGGTATAATAAACTTGAAGCAGGAACACTCTATGCCCAACTTAATCTCATTAACATTAAGTACAATGCCGCGGGAAACAACAGCCTGGCCTATGAAATGCTCGAAGGACTTCAAAATGGCCAAAATTTTACTTGGGGTATGGGCATTCAGCGCAACCTGGGAAGCAACCTGCAACTGAATCTCAGCTATAATGGCCGAAAATCGGAAAAGCTTAAATCAGTGCATACTGGAAATGTGCAAGTTCGAGCCTTTTTCTGATTATTTCAGATCGAGGTCATTTTTACCTATCAGTGTGCCGCTTTCGTATACTTCCACAATGTATTTGCCAGTAGGCAACTCGGAAGTAACGTTATAGAAAATGCAAACATCCGTGCCTTCGTTTTGATAGTCAATAACCCGCTTACAGGTATACTTACCACTTACGCCATTAAAATCGAAACGACCTTCTTCTTCTTCAGTGGCGTCAAGAACTACTCCGTCAGGTGAGATAATGCGCAGGTAAATTGACTTTTTGCCGGAAGGGGTAATTTTATTCGGCATCAATTGGGCGCATGTTCGAATCATCTCTGCCTTATCTGCCCTGGTTACCTCTGTTTGTTTTCCGTTGCTGCGCACCCTCACCGCCACTGAACTCACTCCCTGTACTTGCAATACAGAGCCGGTTGCCACTATAGTTTCGAGATCCTTCTTACTTGATTCAAGCTGCTGGGTCTTCGATTTGGCCTGCGAAAGTTCTTCAACAAGATATTGATTGTCCTTTTTCAAATCTAAATTGAGGGTATTGAGCGAGTCAATGGTCACAACATAACCCTTCATTATTTCACGAAGCGACTTCGCTTCCTTCTTCAATTTTGAGATGATATAAGCGTCATCCTTATGCTTCTCAATTTGCTTGAGCATTTCGCGTATCTGATCGCGCTGTGCAAGCAACTCAGCATTTATTTGATCATTCTGCACAGTAAGGGTGTCATACTGAATAAGCATAGCCTGCAAGTCGCTTTTCAGTTGCAATTGCTCAAGTTCAAGATTTGAAATCATTTCAACCTTTTCCACTACAGTGTTCTGCTTGGTAATGTAGAGAACTGCGAAAACAATTGATAGCAATGCAAGGATTACAATCGCAATCTTATACTTGTTGTTTGAAGAATCGTTGTTGCTGCTCATAAGAGTTTTTGTTGCGCTTAAGGTGCTTGTTATTTAATGTTAAAACTCTACCTTTAAGATGTTTAAGGACTAGAGGTATGTCAGGTCAAAAGTACTATTTCGATTGGATCAGCGATCTTGGTGATGTATTATTTCCAAAAATTTGCACTTGTTGTGGAAATGCCCTTCACAAGAAGGAAGAAGTAATCTGCCTTTCATGTACTTACAAATTGCCACGCACCAATTTTCATACGTTACAATACAGCCCGGTTTCTCAAAAATTCTGGGGGCGATTACCGCTTAACGGAGCCTACTCCTATTTATTTTTCAAAAAAGGTAACCCCACACAGGCCCTTCTGCATGCTCTAAAATATCAAGGAAGGCAAGACGTAGGAGAAAAACTCGGAGCACTTTTCTCAAAAGAACTTTCCAGCAGCGGGCGTTGCGATGCAGAATTGATCATACCACTTCCGCTACACGAATCGAAACAAAGGGCACGAGGCTATAATCAGTGCGACTCCATAGCCCGCGGTATGCAGCGTTATCTGGGCTGTGAGAGCGATAGCGAATCGGTAAAACGGCTAGTCGCAAATACCACCCAAACGAAAAAATCAAGAATTGACCGCTGGTCAAATGTAGAAACCATATTCACAGTGGTACGACCAGAAAAGATGGCGGGCAAATCAGTGCTGCTAATCGACGATGTAGTTACTACGGGTGCTACCCTTGAAGCCTGCGGGCGCGCTATACTTGAAGCCGGAGCAAGAAGCCTTTCTGTTGCCACATTGGCTACAGCCTAATTGGGCTATATTTGCGGCATGGAGTCATCAATTCGCGATTATGCCACAGCTTTGCTGCAAATACAAGGTCTATTGAGTGGCGAAAACAATTTAATTGCCAACCTCGCCAATATAAGCGCTGTATTGAAAACGCTCGAAGGTTATTTTTGGGTGGGATTTTACATAGTTGATGGCAATGAACTCGTGCTCGGGCCTTTTCAAGGGCCGGTAGCATGCACCAGAATAACTTACGGCAAAGGTGTATGTGGCTCCGCTTGGGCAAAGAATGAAATTATTACCGTACCCGACGTACATGAGTTTCCCGGACATATTGCATGCAATGCCTCAAGCTTGAGCGAAATAGTAGTGCCTGTATATGATGTGAACGGCCGGGTAGTCATGGTGCTTGATGCAGACAGCGACAGGCTCAATAATTTTGGCGCGGAAGATGCTAAAGCCCTTGGTAAATTGGCTACCATGATTACGCCTCTTATAGCTCTATGAAAGCAAGATTTCTGCTGTTGTTCTTTGGCTTGATTTTACTTTCGGCATGCGCAAAGGTTAGCTCTCCTACAGGTGGTGAAGTTGATACTTCTCCTCCGCAGCCTATTGTGTCAAACCCTCCGATATTCTCCACCCTTTTTGAATCTCCCGGATTTGTTATTGAATTTGATGAGTATATAAAGGCTGACGACTTGGCAAATCAGCTTATCATTTCTCCCCCTTTAAAAAAGAAGCCCGATTTTAAAGTAAGAGGGCGGAAGCTATATCTGAGCTGGGATGAACCATTGCAGGCAGATGCCACCTATCAGTTTAACTTTGGCAAAGGAATAGCCGATGTAAACGAGTCCAACGCCAATACTTCATTGGCATATGTATTCTCAACAGGAAGCTATATAGACTCGCTATCGGTAAGAGGGCAGGTAATTAACTCCGCGACCAATGAACCGCTGCCCCTGGCATCAGTGATGCTGTACCGAAACCTAAATGATACAGTAATAGGGCGTGTGCTGCCCGACTATTTTACCATGTCAAAAGAAGACGGAACATTTCAAATAAATTACTTACCCGCTGATACTTTCAACATCTTTGTTCTTTTCGAAAAAAACAACAATTACCTGTACGACGGTCCTCCAGAAGAAATTGGATTCATCAACCAAACGGTACTCTCACAGAATGCCGATTCAGCCATGATTCATATCATTCCGGTATCCATCGAAAAAGATACTTTACAATTTATATCATCATCTTCAGGTAAGGACTTTGGATATTACGAAATCATATTTAACATTCCGGCCGAAGAACCGGAAGTTGGCTTCAGGCTTGAGAATACTGAAGTATCATTGCAAGCCATCAATCTTTTGAGCAGCACCCGCGACACTCTCAGAAGTTGGGTTACCTTGCCCCAGCCAGCACCCGAAGAAGTGGAAGTGATTGTGGAGGATGGCACCGCATTAAATGATACCATTACCTGGTATATCGAAACCGACGAGAAATATGCCAAAAAATCCAAATTGTCCGTTTCATCCAATACTGCTATGGGCAAGCTTGATTTGGGAAAAAACATAGAACTCATATTTTCAAATCCGCTTGAGCTTGCTGACACTTCATTGATAGTGCTCTATGAAGATACACTAATAGCTGGCAATGTACGCTTCGAGAAATATGACCTTTATAGAAGGCTACAAATACATTACAACTTTGACAAGAAAAAGAAGTACCTGCTTGTAGCTAATGCCGGTTCATTCAAAGATATATATGGCAATTATAGCGACAGTTTGGGTTTTGGTTTCGATTTGCAGGAAGTTGAATATTATGGCACTCTAAAATTGAAATTAGATATGCAAGGAACAGATAATTCTGAAAAAACTTTGCTGCAACTCACTGATTCCAAAGGAACAGTGATCAAAGAGATGGCGACAGGCATTAAAAGCGAATTTGATTTTGGAAGGCTAAAGCCGGCGAAATACGGGTTCAAGATTATTTTTGATCGAAATGGAAATGGGAAGTGGGATCCTGGCGAACTTAAGTCGGCAATACTTCCGGAAAAAATCTCATTCTATCCTGAACCAATAGACGTACGTTCGAATTGGGATCTTGAGCTCGAGTGGAAGCCAACAACTCCTTTTGATCAGGGTTTCAGTTCAAAATGATCCGCATCCCGCCAGACGGGAAATTTTTCGCGAAAGCTCGTTATCAAATCCAGATCAATAACCGCCTCTATTAATCCATTTTCAGTATTTGCTTCTTCCGATACTGGCATCCCAAAAGGGTCAATAATAATAGAATGTCCACTGTAATTTTTGCCGCTGCCGTCGCTGCCAGTGCGGTTTACTCCCACCACATAACATTGGTTCTCGATAGCCCTCGCCATAAGCAATTTATCCCAGGCTGCTATCCTTGCGTCGGGCCAATTGGCAAGGTATATCTGCAATTGGGCGATACTGCTTCTGTTCCATACCGGAAATCGCAAATCATAGCACACCCTTGGCATCAGCTTCCATCCTTTGAAGGTCGTAATCAATGCTTCGGTGCCGGCAGCAAATGACACGTGCTCATCTGCCATTCTAAAGAGGTGACGTTTGTCATAGACACAGGTAATTTCACCATTTTCTGAAAGGATAAACCTGTTGTAATAATTATTGAGTTCCCGAATCATAATGGTAGCGCACATTGCAAATGCATGCCTCAGGGTCATGTTGTTCATCCACTCTACTGTAGGGCCATCCATTGTTTCGGCACAGCTACTCACATTCATAGAAAAGCCGGTGGTGAACATCTCCGGCAGGCAAACAAGGTCAGTACTACTATTTACCTTGTTTAATATTCCTTCAAAATGGCTTCTGTTCGCCTCAGGGAATTCCCATTGCAAAGCGGTTTGAACAATGGCAACATGTAGTTTCTCTTTGGTTTTCATAGGGCGTTCAATCGTTCAGCAGCAGCAAGCAGCACTTCATCACTTTTAGCAAAGCAAAATCTTAAAACATTCTGCTCCAAAGGCTTATGGTAAAACACTGATACAGGTATAGCGGCTACTCCATGTTTTTTGGTGAGCTCTTCGGCAAATTTTGTCTCGGCTTTTTTACTCACAGCGCTATAATTCAGCAATTGAAAGTAGGATCCCTGAGCTGGTATTCCACTGAATTTTCCAGTTTCGAGTGCATTGAAGAACAGGTCGCGCTTTGCCTGGTAAAGCTCCGGAAGGTTTAAATACCGCTCAGGTACTTCAAGGTATTCCGCCAGCGCATATTGTATTGCTGAGTTTACTGAAAATACTAAATATTGATGCACCTTTCTGAATTCATCCATAAGGTTTTCAGGGCCATAAACATATCCTATTTTCCACCCGGTAACGTGAAATGTTTTACCAAAACTGGCAACAATCATGGATCGTTTTGCCAATTCCTCATAGCGTGATGCGCTTTGGTGCACTGACCCATCAAACACAATATGCTCGTACACTTCGTCGCTCAGCACCATTGCACTTGAATTCACTACAAGCTTCTCGAGTTCGCGCATGTCATTATCGGTCCAAATGGTGCCGGTAGGATTGTGGGGGGTGTTAATAATAATCAAGCGTGTTTTTCGGTTTACTACCTTTTTCACTTCACCCCATTGCACTTTGTAATCAGGCCCAAGAAGCTGAATATACACAGGCTTCCCACCATTTAGCACCACTGCGGGAACATAGCAGTCGTAGGCCGGTGTAAAAATTATTACTTCATCGCCTTCTCTTACCAAAGCTGTAATGGCAGTGTAGACTGCCTGTGTGGCTCCGGCGGTGATGGTAATTTCACGGTCGGAATCGTAATTTCTGCCATAAGTGGCTGCCACCTTTCGGGAAATAGCAGCACGCAATTCAGGCACCCCAGCCATAGGCGCATATTGATTTTTGCCAGCGCGCATATAGTGGCTCACCAATGAAAGCAGATCAGCATCAACAGGAAAATCGGGAAATCCCTGCGAGAGGTTGATGGCATTGTGATCTGCAGCCATCTTGCTCATTATGGTAAATATTGTGGTGCCTACCTGAGGCAGTTTGGAATGGACATCAACTGGTGCCAGCATTGGGTGTTTCGATTGCGGGCCAAAGGTAGTAAACGATGCTAATTGTTAAGCCTTCCTGCCACCACGCAACCCAATTTATACGTTTGGGTGCGGCCAGTTGTATTATAGATGTCAATGTAAATAATATGTGGCCCAATGCGCGCTTTGGACCGGTCTTCGCTCGTTCCATCCCAAGAAATTGTTCCTTCAGTGCCCAGCACAGTATTGTTCGCAATATTGCGAATGAGCCTGCCTCTGCGATCATAAGCCTGTATGGTGGCGATTGCCCCGGAGATATCAAGTTTATAATTGATAAGCAATACATCATCGAAGCCATCATTGTCGGGACTGAAAACTTCATTTTGCAAGCTGAAACTACCGGTTGACTGAGCTTCCGGCGCGAACTGTGAATTTTTGTACCCAGGGGTTGCATATCCCACCACCTCCGCTGCAGATGTCCAGTTACCAGAATCATTTGTGGGCCTCGTAAAGCTGAGGCGCTCCAGCGAAACCCCTTTGAATGATCGCAAAAGAGATAAGTGAAAACTCTCCAGATAGTCAAAACGATCTATCGGGCTTTGAGATGTGTTAGCAAGAATCACCGCACCACTGCTGATATTGAACGACGGAGTTCCTTCATTCATAAGTATAAATGTATCTGGTTTACCGAGCGGGTATTCCAATTCAATATTTACCGGATTAGATGTAAGCACCATATAAGCACCGGGCATAATTACCAATGGGTCTGTTGAAATAATTCTTGTGGTTCCATCTTGATTTTGAAGCGCCCAGTTTTGCAGACCTATCACCTTTTCCGAAAGGTTTACGATTTCCACAAAATCCACACCATCAGTTCGCGGGTTGAAGAGCACTTCGTTGATGATCAGATCACCTTGTAAACCCTCCTGAGGCAATGCCAAAGGCAGCGCCCCGGAGGGAATCATGAGATTGCCAGTACAATCAGTAAGTCCGCTAACATACAATTCATAAATAACTCCTGTGCTGAGCGAATTATCAAGGATTACTATAATAGAAGTATAGCCAGGGGCTATTGAACTGATAGATTGAATGCCGATACCCGGAATTTCGACATTAATAAAAGGAACAATTGTTTGGTCTATCACTTCATTGAATCTTATTTCTATTGTAGATGGGTTCTGAACGTATATGGCTGTAATAAATGGAGGCGCAATATCAGATTCAGTGCTAAACTGTGAATTCTGTGCTCCGGGAGTTCCACCGGTAACCGCGGCTGAAGCAACCCAGTTGTCGCCTGCGCGGCAAGGCTCATTTATATTGATTCTTTCAAGGCTCCACCCTCCCTCATCTTTAGCATTGTCGCGGTACCAGGCACTACTGTAGTTTACCCTGTCAACAAAATCACCAGCAGGGTTGAGAAGTAGAAGTTCGCGCCCACCATTGGTGAGAAAAGAAGTGCTGAGACCGTCGATGATGTAGGCTGTTGGGTAGTTGGTGAATTCCTGCTGATTGGCGGTGCTCACGCAAAGTACATATTCACCAGGTTGCGATAACCTGCCGGGTGTAAATTCAACTCCTGAGAGTTGACAACCCTGCAATTGAATTACCTTATCGCTTGCATTGAAAAGCTCAAAATACTCAGCCTCAGGCAACCCGACGGAAGGCGAAGGGTCAGCCATGATTTCGGTAATTAAAAGATCGTACTCACCTGGTGTTTCACCGATTTGAATATTTACAATTGAATTGGCAGCAAGCGCATTACCACTGCAATCCAAAGGGCCATTGATTGTGAGCTGGTAGATAGTGCCGGGTTGTATCGCTGTGCTCAAGCCCAGGCTCACCGACAACAATCCATCATCAGCATTAATTGTATTTGTTATGAGTTCCTGATTCCAAGTATAGGTTGCTTGAACCAGGGAAAGTTCATCCATGATTTCATTAAAAAAAAGACGTATTTCATCAGGTGAACTTACTTCATACCCCGTTAACACCGGAGAAAATGTGTCGGCAATGGTGCTGAACACGCTATTCTGAGCTCCGGGTGTGCCTCCAAATGGGTCATTGGATGCCATCCAGTTTTGCGCTTCACTGCAGGGCGCGAATGGGTTAATAAGTTCCAATGACCAACCGCCATCATCCTTGCCCGGGTCTTGATACCAAGCTAAATTGTAAGTCAATGCATTTATGACCTCATCGTCCTGATTGTAAAGTATTACTTCGCGCCCGCCATTGGTAAGGAAGGTGGTGCTCATGCCTTGCATGATATACACTTCTGGAAATCCGCCAAAATCTTCAGCTACATTAGAAGAAACACAAAGCAGATATTGCCCGGGTTGTAAAAGTTTCGGGAAAGCGAAAGTTAAGTCTGAAAGCCTGCAATTCAGCAAATCAATCACCTTGTCGCTTCTGTTATAAAGTTCGAAATACTCATGAGGCGGCAGCCCAATCGCAGGGGTTGGATCAGCCATAATTTCATTAATAATCAAATCGCCAAACTGAGGTTTCTGACCAATTAATATAAGAACCTGCGTATTCGGAAGCAGGAAGTTGCCTTCGCAATCGGCAGGCCCTGTTATGGTAATAGTGTAGGGTACACCTAATTGCAAATCTTCATTTACCGTAAGTACTACACCTGTAAGCCCTGCTGCGGGTTGTGCAGAAACTATGGTCAAACCTTGATCTATACTGTACTGCGCACTCGTAAGGCTCTGTGAATCCATAATTTCGCTGAAGCCTATCACAACTGCATCAGGAGCCGATATAGAAAACCCCGTTACAAGCGGCGATATGATGTCAGGACTTGGGTCAAATATGCTGCTTGGAGCATTTGGTGTGCCGCCTAGCGCATCATTCGTTGCGTTCCAGTTTTGCGCTCCACTGCACGTTGCAAAGGGATTAATTTGTTCAAGAGAATACCCGCCATTTTTCTTGACCGGATCATTATACCAATTGTCGGTATAGCTCACAAAATCGATAATATCTCCCTGAGGATTGATCAAAGTAATGCTGTCTGCGCTATTGGTAAGGGCTACAAAAGAACTGATACCAAGCACAGGGCCGAATGATTCCAAAAGCCCCGCTGTAGTACTACTTGAAAGTAAAACAAAGCCTCCGGGCGGAATGATAGCCGTACCAAGTGTGCGGGCTGTTGTAGAATTCACCAAAACCCAACCCGAGATGTCAAAGAATTTATCGGTGGTGGTATTGAAAAGCTCAATAAACTCGGCATCCGGCATACCAGCCACTGGCGTGGGATCGGCCAATAGCTCATTGAATACCAATTCTCTGAAGCTTGCCTGTGAAGGCGTGAAATACATGATATTGAGAGATTGTGCACCCATAGCATTTCCCGAAAGGTCTTGCACTCCCTGTATGGTGAGCGTGTAGTTTTGTCCGTTGGTCAATGTACCGCCCAGTTGAATATTTACCTTTTGGAAATTAAGATTGTCACGGGTTGCCTGTATAGGGTTGCCAATGCTGCCATCGATGCTGTAATTCTCAATAGCTTCCGCAGATATTTGATCTACAGATTCATCAAAATAAATTTCAACCTCCGTGGCAGAGATGGCTTGAGCTGAAACGAGCTGAGGAGAGGTTTCATCTATCGGTATTGGCCCAACTTTTATTTTGTCGAACCAATGGTTATTTACTACCGAAGCAGCAGTAGACTGTACTATTCTGAATCCAAAAGCATTAGCAGTGGAAATAGCAACATCATTAACCGACCCCAAAATCTGAAAATTACCTGTATTTCCAGGATCAGCGAAGAGTGTCCAAAGCCCATCATCAGTATGCGTAACCCGAATATTGAAAGGATTATTGGTAGAACTACCCACCTGCCCTGCCGGTCCTTCTATTAATAGGGCATCGGTACCTGATTGGCGACGCCAAAAGGTTATGTCATCCTGTGTACGCCCAATCCTGATAAAATAAGCGTTGAGAACTGTACTTAGGTTTGGGTTGTCGGCAACGAGATATATATCCACATAATTGCTTCCGCTTGTAGCAAAACGCAGATTGACAAAAAATTCCCATTGAGTGTTGCTCACCAACGAACTTGGCGTACTGAGATAATAATTGGCGGCGCCGGTATTATTGCTACGCAACACAAGGTTGCTCTCATCGAGCACATAAGGAGCGATCACGAATTTATCAATATCGCCACTCCATGCAGGATTGTTGGTATAATCACCGTCAGAAAAAGTATCTTCTACTTGCGAAAGTGCAAATGATGGATTACTTAAAACCGCGATCAGCAGAGCAAAAAATATCTTCATATCCATGGAAAATGCTTGGGCCTAAATATAGTACTTTTGCACCCGATTCATTGTTAACTCAACTTTAAGACTATGCGTGTAGCTGTAGTGGGCGCCACCGGAATGGTGGGCCGCGTAATGCTCGATGTACTCAAGGAGCGCAACTTTCCATCATCAGAAATCATTGCCGTAGCATCTGAAAGGTCAGCAGGCCAAATGCGGGAAATAAGCGGTAACACATACCGGATATACAGCATGGAAGAAGCCGTTGCAGCCAAATGTGATATCGCGTTATTCTCTGCCGGTGGCGAAGCCAGCAAGCTATGGGCTCCGCGTTTTGCAGAAGCCGGAACACGTGTTATAGACAACAGTTCGGCATGGAGAATGATACCCGGGTATAAACTTGTGGTTCCGGAAATAAACGGGAATCTCCTTACGGAAAATGATATGATCATTGCCAACCCAAATTGCTCAACCATACAATTGGTAATGATACTCAACCCTTTGCATAAAGCTTATGGTATAAAGCGGGTTGTGGTATCAACCTACCAATCGGTAACAGGTACCGGCATGGAAGCAGTAGAGCAGATGAACCGTGAACGAAAGGGAGAAGATGGGCCTATGGTATATGCTTACCCTATTGACAAAAACTGCATTCCACATTGTGATGTGTTCGAAGAAAACGGATACACGAAGGAGGAACTGAAGCTGACCCACGAAACGATTAAAATCATGGGCGATGAAAGCATAAAAGTAACCGCAACCGCTGTACGGGTGCCAGTAGTAGGAGGCCATTCAGAGTCAGTAAACATTACATTCGCACATGATTTTGATATCGACGAAGTTCGAAAAATGCTTCACAGTGCCCAAGGGGTAGCGCTTCAGGACAATCCCGATGTAAAACAGTACCCCATGCCCCGATTTGCAGAAGGCAAAAACGAAGTGTTCGTGGGCAGAATACGCCGTGATGAATCATGGCCCAATAGCCTTAATCTGTGGATTGTGGCTGACAACCTGCGCAAGGGCGCTGCTACCAATGCCGTACAAATTGCCGAGATATTGCTTGAAAAAGCTCTGGTAAGGGCATAAATTCAGCTCTAGTATTTCCCGGGGTTGTATTTCGCCGGCACATGCTCTTCCAGCATTTCAGCCGATATGTGTACTGTATCTTCCAGAGTCATTTTCCAAAGCCGGAAGTATATAAAATCAACGAACAAACTGATGCCCAGAAGCAACGGAACCAGTATATTATTGTTTGTAAGATCGGGCCCTGAAGGCCATATCATTCGGAATACCACCTGAAACAGGTTAGCGTAAAAAATGTAATAAAAGCTAAAGTTTCTGAATGAAATGATGTTTCGGTAGCGCTTTCGAATCAGAAAATATAAGACAATGCCAAAGTTTGCAGCCAATTTTAAAGCCATGATGTATTCAAAAACTCTTCGAGTAATTGGGTATAAGTAAAGGCCACAAAGAACAATAAGCAGGGCCATCAACCAAAGAAGGTTTCGACTGAAGATGATCGACTTTGCAACCGCCCATTGGGTTTTATTCCACCTTTTGGGGTATAAATCTTCGTATTCTCTTTGTATTTTTCGAAGGGTTAGAAAGGTGCTTTTTGTTTTCCAGCTTTCGAGCACACTGTCAAGCGTACTACCCTTCTCAATTTCATCTAAGGCCTTTTCTCCGTAATGGTCTGTCATTTCCGCGAGCAATTCCGGGTGGTCAATCCCCCATCGTTTTAGAAACTGGGCAAGTTTTCTATACTCATATGGCGTGAGCTCTTTAACCATTGGATAGCTTCAAATTCAGAAACTTCTGCAAATTTCCCGCATACTCTTCCAACTCTGCAATACGGCTTCGGGCTGCACCACTACCACTTTGAGTAAGGCTGTAATATTTGCGCACCCGGTTGCCAATCCTTTCTGATTCTGATGTCAGTAAACCATCAGCTTCGAGTTTGTGAAGTGCGGGATACAAAGCTCCTTCAGTAATATCCAAGTCACCGTTGGTGAGCTCAAGGGCTTTTTTGCTAAGCTCATAACCATACATGCGCCCATTCTCCTCGAGTAATTTCAGGAGAACTGTGCCAAGCGCACCTTTGTACAAGTGATTTTTACTCATATGCAAGAATACATAGTTTTCTTATGTATTATCAAAAATCATCTTCATAAATTTCTGTTGGTCTAATTTCCCTACCTTCACTTTCGTGAAAAGATGCATTCTCATTCTGTTTTTGGTCTTGTCAATTTCAGTAGCCGCCAGCGCTCAAATCCGCGTTTTTTCCGGCAACGGGCATTATTTCACAACGCTTGTGCTGAGGCTTGACAACAACCGCACGCTACCTGCTTTCAGTTTTAATATCAACGATGCCTTTTATACCGTAGTAGGCAATAAGATTATGTTAGGTCCCATGGGATCTGAATTTGACCTCCTTTTTACGTTTCGGGATAATAAGCTGTGGCGTGGCACTGCGCTTTATACTTCGCAGATTGCCTATACCTTCGAAGATGGCCGCATTTACCGGGGCGATAGCACCTTCTTGATTGATATGCTTTACAACGTGAAAGATGGCGTGATTTACAATGGGGCCAACTCCTTTCCCACCGATGCGCTTTTGCTTATAGAAGGCAGGTTTACGCCAACTCAATTATTTGCCATTATGCTCTCCCTGGAGCTCATCAGCCCGTGATGTGGAATCTGACTCTGCAATGGGTTCGCGGTCTTTGAAAAACTTTTTGTGGTTTAGAATTATCAAACCCATTCCTGTGCTTATCGCTGAATCGGCAATATTAAAGACCGGTCGAAAAAATTGAAAAGGTTCGCCACCAACCCATGGCAGCCATTGTGGAAATGTGGTGTCAACAAGTGGAAAATAGAGCATGTCGACGACCTTGCCATGAAGAAAACCTGCGTACCCTCCTTCCGGTGGAAAAAGCACTGCAAGTTGTGGTGAATACCTCGGGCTTTCGCTGAATATTATTCCATAGAACGCACTGTCGATAATATTACCAAAAGCTCCAGCTAAAACAAGCGAGAGCGAAACGATCATCGCTGCAGGCGCTTTGACTTTTATCATTTTATTCAGGTAAATGGCAATAAACGTTATCGCCACAAGCCTGAAAAGGCTCAAAAGGAGCTTGCCGGTTTCACCTCCAAATTCAAAGCCAAAGGCCATGCCCGGGTTTTCAATAAAGTGTATGAAAAACCAATTCGGAAAAACAACAATAGACTCATCAAGATACATTTGTGTCTTAACCCAAAACTTGGATACCTGATCAGCAATAAGCACGAGAGCCACTACAATAATGGCGAGCCGCGCAAGCTTTTTCTCAGGATTAACGTCGGTCTTTTTGCTGCTTTGCTTCAATGCTCAGTGTGGCGTGTGGAACGAGCCTAAGGCGCTCTTTGCGAATAAGTTTTCCTGTATCACGACATATGCCGTAGGTTTTATTCTCTATTCGGATGAGGGCATTCTCAAGGTGTGAGATAAACTTCTCTTGTCTTGATGCCAACTGAGCAGTTTCTTCGCGCGACATCGTTTCAGACCCATCTTCCATCATCTTAAAGCTGGAAGCTGTATCGTTTGTGCTGTTGTCATCAGAATATGAGAGTGATTGTTTCAATTGACGCAGGTCTTCTCTAGCTTCGCCAAGCTTCTTATCAATAAGCTCGCGAAACTCTACCAATTCTTCGTCCGAATATCTTGTTTTTAGTTCGGCCATTTTTCTAAATTTTAATAATCAACTTTTTTGAAGCGTAATATACGTCGTCAACCCACTTTCTATTTCAACAGGATGGGCCAATGATTCATTCACGTTTTGCACCAACTCAAGGGAGTCTGCCAAAACTTCGGCGCAAATATAGTCCAAATTCTTAGTCAGTGCCTGAGCAATTTCGGCACGGTCTTCAATGGTAATTTTGATGCGGTCAGTAACTTCCAATCCACTGTCCTTTCTGAGATTTTGTATGCGGTTTACCAACTCGCGCGCTATACCTTCATCGCGCAGGGTTTCGGTTATTGTCATGTCAAGGGCCACCGTAAGGTCTTCTTCTGATGCCACAATCCAGCCTGGAATATCGCGTGTTGCTATAAGTACATCATCCTTCGTGATCTTTATATTCCTTCCATCGGCTATTGTGATGTTCATATGTCCGAGCTTCTCCAAATCCGCGATTTCTTGCTGGGTCAAAGTGGTAATTTTAGCAGCTACTTCTTTCATGTCCTTGCCAAGTCGGGCACCTAATTGCTTGAAGTCTGCTTTAATATCTTTTACAAAAACACCAGCAGAGTCAGTCAGGTATACCGTTTCCTTTACATTCACTTCGCTGAGTATTATTTGCTCCACATCGTGAAGCTGTCGCTCAAAAGTGCTATCAGGTATAGGAATCATCATTTTCTGTAGGGGCTGCCTCACCCGCACCTTATGCTGCTTGCGCAAACCGAGCACCATAGAAGTAATACGTCGGGCTATCTCCATACGGCGTTCCAGATCAATATCTATTTGCTGCACATCTGCTTTAGGAAATTCTGCAAGGTGCACTGAATGAACTTTGTGCAGAATTGTGGCGCCATTCAGATCGATAAACAATTTATCCATGTAGAACGGAGCTATAGGCGCTGCCATTATAGATATCCATTCGAGACACTGATAGAGGGTTTGGTATGCACAAATTTTATCATTGCTATACTCCCCTTTCCAAAATCGGCGGCGGCAAAGACGCACATACCAGTTGCTCAGCTCTTCATTTACAAATTCCTGAATAAGCCTGCCGGCGCGGGTAGGTTCATAATCAGCGTAAGCAGCATCTACTGCAACACAGAGTGAATTGAGCCTGCTCAATATCCATCGGTCCATCTCGGGCCTTTGGTTTACAGCTATGAATTCTTCACTGAATTTGAAGCCGTCAAGGTTGGCATAGAGCGCAAAGAATGCGTAGGTATTGTAAAGCGTACCGAAAAATCTGCGCTGCACTTCAACAATGCCCTGCTCATCAAAGCGAAGGTTGTCCCAGGGCTGTGCATTGGTAATCATGTACCATCGAGTAGCATCAGGTCCATATTTATCAATGGTTTTAAAAGGATCCACGGCATTGCCTAGACGTTTGCTCATCTTCTGCCCGTTTTTATCGAGCACCAAGCCATTTGAAACCACCGTTTTGTATGCCACTGAATCAAAACACATCGTAGCAATGGCGTGAAGCGTAAAGAACCATCCACGGGTTTGGTCTACGCCCTCGGCAATAAAATCAGCAGGGAATGCAGTTCCACTATCTATCCGCTCCTTGTGCTCAAAAGGATAGTGCCATTGTGCGTATGGCATTGACCCTGAATCGAACCAAACATCTATTAGGTCCGCTTCGCGGCGCATGGGTTTGCCTTTCGGCGAAAGCAGCACGATTTCATCAACGTAGTTTTTATGCAAATCAAAGCTGTTGTAGTTCGCATCGCTCATATCAGCAGGATCGAAGGATGCAAAAGGGTTAGCGGCCATTATTCCTGCTGCTACTGAATTATCGCAAGCGGCTTTCAGTTCGGCCACACTACCTATGCAAATTGATTCGCTGCCATCATCAGTTCGCCATATGGGTATGGGTATACCCCAAAATCGCGATCGAGACAAATTCCAGTCGTTCAGATTCTCAAGCCAGTTACCAAAGCGACCGGTTCCAGTGCTCGCCGGTTTCCAGTTGATGGTTTTGTTGAGTGCTATCATTCGGTCTTTCGCCGCTGTGCTGCGCACAAACCACGAATCGAGTGGATAGTACAACACCGGTTTATCCGTGCGCCAGCAGTGAGGGTAGCTGTGCTCGTATTTCTCAATACGAAATGCTTTTCCCTCTTCTTTTAGTTTTATAGAAATCAGCACGTCCGCCGATTTTTCAGGAGCTAATCCATCGGCATAGTATTCGTTCTTAACATACATGCCCGCCAAATCGCCCATTTGCTTTACGTACTTTCCCTGTAGATCGACAATGGGTACAGGGTCGCCAATACCATTGGCAACCAGCATGGCCGGTATACCGGATTGTTTTGCCGCCTGAGCGTCGTCGCTACCAAATGTTGGGGCAATGTGCACAACTCCCGTACCATCGGCAGTAGTTACGAAGTCGCCGGCAATTATATGGAATGCTTTCTCAGGGGTTTGCATTGGGAGCACATATGGTAATAGTTGCTCATAAGCCAAGCCCAGCAGCTCTTTGGCGGTAAGGGCGGTAAGTATGCGGAATGGAATCTTCTTATCGTCGGGCTTATAATCTGTAAATTCATCATCGCTCTCAGCCTGTGAATATTTACCTGAAAATTGCTTCGCTATAAGCCCCTCAGCGAGCACTACGGCCATTTTCTGATGGGTATACTGATTGAATGATTCTACGATGGCATATTTGATAGCCGGATTTACTGCGAGTGCTGTATTTGCCGGAAGGGTCCAGGGTGTGGTAGTCCAAGCCATTACATGAAATAAAAGATCAGGGCGACCGGTTTTGGATCTCAGCAATTGCTGGCCATCCTCTTTTAGAAGAAAAAGCGCTGTGGCCGAAGTGTCCTTCACATCCCTGTAGGTGCCGGGTTGGTTGAGTTCATGTGAACTTAATCCGGTGCCGGCGGCTGGAGAGTATGGCTGTATGGTGTAGCCCTTGTAGAGTAGATTTTTATTGTAAAGGTTTTGAAGCAGCCACCAAACCGACTCCATATACTTATTGGTGTAGGTAATGTAGGGTGAGTCCATATCAACCCAATAGCCCATTTTCAAGGTGAGGTCGTTCCACACATCGGTATAGCGCATTACCGCTTTGCGGCAAGCATCATTGTACTCTTGAATTGATATCTTCTTACCAATATCTTCTTTGGTAATGCCAAGTTCTTTTTCTACACCCAACTCAATTGGCAATCCGTGAGTATCCCATCCGGCGCGGCGCTCAACTCTATATCCTTTTGAAGTTTTGTATCGGCAAAAGATGTCCTTGATTGCGCGGGCCATTACGTGGTGGATACCGGGCATACCATTTGCGGAAGGAGGGCCTTCATAGAACACAAACTGTTTGTCTTCCCGTCTGGAATTTACGCTTTCGCGAAAAGTGTCATTGGTTTTCCAATGCTCAAGGATATCCTGTGCGGCTCGTGGAAGGTCCAGACTTTGGTATTCGGGATACAATGACATGTTCAAAAAAATTTGGGTGCAAAGTTACCAAAATGGCGGGAATGCTTCTCAAAGCTCAATAGGCAGTATTTCAATATTACTATTGCGTTAACAGATTGCTTGGCTCATGAATTCAACATATATTTACAAACGATTTTGGTAAAACTGAAATAGTTGAAAGCTATGAAATTTTTAATATCCGGCATCATTTTGTACCTGGGTTTTGGGGCTGCCATTTTTGGGCAGGGTTCAACTAACCCCAACATACTGTTAATTTTCTGTGATGATCTCATTGAAATTAGTGATGCTTTTGGGCCAGGTTTTCAAGCTTATACCCCAAACATTACGAGGTTAAGGGAGCGAGGAGTAAGCTTTACGAATACCTGCTCTAATGCCAGCATCTGCGGGCCATCCAGGGCCAGTATGTTTACCGGAATACTTCCTGTAACTTCAGGTCATTTTGGTTATAAAATGAGTGCTTTTCCTTGGTCATTAAACCCATTATTGGGATCGAGCACCACTATGTTCAAGCATTTCAAGAATAATGGATACGGGGTATATGCAACAGGTAAAATATTTCATGCGGCAACTTCAGTAAGTTCTGATTTTACTGAGTTATTCACTGTAACCCGTGGCCCTTTTGCTTGGGACGGAACAACAGTAAACGGAAATGGCATAGCACAGCAAGTGGCTTTTCCGGGCAATCCAGCCATTGTTGCTAAAGATGCAGGAGGTGGCATTGCCCCATTCTCAGAACTAGAATTATACCCAGGCTATCAATGGATTTATTCATCCGGTCAAATTTTTGACCCCAATAATCCGGAACATTTGACCATGGATGAGCAAATCGCTGACTATGGTATTAACTTATTGCAACAGGAACATGAATCTCCATTCTTCATTGCCCTGGGGTTTTACGCTGCACACACCCCTCTTTATGCGCCCGACAGGTTTTTTGACCTCTATCCTCTCGCGGGTATTTCTACCAGTACCTTTATTGATGAGCCTGAAAGCGCACGAACCATTGCAGTTGAAAAAAACAGATGGAATTCTGTTGTAAACACTCCTTCGCTCACGCGTATTCTTCAAGCCGGGGCTGATCATGCCGTAGATAATTATTGGTTGAAAAAGTATATACAGGGCTATTTGTCGCTGGTAAGTCTGGTAGATGAGCAATTAGGGTTGCTTCTTGATGCCCTTGATGAATCGCCTTATGCGGATAATACGTATGTGGTTTTTTCATCTGATCATGGATTTCAATTAGGTGAAAAAAATATGATAAAAAAGAATACCCTTTGGAATGCTGCCACAAGAGTACCCCTTATTATCGCCGGCCCCGGCATTGGAAATGATATTAAACTAAACAATCCTACTTCGCTAGTTGATGTCTATCCATCGCTACTTGATCTAACAGCTCTTCCAAATCCAACTACTCATTCACTTGACGGCCACTCACTGGCTCCACTCCTAACCGGCGCTCCTGAAAATTTCACGGGTCCGGGATATGTTCTAGCATCGGTGCCATGCAACGAAGAGTTGGTTTTGCCAGGTGTAGCGAACAAAAACCACCAACACTATACCCTATTTGGTAATACATACCGCTATAATTATTACTCAACCGGTGAAGAAGAGCTGTATTTAGCAGGAGAAGATCCTTTGGAATTGGTAAATATTATAGCAGCGCCTGAATACCAGCTCGCAAGAAAACAACAGAGAGATATACTTACGGTGGAGTATGGAATTTCACTTGTGGCGCCTGCCAAATTTAATAGCCTCTTTTATGGCAATTTTAATCAAAATCTAAACGGGTGGGTCAGAAGCAACGCCGGGCCGAATACCCTTAATATACTGAGCGATCAAAGCGCTGAGGATATTGGCAACTATATGCGCATAACAAAGGTCAATACCGACCCCCTATTTGGTGCACTCAATAGGTCCTTGGAATTAAAACAAGGCCATGACTATGAAGTCTGCTTCAATGCACGTGGAGTAAATTATAATGGGGCTCTAAAGTTCGAAATTCAAAGCGATACAGAGTATTCAAACAGCAGCAGCATCATTAACCAATTTGCAACAAGCGTAACGAATACCTGGCAAACTTACTGCTACAATTTTACCGAAATAGAGAATGAAGGAAGGTTCTCCAGAATGCTTCTGGTTGCACCGACGATACAGGGCAGTGTAGACATTGACAACATTGTTTTTACCGACATCACTGAAAAATCAACCACCCAGGCTCAGATTCTACAAGCTCTTGAAATTGTGCCGGCAACGACCTATCCCTTGTCAATAAACACAATCAGTGCAAATTATTCCAAGAATTTTACTGCCGGCTGTTTCAATTCGGGATCAGCAATAGTATCTCTTCAAGGCTGGTACAAGTTTATATCCCCTTCAAAGGAGCTTAACATATGGGCTATGGGTAATTCGGAATTTGATGTGGCCATTGAGCTTTATTCGAATATAGATACATCACCGTTATACTGCGCAAATGAAGTTGCTGCAAGTGAAACCGAAATTTTGGTTGCAAAAAACCTGATAATTGGCAACACTTATTACGTTCGAATCACCCATGCCGAGCTTGATGTAGTGAACAATAATGAAATCACAACGGGTATAATCTATGTAGCTTCAACGGGTTTAATTCCGACCTACTGCAATGCAGGTAGTTTTAATTCTTTAGCTGATGTAAGGCTTACATCACTTCCTGAATACTCTAATCTTACCAATTGGCAACTGGCCATTCAAACGTCAGTATCGCCAACTGATACAATACTCATAAACCTTCCACCAACGATTCCTCCGGTATTCAACTTTCAATCTTCTATAAACACCCTTGTTCCAAACGCAATTTATACTGTTCGTGCAAGGGCGCGGCAATTCGTCGGCCCCATTTGGGGAGAATATGGACCTAGTTGCATATTGACTTATTTGCCACAAAGCGGGTTGCCTGGGTATGGCTCAAACTCTGATTTAATATCAAATGACAGGTTGATTAATGTGTTTCCAAACCCAAGCAACGGCCAAGACCTTTCAGTTTTTATATCAGATGCAAGCATCCGGCCTTCACAAATGGTTTTATATGATCAAACAGGAAGAATGCTCAACATCTCCACAATCAGCGATGGCAATGGTAATTTTCAAATTGTGCCGGTATCATCTCTCGCCGCCGGATTGTATTCTCTGGTGTTGATATTCGAAGACGGAAGCAAAATGAGCCGACTGATCGCTGTTACTAAATCATAGTTCCAAAAATTACTTCCTCCCAAGTCAGTAGCCGCAGTCAGGAATATAAACCTCGGTTATCTTGACCTGTTGAAAAGTTTCGATTACTTTTGATGCACTCATTTTAGGTTTGGCCGCATGAAGCAGGTTTTCTCATCAGTTTATCTTTTCAGCCTTTCACTTTTTATCGTGAATGTCTTGACTGCGCAAGGAACCGCACAGCCCAATATCATTTTTATTTTTTCAGATGACTTAAAGACGATCACCAATGCCATTGGCGGGGGCAGTCAGATCATAGCGCCCAATATTCAACGGCTTGCTGATAGGGGAGTGACTTTTGATCGGGCATGTGCAAACGCAACTGTTTGTGGTCCTTCAAGGGCAAGTGTTTTTACAGGGGTATTACCCGCTACGAGTGGTCACTTCGGATACAGAATGGGCACAAATAGCTGGGAAAATAATCCTGTGCTTAGCCAAACCACAACCATGTTTTCACATTTAAAAAACAATGGATATAAAGTTTACGGTCTTGGTAAAATATTTCATAGAAGCGCTGATAATCCGGCTGATTTTAATGCGCTGAATACAAACAATCCCGGGCCAATAGTGGTCAATAATATAAGTCCAGAATCGGGAGAAACTGTAGCTTTTCCTGGTTTTCCTAGCGGATTGGATGAGTCGCACTTCGGAACATCTATAAGCCTTTCTGAAATGGCAAACTATCCGGGCTTTGGCTGGTCATATAAATCTGGAGCGCCATTTAACTATGTAAGCGAAACAGACCGATCGCTCATGGGAGATGAAATAATCACTGAACAGGCGGTTGCGGTGCTCAATGAAGTGCACGTTAGTCCATTTTTCATGACTTTAGGATACAGGTCGCCCCACACTCCTCACTACGCGCCCGATACCTACTATGACCTTTACAGTTTTGGGTCTCTTGAGCTGGCAACACTCATTCCTGAAAATCCCTTGAGCCTTCCCATTGCAATGGAGAAAAACCGATGGAACAGCATAGGTGGTTACACTGACTTTAGAGCTGCAGAGATGTTTAGCCAGGATTTTGCAGTATCCGAGTATTGGCTTCGCAAGGCTGTTCATGGATATTACGCCCTTGTGTCGTTTTTAGATCATCAAATTGGAGTAATACTTGATGAGCTTGACAATTCGCCATATGCCAACAACACCATTATTATTCTATCAAGTGACCACGGATATCATTTAGGCGATAAATTGAGAATTAAAAAAACTACGCTATGGAATCAAGCTTCTCTGGTGCCTTTAATTATATCCGGTCCCGGTGTTGCGCAAGGTGTAACTTGCAATAAACCCGTTTCGCTGATTGATATTTATCCAACTCTCACGGATGCTGCAGGCATTCAAAATCCGGCAAGTCATAATTTGGACGGCAACTCCTTGATGCCCCTTTTGCAGAATCCTCAAGGATCGTGGGATGGAAGTTCATTTGCAATATCGTCTGTTGCTTGCGATGAAGTTATAGCCGAAAATATCGTTGCAACGGCTCACCACCAGCATCATTCGCTGATAAGCGAGAATATGCGATATATATATTATTCCAGCGGTGAAGAAGAGCTATATTCCTTTATTGACGACCCTCGCGAGCTCAACAATCTTATTTATTCGCCTAAGCATCAAATAGAGTTAAATGAATTTCGAAACTATCTTAATACACTCTTGAATGGAAAAACCGGTTTCTCAAAGGTGTATGAAAATTTGTACTACGGTGATTTTTCACAAAAACTTAATGGATGGGGTCGAATTGGTTCCGGTTCTGCATCAATTGTAGCTGTGGAAAATCCTTCCGGTGCAGAAATCCCCTATTACGCTAATGTAAATTCGCCAAACACCAATTACAATATCGTAAACGGAAATCTCAAATTGAGGCAAAACCGAACGTATGAACTGTGCTTTCAGGCAAAAAAGACAACTATGAGCGGTAATATTTTGGTCGGAATCATGCGCGATGCAGGCAATGGCCAAACAGTTCTGCACAGTTTCAATGCAAGCCCAACAAATGATTGGGTTAATTTCTGTTTCGAATTTACTGAGCAATTCGATGATGACCCATTCACCAGAATGTTACAATTCAGGGGCACTACAGCAGGTAGTTTTCAGGTTGCCAATTTTCAGGTAGAAGATACTGCGATCAGGTCGTCTTTAGAATGCCCCCAGACAAATGCAGCTACACTGAATTCCGTCAATACGTATCTAGCATCACCGCAGGAAATTGCGCTCTCCTACTCACCGGTTCACATTGAATCTGTGTGCGGAAATGAAGCTATGCCATCCATAACTTTACAGAAATGGTTGAAGTTTACGGCTCCTGCGCAGGAAGTTAATATCTGGGCCCAAGGAAATGATGCTTTTCGCGGCGGTATTGAATTGTATCATACATGCAACTCGCCTTTAATTGCATGCACAGCAGGAAATGCCCCCGGACAAATATCTCTACTGGTTGCAAAGGAGCTGATAGTGGGGCAAGAATATCTGATACGCATATTTCACAACTCTCTTGATTATGTAGAAGATACGCTAATAACGGCCGGGGTTCTTTTTGTACCAACAACATCTATCACTCCGGGCAATTGTTTGTCATTGAACCTAAGTCAGCCGATTACTCTTCAGCTTACTGACTTGCCAAGTTATTTAAATCTCAATAGCTGGCAACTTGAAATAACGAATCTTACCAATGGTGGCAACCCGCAAATCGTTTCCCTTCCCCCGGTAATTCCTCCTTCTTTCGATATTTCAAATCCTTCACAATATTTTCAAACTAACAAAACCTATCGTATACGGGCGCGGGCTGAAATGTATGCAGGTCCTATTCTTGGAGAATTTGGCGCTCCCTGCGTCTTCAATACTTCAAATAGTGTTGTTGGAGCTTTGAAGAATGATGAAAACAAATCACTCGTTCCCGAAGACGTATCGATATATCCCAACCCTTTGGTTGATCAGACCTTTTCGATTTCGTTTAATAGTCCACAAGAATCTGCATCAAAAATTCAAATTTATGACCAATTGGGAAGAATAGTAGCTGCCGAGATTACTGCATATACTCCCACTGAAGTCAAAGTAAAAACCAACAATCCACTCGCACCGGGATTATACTTCGTAACCATAATCATGCATGAAGGCCAAAGAATAACGCTACCGTTGTTTATTACACGTGGTTGAATTATTTAAATTGACTTTGCAGTAACTTATCCAGGTATAATTTCAACCGTTAAGTCCAATTAGCTTAAATGAAATAAGAGCAAAGAAGTTTGGAACATACGACATCACAATATTGTTTTAGTTGTAAATTGCGGAGATGGAAACAAAATTGTTAGGCGAACGAGACGATCAATTGATGAGAATCAGACCGATGGTATTGTCTGAAACTGCCGGTGAATCTGAAATGGAAGCATTTCAAAACAGGACATTGAGGCCCATTTTGAAATTCCAAAATGGAATCATCCTGGCTCAGTTCAGCAAGTATGTCATAAAATTCAAACCTGTTTTTAAAGCATATGTGCGCAGTGCTCAAGTGAGCTTTATAGATGATTGCATGAAAAAAGACCCAAGGCTGAAAAACAGTATGATCGCCTCGGCCGTGGGGCTGATGACCCTGTCAGAATACGAGTTCTACTGCGTGAATAAAAATGAGGTCAACAAGCGAATTGTAGCTCTGATTATTAAGCGCATTCAAGACCAAATGGAAATGCTCTATTAACTGTAGACGCTACAATACTTCTATGTTTTGCAAGTAATCACTTGCCTGGGCCAGCAGTGCGTTACGGGCTTCCGGGGTCATTTTGTTCAACGTTGGATAAACGAATCCTATCCTGGGATTTTTCTCCAATAATGACCGGTTACATTCGTAAAAATTCCAATATAGCGAATTGAAAGGGCAAGCTCTTTCACCGATTTTTTTATTCTTGTCATAATAGCAACCGTCGCAATAATCGCTCATTTTATCAATGTAATTGGCTGATGAAACATAGGGTTTTGTTCCCACTAAACCTCCATCAGCAAACTGGCTCATTCCTCGGGTATTGGTTATTTCAACCCATTGAATGGCATCTATATATATCCCGAGGTACCATTCATCAACTTCATTGGGATCAATTCCAGCGAGCAAGGCAAAATTACCGGTTATCATAAGCCTCTGTATGTGGTGTGCATAAGCATATTCCAGCGATTGATTGATTGCGTGGCTTAGGCATTGCATTTTGGTATTGCCGCTCCAATACCACGATGGCAGTGTACGGCTGTGGCCGAAATAATTGAGGGTTGCGTAACCAGGCATTTGCGCCCAATACACCCCACGCATATATTCGCGCCAACCTAAGATTTGCCTTATAAAGCCTTCTATTGTCGCGATTGGCAAAGATTTTTTCCCTGTAAGCCAAGCACCTTCCACTTTCTGTATTACTTCGAGCGGGTCAATGAGTTTTATATTCATGCTAAAACTCAATCTAGAATGGTATAATGACCAGTCATTTTTCTTCATGGCATCCTGAAAATTGCCAAAATCGCAAAGTAACCCTTCAACAAAAGCATTGAGCAATTCCAAAGATTCATTTCGGGTAATCGGCCAAATAAAGCTATCCGGATCGATTCGTCCTATCGTTATCACTTGTTTAGAATCCAGCATTTCGATTATATCATGCACATTTCTCAAGAATAACTTTGGCTTCGGTATGGTAACGGTTTCAGGAAGCGACTTCCGATTTTCTTTATCAAAATTCCAATTGCCTGTTACGGGTTCTTTGCCATCCATCAGAACATCGTATTTCTTTCGCATCATCCTGTAAAATGATTCCATCACGTAGGTTTTCTTCCCTTTGAAATGGGTTGCCAAATCATATCTTTCGGAAAGAAAATGTTCTGTATCAGCAACTTCGCAGAATAATCCCAGGTTGCTCTGCAATTCTTTCAACTCAGTGTCGAGCCTATATTCATCTGGAAGTTGATAAGCCCATTTAGAATATGACCCTGTTTCCAGAATTGCTCTGATATTTCCTTCATAGGATTGCTTATTCTTTTGGGAATCAAGCTTTAAGTATATTACTTCTATACCTTTTTCTTCTAGATTCTCTGCAAAATAGCGCATGGCTAGAAAGAATGCCGTTACTTTTTGAATATGGTGTTTTACATATCCGGTTTCTGACAGGCTCTCTACCATTAGCACTGTATAGGTGGAAGGGTCATCACTCCACCAGCTATGTTTTATGTTGAGTTGATCGCCAAGAACGAGTCTTAGAGTTTTGTTTTGCATATAAATTCAACAATACCAATTATACATATGTTCTGATACCATGTATGGAGTAGATTATGGTTCAAAGCTGGCTGGAACTACCGTAGTAGCCTACCTCTCAGAAAAACAGAATAAAGTGGGGTTTACAGCATCTGAGAAAAATAAGGATGCTGATTTGTTTCTCCTGAATTTTTTTTCATTAAGAAGTCCAGGAGTGATATTTCTCGATGCTCCACTAAGTTTGCCCACAGTATATTGCATCCCGAATACGTCACCCTCTCAAGATTACTTTTACCGACAATGTGACCGGGAACTTGGCGCCATGTCGCCTATGTTTTTGGGAGGGCTTACCGCAAGGGCCATGAAGTTATCTGATAGGCTTCGTCAAGATGGTTTCGCAGTAATTGAGACCTATCCTGCCAGACTCGCAAACCTACTGGATCTTAAAAGATATGGCTACAAATCAGTGCCTTCGTCAATAGCAGAATGTCTTGGGATTATTCATTCCGAATTCGC
Source organism: Flavobacteriales bacterium (assembly GCA_038207425.1). Lineage (GTDB taxonomy): Bacteria > Bacteroidota > Bacteroidia > Flavobacteriales_D > Cryomorphaceae > JBBQZU01. Next base: position 125,685 of record JBBQZU010000002.1, on the reverse strand, counting down.
ACTCAATATCCCGGTTGAAGCCGCAAAATCCTGGCATCACTTTGATGCACTTCTTGCATTATGCAGTAGCATCAGAATGCAAAATGCGACAGCTATAAAAAGTGGTAATGAATCAGAAGGATTTATTATTTACTGAATTCTTATTGGTATTAAGATGCCTTCATCAGGCCATCCACAAAGGGCGATCCTGTTTTTATTGTAGCGCCAACCTGGTGCAATAAATTAAACAAGCCAAAATAGGTTCTGTTGATGTAGATACCATGGTGCGACCCGCGGGCTGCATTGCTTTTTCTGAATTGCTTGTCGGCAGAAATTTCGTCGCCTAAAGTATAAATCTGTGAGAAATAAACCTTGTCGCTGAAGTCGAATGAAGCTGCTGCAAATGGTTTTCCCAACAGGGTTACCATACGTGTGAATACGTTGATGAAATATTTCTTCTCTTCAGGCGAGTCTGATGGAAGAAAGAACTCCAGATCGCCCAACAAAGCTATAAATCGGGCAGGATTATTAGAAATACCGGGCTCCATAAGCTTGAAGTACGATTCGTAAAACTCCTTTGGAATTTCTTTAACACAACCAAAGTCAATAACTCCCAACTTTCCTTCGTGGGTTATAATAAAATTGCCAGGATGCGGATCAGCATGTACCGAGCGCAAAATGTGTATCTGGAAATCATAGAAATTCCACAGGGCCTGCCCCACTGAGTTGCGCACATCCTGCGATGGATTGGTAAGCAACCACTCATTGAGATGCTTGCCTTCTATCCAATCCATGGTAATAACCCGCTCACAGGAGTATGCTGGATAGTACTTCGGAAACAATAGATTATCAATGGCAGCGCATTTTTGCGTAAGCTCTACCGATCTGCGCAACTCCAGTGTATAATCAGTTTCTTCAAGTAGCTTTGATTCCACTTCCTTCAGATATCTATCAAGGTCTTTTGCTTTGATATTCATCAGGCGCATGGCGATAGGACGGGCTATTCTCAAATCGCTCGACACACTTCCGGCCACCCCAGGATACTGAATTTTAACGGCGAGTTTTTTTCCATTGAGTGTGGCCTGATGCACCTGGCCTATACTTGCAGCATTCACTGCATTCTTTGAGAAGGTATCGAATACTTCATCAGGGCTTTTGTCAAAGTACCTTTTGAATGTTTTTACTACAAGCGGATAGGACAATGGTGGTGCATTGTACTGAGCCATTCTAAACTTATCGGTATATGCTTTTGGAAGTACGTTTTCATCCATCGACAACATTTGAGCTACCTTCAGCGCACTACCCTTTAGTTGACTAAGCGCAGCGTATACATCGCTTGCATTGTCTTCATCGAGTTGGCTCCGGTCAGTATCCGGATCAATAAGTTTTCTGGTGTAATATTTCAAATAGTTTCCGCCCATTTTGGCGCCGGTACCCATAAACTTTGCTGCCCGCTGCACTTTTGTCACGGGTATTTTCTGCTGCTCTTTCATCTTCACTTATTTTTTTGCCAGAGGAACTTAGCAAAATCGATGGCCCCATCGAGTGCTGTTTCGCCTAGTAGTTGAAAAGCCAGATTCACTGCTTTCTCCACAGCGGCGTCTGATTGCTCAAAACCTTTACTTGTATCACCGCACCAATAATCAACAATAAATGCAAGTTGAAACCAGAATGCCTGATCATACCGCTCAGAAATCATAGCACGGTACTTTATTTCATCTTTCTCTATGGCTTCATTTACAATCTCTTTGGCAAAGTCCATAAAGTGCTTTTTATAAGCTTCAAGAGCCTTAGGTACACGAAGGCTTCTCTTCACTTCAGGCCATTTCATCACTACGAAACTGCGTCGCTCGCGGAGCACTTCAAGGTGCGTATAGAAAAAGGCCAATAGCTTTTCTCTTGCAGAAAATTCGGCAAAGTTTTCATCTGCCTTGATGCCACTTAGCGAATCGGCCATAAGTCCGGTCCAAATGGATTCTTCAATCGCTTCGAAGGATGTGTAAAGTTTATAAAATTCACCTTCAGAAATACCTATCATTTGAGCGAAAGCGAAAACCGATGCGGGGGTTTTTCCTTCGGTAAGTACGTAGCTCACGTAGCTGTTCTGTAGTAACTCAGGAGTTACTTTACTCTTTGCTCTTGTTGCCATAAAATATCATTAAGCATGTTCTAACCTGTTCTGTTCGAGACGCTGTATGAAGCGAAGACATCGTTCATTAAATTCTGCAGGGCTTTCAATATTGCACACATGGCCGCATTTTTCAATGGTCTCCAGTATCACTTCCCCGTATTTTGCGACATACTGCCGGGCAGGCTCCAAAAAAACATGGTCTTGCTCGCCCATCACTACAAGGCACGGCGCCTTAATACGATGATTAAACATCTCAAGAAGCGTTCTGTTCAGCTTTTGGATTAATCCCAGCCACTTTTTAACTTCTTTTTTGTGGAGTTTGCGCGCTTCTCTAATAAATACCCTGCGGGATGCTGCATGATTGTTTCGCGGAAGCAAAATCAATGCGAACATCCGGTATAAGGTATGAAAAGGCAATACCCGCGTAAGCAACTTCGCGCTTAGCACCAGGACATTAATCTTTCGGCTCATTTTAAAAATACCGCCTGCCAGCACCACACTTGAAACGCGCTCAGGAGCCATTTGCTCTATATTTCTGATGATGATGCTCCCCATTGAAACGCCTACAAAGTGCGCTTCATGCACATTTAGCGCGTCCATTGTGCGAAGCACATCGTCGGCTATAGTATCAAAACCGAAACCGGTAAATGACTCCGTAATATTCTGGGAATTGCCGTGGTCGCGCAAATCTACCAACAGCAGGTTAAATTTTCCTTTGAAAAAGGCTACTTGTTTTTGCCAGGTACGCACACTGCCGCCGGCACCGTGTACAAAAACCATACAGGGGGTATGGTCATTAACCCTGTAAAGCTCATAATGCAATATGTCGCTTTGCGCAGTGATTGTCATCTTTTTGAAATCTTATTCATCGAAATAGTACGCTGCCGGCTGCATTTGAACCGGTTTACTTCATCAAGGCAAAGTTTACTGTGCTTTGTAGATCTCCCTTGAACCCGCTCTCTCCACATCCTGAAACTGGACTCCTTCATATTGCGGCGCATGATAGCAATCACTTCTTGCTCGCTTACGCCAAATTGTGCTTTAATAGCATCGAAAGGGGTTCTGTCCTCCCACGCCATTTCAATGATTCGATCTAAATCATCAGAGCTCCAACGCCCACTTGTACTTTTCATTTCAATCTTTGCTATTATCAAACTTGAGCAATTGAGATAGGTGTTTTGAACTTTCGTTTCTTATATTCTTCAAGCACTGTAATAACAATGAGCAGCATCAGCATGTTGTAACCCATATCTTCAAGTGGAATGGTGATGAGTCGGGGGCCCATGATTACAGAATTATTGTACCATACCACAGGTTCTTTTGTAAATAGTCCCGTTAGTGCTCCATTGACCAAAAAGAATGGGAGCTGAATGATAATGTAGGCGAAATAAAACCTGCCTATCCATTCAGCCCTTTTAACCAGCAGGTGCCAAATCAAAAATAATGAGAGGAGTGAAAAAGTAATAAACGTGTAAATGCGGTCAACGAAAACTATGCTTAGAGCGAATGAAAGCAAAATCAGGATTGCACTAATAGCATTTTGAGCCGGTTTTAATATGTTTAAGGGCACAAAGTAGTAGAGCACTTCGTAAATAAATGCGCAGGCAAAAGGCACAACTACAAAGAACATACACTCTTCAATTGGAAGATTTCCAATGTGTAATCCAATTGTATACTTTTCGTTAAATCCCCACGCGTCATTGGCTGTAAACCACATATCCCAAGGAATAAATAGCGCCCACATGACCAGTGAGCCAAGAAAAACTCCCGGCCAGAAACGCACGAACCTCACCCTAGGCTCAAAGCTTTTTGCTAGAGCATATGACAGGGTAAATAGCATAAGAAAGAGGTAGTAGTACTTTTCCAATGTGATTATTTTGCGACAGCACTGTGCCTGCCTTCATTGGCCTGCCGCGCTTCACGAAAATATTTCAAAGGAACAATGAGCATACCAAAGGACTCTCCTTTCTCTTTACCGAGGTGTTTGTGGTGTACTTTGTGCGCCTTTCTGATTGCTCTGAAGTAGATGTTGTCAGCATGCTTAAACCAATCAAACCTTCGGTGAATGAACACATCGTGCACCAGAAAGTAACATATGCCGTAAAGGGCAATCCCTATCCCTACAAAAAGCTTCCAGTCGTTGCCGTGCATCATTCCGTACATAATAAACAGCCAGGATGGTATTGCGAAAATGAGAAAGAAGACATCATTTTTCTCAAAAAACCCCGGTTCATGCTGGTGGTGGTCTCTGTGAAAATACCAACCAGCGCCATGCATCACATATTTATGGGCGAGCCATGCCATAAACTCCATGAAGAAGAAGATGGCCAAAACGATAAGAATCTGATATGCAAACATTAAGCTACCTGAGCAAGTTTTACGAAGTCGGGTAAATCCGAAACGTATTTGTAGGTAAATTTATTCAATAACCTGTTACGATCAATAACAAAAACTCCGGGCATTTGAAAAGGGTCGCCTGCGGGCTTGCCTACGAGGTGTCCTTTAAACAGCCCTGCTGCAAAGGCTCTCCACCAATTGGGTATCCCAAAAAGCGCTGATGGGGTTGTTTTGCCCAAGCCGTACTTCTTGTATAAGTGTTGATGCTTGTCAGAAATATGGCTGATGTTGCCTAGGTCGTAGATTTCTAAAATCTCTTCGGCAATATGTGACTCGACCATATGAACGAGTACAATTTTAAAACCATTGGACTCTATCTCTTTTCTTTTCTTTGAAAGCTCAGCCATGGTTTCACGACAGAAAGTACAGCCAAAGTGGCGCAGAAAAACAAGAAATAATCTGCCTTCTGATGTCAGTATATCGAAGCTCTCCCCTTTGTTTGTCTTTATTTCCATTCTACCTTTTACTAACACACCCTTTTAAACAAGCACACATGGACTTTTGTTTTTTAACTGATGCAGAAACTCTCCCTAGTACAGTGGTTCGCGCTATGGCTTTTCGCTATGGTAATATTGATCATATTTACTCAGCCTGAAGATCGTATCATCAAAATTAACACGTTGAGCTACGGTACTACAGAATCAGCACAACTTTATTTTTCCAACGTTCGTTCCTTTTATTACGCGCAGGTGCCTGAAGGTGAAGGAATGTTTGATGTGTACAGATTAAAATCACTTTACCAGAATGCTCCGCATACCTTTATCCCTTTTGCTATTTATGACAATTGGAGACTTAACGAAGCGTACATCCGAATTGATACCACATTTCTTGATACCAGAAAGTGGAATGCTGTCAAAGCAGAATCGCCCGATGGAGAAATTCGAACTATTGAATTTCCTGAGCCATTGAACGAGTCGCAGTATGAATTTGCCCGCGATTTATACTACGCACTGAAGTCAGAAACTACATTCAGCATTATATCAGACGCTGGAGTTGAATTCCCCATATCACCGGCTGCTATGCGGGCTTCTCAGCGCACTCTTACTGATTATTTTCGGCTAACTGGGAAGTTATAGATTCCACCTTTCGGGAACCATCACCGGAAAAGCATAAGGCGCATCGGCAAGATCATTTTTCTCCAGCGCTTCCTTATTCTGCATCCACGGCATATGTACAGTCTTTTGTGGAAGGCAAGCAAGCTGTGGCAACCAATGTTTCACATAATTGCCTTCAACATCATAGCGCTCAGCCTGAACTATAATATTGAAGTATCTGTCATGGCGCGGGTCGTTACCAACGCCTGCGATATAAGCCCAGTTGCCCCAGTTGCTCGCCACATCATAATCAATCAATTCCTGCTCAAACCATGCTGCTCCGGCGCGCCAGTCTTGCTTAAGGTCATTCACTAGAAAGCTGGCAACATTCTGCCTGCCCCGATTGCTCATAAATCCGGTTTGCTTGAGTTCACGCATATTGGCATCTATAAATGGAATACCGGTGTTGCCATCTTTCCATGCATGCAGCCATTGAGTATTCTCAACAATATCGGGCTTTCTGTTCTGAATACCTCCCGGTTTGAAAAGCTCATTTCCGTATTTCAATAGAACAAATTTGAAATAATCCCTCCAAATAAGCTCAAAGACCAGCCAATAGGTGGAGTCATTCATTTTAATCTCCTTCTCAAAGCGCTTTACTTCAAAATAAATTGCTTTCGGAGAAATGCATCCCTGAGCCAACCACGGTGAAAATTTGGATGAATAGTCCTGGCCAAGCAAGCCATTTCTGGTCTCCTTGTATGCGGACAAACTGTGTGTTTGAAAGAAATAGTAGTTCAATCTTTTCCAAGCTTCATGCTCACCACCAATAAATGAAAAACCATACTCGGGCAGTATTTCAAGGTCTTCGAAACCCAATTCATCAGGTTTCGGTATGGCTCCGAAGAACGATTCATTTTGGGTGTCCCTTTCGGGAAATGGAATCGCTGTAGGCCCTTTAAATTCAGGTCTGATTGCACTTTGCACTTCAACTTTTTTGCGAAATTCCGTGAAAACATCAGGCAGCTTGCCTTCTTCGAAAGGAAGATCATCAATATGGAAAAGCGTACTTCCCCAGATTAATCGAAGCTCGACGAGTCCATCCAAAGCATTCATTACTGCCCTTTCAGACGCAATTTCTTCACTTGCTATTTCCTTGTGTGCCAATATCCCACTTGCGTGGTATTTGCGGGCCAAGCCCGGAAGAAGTTCTTCGGGTTTTCCAATGAAAACAAGCAGCCGGCTTTTGAGTTCATTCAAGCTTTTGTTCAGTTCTTCAATGCATTGAAGAATAAACTTCATTCTTCGCGTACCTATTTTGCGAAAGCCAAATGATGAGCGTTTTAAATATTCTATGTCAATAATGTATACCGGTACTACAAAGTCATATTCTGACACTGCTTTATTGATTACCTCGTTGTCGTGCAATCTCAGGTCATTTCTGAACCAAACTATACAAGTGGTCACCTTTTGTCTTTTTGATTTCGACAGCGATCGCTGCAATACTTTACCTCATCCCATACTTGTTGCCACTTCTTGCGCCAGGCAAAAGGTCTGCCGCATGCCATACATATCTTTTCAGGCAAATGCTGCTTTTTAACCTTGTGCATAGGAATTCGGAAACGTCGTGAAAGAAAGAACATTCAGTAGATAAAATAGTTTGAGCGAAAAAAACTCCGCCACGAATATTCGCGGCGGAGTTACAAAAGTTATTCTAACTAAAACTTATCGTGCAATCTGCACTTTCTGTACTACCTGGCTGTTGCCAACAGTGATAGTCATCAAGTAGAAACCTGCAGGAACATTGTTCACATCAATGTACTCCCTGTTCAATCCTGTGCTGCGCTGATCAAGATCAAAACTTTTCACAGTCTGTCCGATGAGGTTTACTAGGTCAACAGTAACTTTTCCTGATGCACTAAGATCTAAGTCTACAGTGAACTGATAGTTTGTTGGATTCGGATAAATTTTGATGCTGTTTACATTTTCCATGTGGGTAGTGCTCAAAGTAACTGGTACAAGTACCGCGTCAATTACGTGAACCACACCATTAGAAACTTCAATATCGGCTACTGTTACCAACGCATTTCCATTGGCGTTACCTACAGATACATTACCACCGGCAATAGTTACTGTAAGACCTTCGCCATTGAGCGTGGCCAATACCTGACCGTTGCTAAGGCTGCTAGAAAGTGCCGCTGATGGAATTACGTGATATGTGAGCACATCGGTAAGCAATCCGCTAGGATCAGCCAAAAGCGCGTCGAGTGTAGACTGTGGAACGTTTTCAAAAGCTGCATCAGTTGGAGCAAACAGTGTGAGTGAGCCAGGAGCGTCCAATGCTCCATCAAGGCCGGCAAGAAGCACTACGAACTCAAGGGTATTGTGCACTTCTGATGTGCGCACTACATCCCAAATAGTAGCAGGTCCGCCGCAAGTAAGAGTCGGAAAACCATTGTCAGTTTGTTGGTTTGTTGATTCGTCACCGCAGAAGCCTACTTCCTGAACTCCAATTAGATAGTTGCCGGTGGCAGGGCAAATCCAAGTAATCTCACAATCCTGTACCTGGGCAATCAAATCGCCTGCGGCAGTAAGAACAGATAATTCCGGATCCCATGATCCAGCTCCTGGACCATCGCAGATAGAGAAGGTATAAACAATACCTTCCTGGAAACTATTCACGATATACAATTCGCTGGCCCATGTTTCGAATCCTGTTATTTGGTTGATTGGACATTCGCCCTGCGCATTTGGCACTGGAGCACCGCCAAAAAGTGTATTAAAGTCGGTATACGGACCACCAGCGAAATCTGTACAAGGCAATTCTGCAGGAATAAGCACTGCATTTATTACATGCACCACACCATTATCGGCTTCTAGGTTGGCCACAGTTACTTGGGCATCGTTGACGAAAACGTTGCCGCCTGTAATGGTAATCGTAACAGATTGCCCTTGCAGCGTAACAATTTCCTGACCATCCGAAAGATCTGTTGAAAGCGCTACTGAACCCACTACGTGATAAAGCAGAACATTGGTAAGCGCTCCGGCTGGATCTGCAAGGAGAGCATTCAAAATTTGAGAAGGAATTGCATCAAATGCAGCGTCGGTTGGTGCAAATACCGTGAAAGTTCCAGGGTTATTTAATACCCCGTCAAGACCCGCTAAGCCAACTGCAGTTTCCAAAGTTTCGTGGTCGGGGCTGTTTACGATTATATCCCAAACAGAATTATTCAGAATTACACCTGTGCAGGTCAGGGTCGGGTACCCGTTGTTAGTACCCAAATTTGGAGATTCATCAGCGCAGAAACCCACTTCCTGAATACCTATAAAATATGTTCCGCTGACTGGCGATACCCATGAAATGCTGCATCCTTCAACAAAAGCCACCACTTCACCATCGGTGGTAAATACTGAAAGCTCAGGCGCCCAAGAGCCCGCTCCCGGGCCATCGCAAATTGAAAATGTGTACTCGACACCTTGCACGAAACCGTTTATAATGTAACGCTCTGATGCCCATGCTTCAAAACCAGTAATTTGATTTATCGGGCATTCTCCATCCACTGATACAGGTGCTCCGCCGAAAAGCGTATTAAAGTTGTTATATGGCCCTCCATCGAATTCAGTACAGATTAGGAGCGGCAACAATACACTGTTTATTACGTGCACATTGCCATTTTCGCCTTCGAGATTGGCTGTAGTAATCAGCGCCTGATTAATAGAAATAATGCTTCCAGCAACAGATACATCAAGCGTTTGTCCTTGCAACGAAGTAAGAACTTGACCATTGGTAAGTGCCTGAGAATAAATAACCTGGCCTACAACATGGTAAAGAAGTATTTGAGTGAGGTCGCCAGTCGGATCGGCAAGGAGTTCATTAATCACATCCTGACCTAGTGCGGCAAAAGCATTGTCATCAGGTGCAAATACAGTAAGGGTTGCGAAAGGATCACTCAATGCTGCTTGAAGCCCGGCGGCATCAATGGCAGCTTGAAGCGTATTGTGGTTGGGACTGTCGGCAATAATTTGATAAACCGACTGTGCCTGGCCGGTAAAAATCATTCCGCAGATTGCTACGGTCATTAGTACAAGTTTTCTCATTCTGATTTGATTTTGGGGTTTGTTCGTCATTCTGTAATTGGGACGAAATTAATACTTCACTTCGCAACTTTAACAGACTTGTTTGATCATTGTTGAATTAAATTATTGCTATGGTTGAACAAGAAACGGATATCTCTGGATTTTCATTTCATCCGATTTGATAGTAAAAGTAGGTAGTAAAAATCACAATTTAGAACTTATATATCTGTGTATCAATTAATATATTTAAATCAGGGATCAGAGTTTCCATCAAATAATTCATACAAATCTTGGAGTCTTGGCATCAACAATTGGCTCATTTGTTGAACTTATAAAATAAACGAATAGCAAAATCAAGCCGGGCTTAAGGCTTGCTTGTAAGTTGCGATTGCACGCTCTCGGGCCATCTTGTGATCTACAATAGGTTGAGGATAATTGGCTGTTCCAAATTCTTTTACCCATTTCTTGATGTAGTAATGATCAGCATCAAACTTTGCAGTTTGCAATTCAGGATTGAATACCCTAAAGTACGGCGCGGCATCGCATCCGCTGCCCGATGCCCATTGCCAGCCTCCATTGTTTGACGCAAGTTCAAAGTCAAGGAGTTTTTGAGCAAAGTAGGCCTCGCCCCAACGCCAATCTATCAATAGATGTTTGGTAAGAAAACTCGCTGCAATCATGCGCACCCGATTGTGCATCAATCCTGTGCTATTCAGCTCACGCATGCCTGCATCTACAATAGGATAACCAGTGCGCCCTTCACACCACGCATCAAATTCAGCAGTATTGTTGCGCCAATGAATTAGATCGTAATCGGGTTTAAACGAATTTGTTATCCTTTCAGGAAAATGCCAAATGATAACCTGATAGAAATTTCTCCAAATCAATTCATTCAGCCAGCTTGCACTATACTTTCTGGCTAAGCGTGTCAAAGTTCTAATGCTCACAGTGCCAAAACGAAGGTGAATACTCAGGCCTGATGTTCCGGCTTTTGACGGAATATCCCGCAAGCTACTATACTTTTCGAGCATCTCAATATGAAGCTTTCGGTCAGGGTACTGAAATTCAAATGTTTCAAAACCCATACTTCCAAGGCTGGGCAAGTCGGGATGATTAAACCGAAAGTACTGATCGTAATAGGGAGCGCATGATTTGGGCTCCAGATCACGGTGGCTTAATATTGAAAGCCATTTGCGGCTGAAAGGTGTGTAAACCACATATGGACTTCCATCGTCCTTTACAACCTCGTCAGTATCAAATATCACCTGGTCTTTAAAGGCATAAAAATCAATTCCGCTTGCCTTCAAAAGTTTCTCCACACTGGCATCTCGGCTACGAGCGTAAGGCTCGTAATCGCGGTTGGTATAAACCGCCTTTATATTGAAATCGGTCAATAAGTCCTTCCAAACATCTTCAGGGAAACCGTAACGGATATCGAAATCGCTCCCGAAATATTGAAGTTGACTCTTCAAAGCGCGTAACTCCTGATGTATAAATTGTACCCGAGCATCAGCTCTATCTTCAAGCTTATCGAGTATATGTTTGTCGAATACAAACACAGGTACTACAGGGTAACCCGATTTGAGTGCCTCATGGAGCCCGGTATTATCCTCAATTCTGAGGTCGCGGCGATGCCAGAAAATCACGACGGGTTTCGTATCAGGCATACTCAGAGTTTTCTTGCCCTGTGCTCAGGTTTAGCGTAAGCATATCGCTGGCCTAAATCAGTGATATGGTATCCGTCAAGAGAAGAGATTGCCACTATGCCGGCTTTGGCCAGATGCAAATAGCCATCGCTACCTACAATTTCATCGGCAACAATTAAAGCTTCAACCTTACCAATAATCATCCGTGTAGCATTAGATTTAATCTCGATATCGTCAACGAGCGAACAGGCAAATTTAACAGGGCTTTCATGCACAAACGGGGCTGAAAACCCTTCAATATGTTCTGTCTTGATTTCACAAGTATCGAACTCGCTGATGCCCTCTGGAAATCTGGCAGATGTTTGATGCGCTCTTTCGATTAATTGCTCTGTAATGGAGTTTATTGTGTAAACACCTGTGGAGATAATATTTCGATAGGTATGCCTGTCATTCTCTGCTGGCCGAGTGATGAACCCAATCAAAGCTGGATTGGAACCAAGATGAATTACCGATGAAAATATGGCCAGGTTAGTAATGCCTTCAATGTTTACAGTGCCAATTAAATTGGCGCTTTTGAAACCCGCAATGCCATTAATCAGGTTAATTCTATATTGCTTGTCAAGCGATTCTATTTCTGAATGTGATAAAACCATTAGATGTTTTGAATGGCACTCATTCCACCATCGAGACCTATAATTTGACCTGTAATCCACGATGCTTCAGCGCTTAGCAAAAAGGCTGCAAGCGAAGCTCCGTCTGCCGCAGTGCCATATCGCTTTAATGCATGGCGATTTCTGCTTGCTTCCTGCTTAAGTTCTGAATTTAGCAACTTCTCGGCCATGGGCGTATCGCTCAATGAAAGCGCTATCGCATTTACCCGCACCGTTGGGGCCAATTCGGCACTCAAAGCTCTGGTAAGACCTTCAATACCCCCTTTCGCAGCAGAAATTGATGCATGAAATGTGAGGCCCCTTTGCACTGCTACTGAACTAAAAAGCACAACAGAGCCACCACCCGCATTCTTCAATTTTGGTAGGGCCGCCTGTACCGTATTTATTGCACCGAGTGTATTTACTCTAAAATCTTCAAGAAAATCAGCATTCTTCAGTCTGTGAAATGGTTTCAGGTTTATACTTCCACCGAGATAGGCGACCCCGTGAAGCTGCTCAGGTAGAAAACTCCAATCGCTTGATTCGTCAGTCGCATCTATATCATTTACCGAAAGGTTAGCTCCTGATTCAAACCTGCTGGTGGCATGACGCGACGCAGCAAATACATGGTGACCCAAGGCTTTGAGCTTGCCACTCAGCGCGGCACCGATGCCTGTAGTACCACCTACAATCAGGTAATTATTAGACATTGCCTTTTCTTAGTTCATCCAATTCTTTCAGCACTTCATTGGCAGCAGCCTGAAGCTTATCAGAAGCTGCACGATCTGAATGAGAAAGTTTATAGGCATCTTCAAGCATTTGCCTGTACTTCTTTTCTAACTTTTCGGAGGGTGACTCCTTCTTAAATAGTCCAAACATATCAGTCTAAGTATTTAAAGAATTCATTTCGCACAACATCATCCTTAAACTGGCCGTGGTATGAGCTAGTCACAGTGCTGCTGCTGTCGTCTTCTACCCCCCGCATTGAAACGCACATATGGCGAGCGTCAATTACTACGGCCACATCATCCGTATCAAGCATTTGTTTCAGTTCTTCAGCAATCTGCACAGTAAGTCTTTCCTGCACCTGTGGCCTTTTGGCAAAATACTCCACCATTCGGTTTATTTTGGAAAGGCCAATTACCTTGCCACTGGAAATATAAGCTACGTGAGCTGCGCCTGTTATTGGCACAAAGTGGTGCTCACAGAATGACTTCACAGTAATATTTTTCTCTACAAGCATCTCATTGTAGCGATACTTGTTTTCGAAGAGGGCTACCTTTGGTTTGTTGGCAGGGTTTAGCCCGCTGAACACTTCTTTGATGTACATTTTTGCAACACGCTTCGGTGTACCACTGAGGCTATCATCAGTAAGGTCGAGCCCCATTGTATGCATTATTTGCTCGAAATGGTAAGCTATATGAGCCATTTTCTGGTCATCGTTCATATCAAAGGCACCTTCGCGCATGGGGGTCTCGAGCGAAGTATAAAAATGCTCATCTCCCAGTAAATCTTCAATTTCTAAATCATTGTTTTCCAACTTCAACGTAGTTCCGTTCCGTTTCATAAAGGGTTATTTTTAATTCAAGTTTTTGATCTATAAAGGGCCTCAGCAGATTCCATATAACAATTGCGATATTCTCGGCTGTAGGATTCAAGTTTTTAAATTCTTCTGTATCGACATTCAGGTTTTTATGATCAAAACGGTTTTCAACCTGGTCTCGAATGATGTCACTAAGTATTTTAGTATCCACCACATACCCTGTTTCTGGATCAACTTCGCCCAATACGCTCACTGTAAGGTCATAGTTGTGACCGTGATAATTTGGATTGTTGCACTTACCGAATACAGCTATATTTTTCTCGGAGCTCCATGCGGGGTTGTGCAGTCTGTGCGCAGCATTGAAGTGCGCCTTACGGGAAACAGTAACTTTCAAATGAAATATTTTTGGTAGCGAATGGACGATATAACACCTCTTATCAACAAATGTTTCTCAAGCGCTTCACTTCAGAAAATAATGCCTTGTGAGAGGTTCGAAAAGAAGCCTGAACCAAGGTGTAAACTGTTCTGGAGAGTCATCAAGTTCTTTGGTAAGCGCCTTCATCGACACAAATCGCCAATCAGATACTTCAAGTGGATTTGGAGAAGGAACTCCGTTATAAATTCCTGTATAAATATGATCGAGTTCATATTCTGTAAGCCCATTGTCAAGGTCAGCTTTGTAAGTGAAAGTAAATGCAGGCTCGAGGCTACAGCCAATGCCCATTTCCTGCATTAGTTTTCTATCAAGACAGATTTCAAAATTTTCACCAGGCAAAGGGTGCGAACAGCATGAGTTGCTCCACAAATTGCCGGTATGGTATTTCTCCGCTGCGCGCTTCTGCAAAAGCATTTCGCCTTTAGAATTGAAAATGAAGATAGAAAATGCACGGTGCAAGAAGCCTTTTTGATGCGCCTCTAGCTTCTCCATGGTGCCAATTTCGAGGTCATTGACGTCTACAAGTATTACCGAATCTTCGATCATGAATTAAAGTAGATTGAGACTATGCCTCAAGTATGAGCTAAAAAATAATGCATACTTTCTTTTGTTGCTAAGGCGCACGCGCTCGCGAAGTATGGCAGTAGTTGGTTTATTTTTTATTTTTCTGAATAGCTGATAGTAATACATATAAGCTACAAACACACCAAACCGGGCATTTTTGGGAAGCCGCTTTATACCTTCATGACCTGCCCGAAAATCAAGTTCAATATCCGCTTCAATCGCTTTTTTGGTGGGCTCGTCAAACTGGGTCATATTAACTCCCGGAAAGTATGTACGACCCAATTGAGCATAATCGGCATGAAGATCTCTCAGGAAATTGATTTTTTGAAAGGCCGAGCCAAGTTTCATCGCATATGGCTTTAACCTCTCATATAGGTCTTTGTCGCCTCTTACAAATACGCTGAGGCACATGAGCCCAACTACTTCGGCTGAGCCCAGAATATATTCTTCATACCCTTGCTCATCGTAATAGGACTTGTGCAAATCCATGCGCATACTTTTTAGAAAGGTTCGTATGCAGTGATGATCTATTTGGAAATCACCCACCACTTTCTGAAAGCTATTCAAAATAGGATTTAGACTTATGCCTATTTCAAGCGCCTTAAAAGTTTCAGCTTCAAATTCATTGAGCAATATTTCCTTGGGGTATCCATGAAAGGAGTCAACAATCTCATCAGCGAATCTTACAAAACCATAAATGGCGTATATCGGATCGCGCAAATCGGCAGCTAAAAACCTGATGCCCATAGAGAACGATGTGCTGTAGGACTTAGTTGTAAGTCTGCTACACCTTATAGATACGTCGTCAAATATACTTTTCATTGGTTGGTTCTAACTGTGCATCTTATGTATTTCCCTGGCTACTACAATTCCTGAAATGAGCGATGGTGGCACGCCCGGCCCAGGGGTAGTTAGTTGGCCCGTGTAAAACAGGTTTTTGACTTTCTTGTTTATAATGCCAGGTTTGAGAATGGCTGTTTGCCGAAGTGTATTCGCCAGTCCATAAGCATTCCCTTTAAATGAATTGTATTCACTCATAAAATCTGAACAAGCAAAATCACGTCTGAAGGTAACATGTTTTCTAATATTTTGTTCTAAAAGAATCTCAAGCCTATCCATAATCAAATGGTAGTATTTCTCCTTTATTTCAGGTGTCTCAATAAGGCCGGGTGCTGTGGGTATGAGGATAAACAGGTTCTCGCATCCTTCGGGTGCTGAAGTAAGATCAGTTTTTGACGTAACTGAAACATAAAATAGTGGTCTTTCGGGCCACTCAGGCGATTCATAAATCTGACGGGCATGTCTGGTGAAATCAGCATCAAAAAAGAGGTTATGATGTTGCAGCCCATCTATCTTTTTGTCGGTACCTATGTAATAAAGCAAACTGGAAGGGGCCATGGTCCGCGAATTCCAATAAGCTTCACTGTAATTTCTTTGGTGTGGTTTTAATAGTTTTTGCTCTGTATGCTGGTAATCAGCCGCTGAAACTACCACATCGGCTTTGTGAAAAACGCCATTAACAACAATTCCTGTGGCTTTTCCATCCTCTGTTCTAATTTCACTTACTGGCGCGTTGCAGTGAATTTTCACCCCCAACTCCTTGGCCAGCGAAACCATTGCTTCTACAATCTTGTACATTCCGCCCTTGGGATACCATGTGCCGAGCTTCATGTCAGCGTAATTCATCAAACTGTATAACGCCGGTGTTTTTTGCGGCATTGCACCAAGAAAGAGCACAGGAAATTCGAGTAATTCAATAAGCTTTGGATGGGTAATATACTTTCGTATCTCTTTTGATACTGAACTAAAAAGCTGAAGTTTAAACATACCGGAAATTACTCTCCAGTCAGCAAATTCGAGCAAACTTTGACCTGGCTTATATACAAGGTCATTGATACCGACCTCATATTTATACTGCGCTTCATCTAGAAATTTTTTAAGCCCTTTACTACTGCCAGGCTCATATTGCTCAAACATATTGCACAGCTCATCGAAATTCGCCGGCAGGTTCATCACGTCATCCTTGCCAAAAAACACACAATAGGAGGGGTCAAGTCGGTCAAGCTCATAATAGTCGCTCACTTTTTTGCCGAAGCGCTCGAAATAGGTATCAAAAACTCCAGGCATCCAATACCAACTTGGGCCCATATCAAAAGTAAAGCCATGCGATTTAAACTGCTGCGCACGGCCTCCGGGCATTTGATTCTTTTCAAACACTTCAACATCAAAACCTTCACGTGCCAAATTAGATGCAACAGAAAGTCCGGCAAAGCCGGACCCTATTACAACAACTCGCTTGTGTGTCATGTATATTATTTGTAGTCGCTCAGCGTTATCATGAGTTTCTTTCGTGCAAGAAATATACGACTTTTTATCGTTCCTATTGGAAGGTCCAATTTATCAGCGATCTCTTTGTACTTAAATCCCCGATTGTACATTTGAAATGGCACACGGTACTCATCTTCAAGAGCATCAACAACGCGGCATATTTGTGAATGAGAGAATGTGCTGTCCGGATCAGCAAAACCAGCTCCCGCGGTCGTGTTGTTGATATAGAACTGTTCGTCGGTTTTATCAATTATTGTATTCGCGCGAACTGCTTTTCGGTAGTTGTTGATGAAGGTATTGCGCATGATGGTGTAGAGCCATGCTTTCAGATTTGTCTTCTCTTCAAACTTGTCGCGGTATGTCAGCGCCTTGAGGTAAGTTTCCTGCAGAAGGTCGTTTGCATCCTCATCATTATTGGTGAAGCCGTAAGCAAAAGACTTTAAGGATCGTTGAAAGCTTATAAGCTGTGAATCGAAATCGGTAGTGCTCATGATTACATAATTTTGTTCAACAAATATAGTTATTTATTAAACATTTACTACTATCAACAGATGTTAATTTCTCACATGGAAGTTCGCTGGAACAGATGAGAAAAACCCTTCTGTCTGATTAATAATACGTTAAGATTAAAAAAAGATCGTTTAGCTTTTAAAGAATGTCGTTAAACATTTTTTTTGGAAGTCCTGGGAACGAAATTAAGAAAGGCTCGCCTTGAATGCTTCTAGCGAAACGTTTATCTTGAGATTTTCATTAACTATAAAACCTTCGGTATTCTCAATTTTATTCGTAATGTAAATCGTTCTTCCCTGAAAATGATCTAAGAGTGTTTGAAATAATTTATTACAATCATCTATTCTAGACAATGAGAGCGTTGATGTAAGAATTACATCAGACGGTAAAAGCTTATCAACTTCTACTACATCTTTAATAGGTACACTTTGGCCAAGGTAAATAACCTTATGCCCAGCCTTTTGAATAAGATAATTATAAAAGAGTAGCCCCAATTCATGGAGTTCTCCTTCAGCAAGAAACAGCAAGTAACGCTTGCGGTCGGCGCGCTCCGTCATACCTTGGCTATCAATAGCTACAATTAGTTTTTGCCTAACAAGGTTGGTGATAAAATGCTCCTGGGCTGGATTTACTGAACCTGTTTGCCAAAGAATCCCGATCTTTTTAAAAAACGGATACAACACCTTAATTACGGTTTGCTCAAACCCCATTCTTATTGTACAATTGGAAAGTATTCGCTCAAAGCGCGATTCGTCAATATCGATCATTGCCACAATAAGACTTTCAATCTGAACACTTTCTTCCATGTGATCAGTACCAATCTCCAGTACTTTTCTGTGAAGTTCGTCAGCGCTGAGGCCTACGATCTTTGATATCTTAAGACCGTAATTGTTGAGAATTGCAATATTGAGCACCTTTCGGAGGTCATCGTTGCTGTAAAATCTGATATTCGTATTAGTGCGGTTGGGCTCTAAAATATTATACCGCTTTTCCCAGATCCTTAATGTGTGGGCTTTGATACCCGTAAGCCTTTCTAAATCTTTAATTGAATACTGCCCCGTCATAACCCCCCTTCATTCTTAAGAAACACAAATAATGTAAAAGTTGTTCATTCAGCTCCTTAAAATTGTTAAACAAAAATATGAAATCCTTTGTGCCCTAGGAATTCTAAATTCACCAACGTATACTCTTGTTATTTTTGAACGTGGAATTAAGTGATAAAATCAAACATATGCCTACCCGGCCAGGGGTGTATCAGTTCAGGGATGCTGAAGGGAGTGTAATTTACATTGGCAAAGCCCGAAGCTTAAGGCATAGGGTAAGCTCATATTTTAATAAGAATGGCGGACATTCCGGTAAGACCCGGGTAATGGTAAAGCGTATTGCTGACGTGGAAGTTATAGTGGTTGAAACCGAACTTGATGCATTATTGCTCGAAAACAACCTAATAAAACAATACCAGCCACGGTATAATGTAAACCTGAAAGATGACAAAACCTACCCTTGGCTATGCATCAAAAATGAACGCTTTCCACGAATATTTTCCACGCGCACTAAAATCCAGGATGGCTCAGAATACTTCGGGCCATATGCATCAGTAAAAATGATGAATACCCTCCTAAAGCTCATTCGCCAACTCTATGGAATCCGCACTTGCAACTATGACCTAACTGATGCCAATATAGAAAAAGGCAAGTTCAAAGTATGCCTGGAATATCATATTGGCAATTGTCTTGGACCTTGTGAGGCGAGGCAATCATTCTATGATTACACGCTCCAAATTGACGATATAAAGCTTATTATAAAGGGCAATATCGTTTCTGTAGTGCGAATTCTTAGGGAGCGAATGGATGCATTTGCCGAGAGGCTTGAGTTCGAAAAAGCTCAGATAGTCAAAGATAAGATTGAAATTCTGCAGCAATATCAAAGCAAGAGCGCGGTAGTGAGTGCATCTATTGATGATGTGGATGTATTTAGTATTGCCTCTGATTCAGGGGCTGCCCATATCAACTACATGCGTGTAGCAAGTGGGGCTATAATTCAGAGCCACACAATTACAATTAAAAAGCGCCTTGATGAAAGCGATGTTGAAATGCTGGAGCTTGGCATTGCAGAAGTGAGAAATCAATTCGGTTCACTTGCAAAAGAAATACTCGTGCCCTCGCTCCTAGACACTGACTTTGGAGACCATAAATTTGCAGTACCTCAGCGTGGTGATAAATTTAAACTGTTGGAGCTTTCCCAGCGAAATGCGCGCTTTCATATGTTGGAATTGCAAAAGCAAACACGTTTCATAGACCCCGAAAAACACACTGTTAGAATTCTGGAACAAATGAAAAGGGATCTTCGGCTTACTGAACTTCCGGAGCATATTGAAGGTTTTGACAATTCGAATTTTCACGGCACAAATGCTGTATCGGCATGTGTGGTGTTCAAAAATGCCAAACCAAGTAAAAAAGATTACCGGCACTTTAACATTAAAACTGTAACAGGCCCCGATGATTTTGCTTCAATGGCTGAGGTGGTGCACCGTCGCTACACCAGAATGTTGAAAGAAGGGGAGACACTGCCTCAACTCATTGTAATTGATGGCGGTAAAGGCCAACTAAGTGCGGCCCTAGAAAGTTTAGATAAAATTGGATTGCGTGGCAAAGTGGCTATCATAGGTATAGCAAAAAGACTTGAAGAAATCTATTTTCCTGATGATCAAGTACCTTTATACATAGACAAAAAATCAGATACGCTGAAAGTATTACAGCATATCCGAAACGAAGCGCACAGGTTTGGAATAACCCACCACCGCGACAAACGAAGCAAAAACACAATCAAAACTGAACTAACTGGAATCCCGGGCATAGGCAAAAATACAGTTGAGCAACTGCTTCGGGAGTTCAGATCAGTAACCGGAGTAAAAAACGCTCCCATTGAAGATTTGGTAAAGACCGTCGGAAAATCGAAGGCTGAAATAATCACCGCTTGGTTTGCCAATGCTGGTTAGCCCAGCTTATCTGATAATATCCTCATTTCTACCGCAGGCGATATGCGCTGGTAGATAATATTATATACCGCTTCAGCTATTGGCATATCAACTTCATAGTTGCGGTTCATCTCATAAATACTGCTCGTTGCATAGTATCCTTCTGCAATCATTTCCATTTCGAGTTGAGCTGCTTTTACCGAATATCCTTTGCCAAGCATATAACCAAAGGTGCGGTTTCGGCTGAATTTAGAATATGCGGTAACCAAAAGATCGCCCAAATAGGCCGGTTCGCAAACATCGCGATGAAAAGGGTTTACCTTATCGAGAAAACGCTCCATTTCCATAATTGCTGCTGATATGAGCAAAGCTTGAAAATTGTCGCCATAGCCAAGTCCACCGCATACACCTGATGCTATGGCATAAATATTTTTCAGCACCGCTGCGATCTCTGCTCCAAAGAGGTCTTCGCTCACCGTGGTTTTCATATAGCGCGTAGCCAGTGTGTCGGCCAAAAAAGCTGCGTTGGCTTCATTCATACATGCAATAGTGAGGTATGAGAGTCGTTCCATTGCTACTTCCTCGGCATGGCAAGGGCCGCAAATAATCCCAATATCGTCATATGGCACATCAAATATTTTATGAAAATACCGGGCTGGAATAGAGCTAAATTCAGGAATGATTCCCTTAACAGCAGAAAAGACAATTTTCCCTTTGAGCAAATCTTTGTCTAAATCTTTAAAGGTTGGATGCACAAAAGCCGAAGGAATGGCCACAATGATGACATCGCTTAACCTGATTACTTCTTCAAGATTTGATGAGAGATGAAGCCTATCAGTATCGAATTGCACAGCACGCAAATAGTTCGGATTATGTGAAAACTTGCGTATGTGCTCTACCACTTCAGGTTTGCGCAACCACCAGTGGAGCTTATCGCTCTTTTCAGAAATAAGTTTGGCAAGTGCAGTGGCCCATGAACCACCTCCAATCACACCAATGCTCTTCTCTTTTGCCATCAGGCTTTATTTGGAAGGGCTAAAGATAGAAATGTTCTTAGATTCGTTTTCCAAATCGACTTTATGCACGTTAATGCAAATCTGCTGCTCCCGATCTTTTATTGCTCACTTCTAATTGCATCGTGCTCAACCCGGCCTGTTGAACCATCAGATGCCGAAACTCCAAACGCTTTCTCAGACCCTATAGTCATAGAAATATATGATGCTGCAGACCGCCGCGACTTCGACGCGTTGGCACCATTTGCTACCCATGACGTTGCCGCCTACCGCATGGCTTATGCCCGCTGTATGGCGTCAGTGCTGCACCCTGATGGTGCCGAAAGCATTGGCAAGTTGCTCAACGACCCAATACCCTATGTGCGGCTTCATGCCTCATTTGCGGCAGGCCAATACCGCGACACCAGCATGCTTCGACACTTGGAAGGAGCAATAAAGAAGGCCAGCATACCCGAAATAAAAGCAGAGTTACTTGAAGCTATTGGCAAATGTGCTACGCCCAATGCAATGAACTTCCTCATTATGCATACACCATCCACTGCTACCGAAGAAGCGGGTAAAATGTGGGGTATCTATCACGGCGCAATTAAAGGCTTGCTCGAACAAAATCACCTGAGAATTGTGATCGCTCATATTACTTCGGAGGAAGAAGAGACCAGGCTCGCCGCGGCGCATGTGCTCGGCAGGCAAAACACCTTTGCCCTCGATGAGTATATTTCGGAAATTGCAAATGCTGCTCAAAGCGACCCCTCGGCAGAAGTTCGGCTGGCTTCAACAATTGCTCTTCGACACTGTACGAACCGAGATGAAACTCTTATTGACCTTGCTGGAATGGACCTAGATCCTAGGGTGCGGGCTGCTGCCATTATCGCGATTGAGTACCCCGACACCCCAAGGGGCAGGGCGGTAATAAGCACTGCTCTTGAAGATGGCTCTCCCTGGGTTGCCATGAGTGCAGCAAAGCGCATCAATGAAATCTATACGGCGTCCTTTATAGCGGAGATCAGCTCTATAGCGCTTACTGCTCAAGTGCCTGAAGTGAAAGGGGCTATTATTGCCAAACAAATACAAACCAATGCTACTGAAGGATGGCAACGATACAGCGACGTGCTAACGCGCAGTTCTTCCTTAAATGAATGGGCAGTAGTACTTCAATCACTGGCAAATACAGAAACAGCCCTCGACACACTCTTGTACTATTGCCAAATGGAGCCTCCGGTTTCTTCGGCGGCGGCAGCGGCGCTGAGCTCAGGAGCAGCGATATTCCCAGCTTGGGCTCCAGCCTTTCGGCAATTGGCTCTAAATGCATTTAATAGTAGCAACCTTTCACAATGCGCCATTTTTGCGGAAGCCATGACCTTGGACCTTGCGGGAAATGATGCGACAGTAATTGCAACTGCAATGATGAATGCCACTAAAGATTTCAATACGCCCGGCACTATTGAAGTTAAATCAGCTTTGCTGGCGGCGGCGGCGGCACTTCAAGGACGTGTACATACACCCGAACCACCGGGGTATAACCATTCTATGGATTGGGATTTGGTGAGGTTGATTACGCGCGATGCAATAGCCAGGGTTTATACCAAAGCCGGGACTATAGACCTTGCGCTGCTCGTTGAAGATGCTCCGGGTTCAGTAGCCAACTTTATTGCATTGGCTGAGTCAAAATTCTACGACGGCCTGTCATTTCATCGCATAGTGCCTGGATTCGTTACCCAGGGTGGATGCCCGCAAGGCGATGGTTATGGAAGTACACCGTACAGCATCCGTTCTGAATTCAGTCCGTTGCACTATGGCACGGGTGTAGCAGGGTTTGCATCTTCAGGAAAAGATACCGAAGGATCCCAGTGGTTTTTAACCCATGCTCCCGCTCCACATCTCAATGGAAGATATACCATTTTTGGAGCTATTACCTCCGGTTTTGAAACACTTACTATGATTCACTCAGGTATGACGATTGATTCGGTTCGGGTACGCAGATGAGCATTGGGATTCAAAGGATGAGAATAGATTGAAAATTGCTTTGTCGGAATAAAAGCCGCATATTCGTAACCCCAAATTAAAAGAGAGCGTAATATGCAAGCTATACTGAGCAGAAACAGAGCTATGAACGTGGACGATCTCGCAAGACTTACCGTGGGCGAACTGCGCAAAGTAAAGAACAAGAATTTCTTGCTCTTCAATGCGCTTGCAACACTAGATTTGTGTGCTTTTTACCACAGTTTATATTTTGAAAATTGGGCAATGCTCTTTCTTTCTTTCGGCGTTTTCATTGCCGGAATCGCATTGTACGACAACTATAAAATTTCCCTCCGCTTTCTGAATGAAGCCGAAGGAGGAAATTAATTCCAGACTTTATTTGTAATTTTTAGTGCCTCCAAGGTGCTTTCATTCTTACATGGCTAGCCATGATTCCACTTCATTTAATTGAAGGGAGGCTATTTCAAGTTTGTTCTTTTTGCGGTAACCATTCAGTTTCTGGTGTACAGCAGTAGCTTTTTCAGCTTTCAGCATAGCCACACTGGTGTAGCCGGCTTTCACCACATGCTCGGCCCAAGCTATTGGTACGCCAGCCTCCAAAAACGCTTCCGGCCCTTCGATAGTCGCCTTTTTCTCAGGACGCATTTGCGGAAAGAACAGCACTTCCTGTATTGATGAATTATTGGTAAGAAGCATGATAAGTCTGTCAATACCTATGCCCATTCCGGCAGTGGGAGGCATTCCATACTCTAGGGCTCGAAGAAAATCGTGGTCGATGAACATGGCCTCATCATCACCTTTTTGCGAAAGCATTAGCTGTTCTTCAAATCGCTCTCGCTGATCAATTGGATCATTCAACTCTGAATATGCATTGGCCAGTTCCTTACCATTAATGATCAGTTCAAAACGCTCTGTGAGTGCTGGGTTATCTCGGTGCTTTTTGCACAGGGGCGACATTTCTACCGGGTAATCAGTTATGAATGTTGGTTGAATCAGATTTGACTCACATTTCTCACCAAATATTTCATCAATAAGCTTGGCCACTCCCATGCTTGGTGTTGTTTGTATACCCAGTTTATGGCAAGCTTCGCGAAGCTGTTCTTCGCTTTTGCCGGTAATGTCCACACCTGTGTATTCCTGAATTGCATCGGTCATGGTAAGTCTGCGAAATGGTGCCTTGAGCGATATTTCTTTGTTGCCCACAATTGCTGTTGTAGAGCCATTTACTTCGACCGCAACATGCTCAAGCATTGTTTCGGTAAATGCCATCATCCATCGGTAATCCTTGTAGGCTACATAAATTTCCATGATGGTAAACTCCGGATTATGGGTACGGTCCATGCCCTCATTCCGAAAGTTTCTTGAAAACTCATAAACCCCTTCAAATCCGCCAACAATGAGCCTTTTTAGATATAGTTCATTAGCAATGCGTAGATAAAGAGGAATATTGAGTGCATTGTGATGTGTAATAAATGGCCTTGCTGTAGCGCCGCCGGGAATAGGTTGCAGTACCGGTGTATCAACTTCAAGGTAGCCCTGCTCATTAAAAAAGCGACGCATTGAGTCTACGATGCGGGTTCGTTTTACGAAAGTTTCTCTTACTTTCGGATTAAGCACAAGGTCTACATAGCGCTGACGGTACCTTTGCTCAGGGTCTGTAAAGGCGTCGTGGGTATTGCCCTCCTCATCAGTTTTGGGAAAAGGTAGAGGTTTAACCGATTTGCTGAGCAGTTTGAAAGACCTTACATGAAGAGAAATTTCACCTACCTGGGTTACAAATACAAATCCCTCAACCCAGACAAAATCACCACGGTCAAGCAATCTTTTAAATAGCTCATTGTAGAGCCATTTATCCTCACCTGGACAAATTTCGTCGCGGTTAAAGTAAAGTTGTATCCTGCCCGACTCATCCTGAAGCTCAGCAAAAGATGCCTTACCCATAATGCGCTTACTCATGATACGACCCGCTATGCTTACCTGAGTCCATTGAGATTCACCTTCTTTAAAACCTTCCCTTATAGCAAGCGCCTTGTGTGAAATGGCTACCTCATCGGCAGGAAACGGGTTTATACCATGGCTGCGTATAGCCTCCAAAGCTTCACGTCTTATTAACTCCTGCTCACTTAGGCCTGATGTGCTCATTGATAATTTTTTTGCAAAGATATTATTTTGATAAATGAGCCTTCGTGTCACAATTGGTATCTTCGCGCCTAAAATTAAAACTCGTAAGAGAAAATCAGGATTTATCTTAAAAATATGACCACAGAACAAGCTACCAAAGAGATGGAGCGCCTTATTGAAGGCTTTCCCAGTAATATGAAGGATGCACTAATAATTGGGGCCAAAGCTGCGGCATCATTTCGCGTAAAGCCGGTAAAAAATGTCCTTATATCGGGTCTCGGTGGCTCGGGCATTGGTGGTAAGATAGTATCACAACTCACTTGGGATTCCTGCTCAGTGCCAATAACCGTTATAAATGACTACCGCATCCCGGCTTGGGTAGGTGAAGATACCCTTTTCATTGCTTCGAGCTACAGCGGAAATACCGAAGAAACACTCAGCACCCTCGATGAAGCCATTTTGCGAAAAGCGCAAATAGCCTGTATTACTTCAGGTGGTAAAGCAAAGGCAATTGCAACCCTTCAAGGCTATAATATTATTGAGATACCTGGAGGACAACCGCCGCGTACAAGTTTCGGATACAATGCCATGCAATTGTACTTTGTGCTACATGCATATGGTCTGATTCCGGCTGGTTTTGCAGATCATCTTCAGCGCGCTGCCGAACTATTGATAGATGATATGGGCGCAATGCGCGCTGAGGCTGCCGCAATTGTCTCCAAAATAAAAGGAACTACTCCGATAATATATGCCGAAACTTTTTTTGAAGGCGTGGCTGTAAGGCTAAGGCAGCAAATAAACGAAAACGCCAAGATGCTCTGCTGGCATCATGCGCTTCCTGAAATGAATCACAATGAACTTGTAGCATGGGCAGGAGGCAGCAAGGATTTTTCTGTGCTACTTATGCGCACACCCGAAGACTACCCAGCTACAGCCCGCCGTATGGATCTTTCCATTGAAATCATTTCAAAATACACTGATAAAATCGTAGAACTAAGGCCAAAAGGTTCCAGCAGAATTGAATATGCCTATTACCTTATCCATCTCTCAGACTGGATTTCATACTACATGGCGGTAGATAGCAATGTTGACCCTATGGAAATTGCTGTGATTGACTACTTCAAGGCAGAACTTTCAAAAAATTGAGCAACACCGCAGCCAAGAGAGTGCTTTGGCACGATGTGGGCCTGATGCGGTATCAGGAAGCATGGGACTTACAGGAGAAAATATTCGGAGATACCATCGCTGAAAAAATCAGACTCCGTAAAGAAGAAAACACTTCTGTACAGCCGGAAAATCAATTTATATACTGTGAACATCCCCCCGTTTATACTCTTGGTAAAAGCGGTAAAATATCCAATTTGTTGCTTTCTGAAAATGAGCTGGCACTTCGCGACATCGACTTTCATAAAATCAACCGCGGTGGTGATATAACCTTTCATGGTCCGGGCCAAATTGTAGGGTATCCTATTATTGACCTCGATCAGTTCTTCACGGATATACATCAGTATTTGCGCTATCTTGAAGAAGCTGTAATACTGACCCTTGCAGAATATGGAATCGATGCGGGAAGGATACCCGGTCTCACCGGCGTGTGGCTGGATGGCGACAATGAAAGCAAAGCAAGAAAAATTTGTGCCCTCGGTGTGAAATGCAGTCGTTGGGTAACTATGCATGGCTTTGCATTCAACGTAAACACGGACTTGAGCTATTTCAAACATATTATTCCTTGCGGTATTGACGACAAAGAGGTAACGTCAATGCAGGCCGAGCTACAAAAATCACTGAATATTACAGAAGTTAAAGCGCACCTTACCCGACATCTTTGTGCACTCTTTGGCTGGCAACCTGTGCGAATAGATGCTGCACTTTAAGTGATACTGATTAATTTTGCGGAAATTTTCCCTTTTGAAGAAAGACATTCAAAGCCCCAGGGTTGAAAATATTGCCGTAGCTGCAGTGCCGGAAGAAGGTGACCTGCCAGGCTCGGAAATATGGTACATCTATCTGGTTAATTTAAAAGAAGAAGCACTCAGCAACGTACT
This sequence comes from Flavobacteriales bacterium, assembly GCA_038207425.1. Taxonomy (GTDB): domain Bacteria; phylum Bacteroidota; class Bacteroidia; order Flavobacteriales_D; family Cryomorphaceae; genus JBBQZU01. Next base: position 98,254 of record JBBQZU010000002.1, on the reverse strand, counting down.
CATCTCATCGCGAGGGTACGGGCAAATACAGGATGAGAGCGTAAAAACATCAGAGCTGAGGCATTTTCTGGAAGAACTACCCGGCCATAGTTATGCTAAAATTGAACCCATAATGCAGGAACTATTCGCCCTTAGTAATCAATACTGGGTAAGTTTCTATATTGGCAAAGATTTATATGACAAGAAGTACATCTTTCTGGCAGAAACCATTCAACACACCAACCTTACCGAAATACCACTAATGGGAAAAAAAGGAGTACTCCTCATCTGATGCCCTGGCTCGACGTAATACTCGCAATACCCATCATCTGGGGAATGTACCGCGGTTTCAAGCGCGGATTTATCATTGAAATATCCACTTTGATGGCGCTGGCTTTGGGTATGTACGGCGCGTCTGTATTTGGCGAAAATGCCGCAGGCTACCTGCGCGAAGCCTTCAATACTGATGAAGATATGAGCCTCTTAATTGCCTTCACCCTGGTGTTTTTGGCAATAGTGGTCGTGGTCTTTCTTTTCGGTAAAATGCTGGAAGGTGCCGTAAAGATTACAGCCCTTGGTCCGGTCAATAAAATTACAGGTTTGCTTTTTGGCGGGTTTAAATTTGCACTTATTGTGAGCGCGCTCATTTTCTTACTTCACGGCTTCTGGAAGCAAAAAAGCATCATGCCCGACTCCTGGAAACAAGACTCATACCTGTACCCGCCTTTGGCATGCCTCATTCCTACTATTTACCCTAAATTGCGCGCAAAAGACTGGCAGAAAGATATAGAGCAAAAATTGGAATCGGCTAAGGAGAAATTAGCTAAGCTCCCCTGATTGCTGCAATTCCCGGAAGGGTGATACCTTCAAGATACTCTAACATTGCGCCGCCTCCGGTAGATACATAACTTACTTTGTCAGCAAGGCCAAACTTGTTGATGGCAGCAACTGAGTCGCCGCCTCCAATCAAGGTAAAAGCACCTTTGGCAGTAACCTCAGCCAAGGTATAAGCAATGGCTTCTGTTCCTTTTGCAAATGTTTCCATTTCAAATACTCCCATAGGGCCATTCCACAGTATAATGCGGCATTTGCGTATTACTTCTATAAACCGCGTCACCGAGTCGGGGCCTATATCTAGACCCATCCATCCGTCGGGTATTTCGCTGGTGCTGCACACATCAGTGCTTGCATCATTGCGAAATTCATCTGCTATCACTGAATCTGATGGCAGGTGAATCTGCACTCCTTTCGCCTTGGCTTTTTCAAGAAGCGACTTGGCCAGTTCAATAAAATCATCTTCTACCAGTGAATTACCAATGTGGCCCCCGGTTGCTTTCGCAAAAGTATAGGCCATGCCTCCACCGATGATGATATGATCAACTTTGGGAAGAATTGACTCCAGTATAGTGATTTTGCTGCTTACCTTAGCCCCGCCAATGATAGCGAGTACAGGCCTTTCAGTGCTGTTTAGTACCTTATCAATGTTGTTAATTTCGCCTTCAAGCAGGTATCCAAACATTTTGGCAGTAGGGAAAAAATTAGCAACATTAGTAGTACTTGCATGCGCACGATGGGCAGTTCCAAAAGCATCGTTTACATAACAATCGCCATGCTCAGCAAGCCTTCCGGCAAAAAATTCATCGCCGGCTTCTTCCTCTTTGTGAAATCGTAAATTCTCAAGCAGAAGCACCTGACCCGCCTTTAGTCCAGCCGATTCAGCCTTCGCTTCATCGCCTATGCAATCATCTGCGAACAATACCGGCAAGCCTAAATTCTTCTCTAGTGCCGCAATAATATGCTTCAATGAATATTTCGGATCTGGCCCGGCTTTGGGCCTTCCTAAGTGCGACATGAGTACCACTGATCCACCATCCGAAAGAACTTTATGAATGGTTGGCATTGCAGCGCGGATGCGGGTATCGTCAGTAACCTGAAGCTGCTCATTGAGCGGCACATTAAAATCTACACGAATCAGCGCACGCTTGCCCTTGAAATCAAACTCTTTAAACCGGATCATACCTATATAATTTGGGCCAAAAGTAGCCATTTTAGCCAAAGACTGCCGTAATTCACCGACCTTAAGCCCATCTAATTTTCATAGCTTTGAAGACTTGATATTCCACATGTATTTTAAAGACGTAGTTGGACATAGCGAACTGAAATCGCAATTAATCAGGATGGTTCACGAAGGTCATGTGGGGCATACCTTGATGTTTTTGGGTGCTGAAGGCTCCGGCAATCTGCCCTTGGCCGTGGCATTTGCCGGGTATATAATGTGCAAAAACCCTCTGGCCGACGACCGCTGTGGGCATTGCCCGGCCTGCAAGCAAATAAGTGCACTTTCTCATCCTGATCTTCATTTTTCTTTTCCTATCATTAAATCCAGCAAGCCTAAAAAAGAATCGTGTAATGATTACCGAAGAGAATTTCTAGATATGCTTCACAAACATCCATACATCTCTTTAGAGCAATGGGAACTTGAATCGGCAGGAGAGAACAAAAAATCACTAATTCCGGTAGCAGAAGCAAACGAAATTACCCGTTCGCTTTCGCTAAAATCATTTATGGGTGGCCATAAGGTCATGATTATATGGATGGCAGAAAAGCTCAACAGTGATTCAGCAAACAAATTGCTGAAAACCCTCGAAGAGCCGACCCAGAAAACCATTGTGATCCTGGTAGTCTGCAATACCGAACATATTTTGCCAACCGTAATTTCCCGATCTCAGCTTATTTCATTGCCCCCCCTTGATGCCGCTGTAGTAGCAGAAGCTTTGCAAAACCGAAATTCAATCACTGCTGCCAGGGCAGATGAGATAGCGCGCCGAAGTGAAGGATCATACGGTTTTGCTATTAGCATTGCTGAAAACAACGACGACTACAACGAATACTTTAAAATATTCAGCTCCTGGATGCGGGCCTGCGTGAAGCGCGATGCGGCTGCCGCACTTTCAGCAAGCGAGCAAATTGCTGCGCTTAAGCGCGACCAGCAGCAGCGATTCATGGATTATGGACTCAACTTTTTACACAAAAGCATCATGTATACGCACGTTGGGTCAGGTCATGCCTTCTTTAGCCGTGAAGAATCAGATTTTGCAGTTAAGTTTGCACCTTACATTGCCAGTAGTGATTTGGAAGCATTTGAAAGTGCATTCAGCAAAGCACATTACTATATAGAACGAAATGCCAACGCTTTGGCCCTTTTCATGAAAATAAGCTATGATGTAATGCGAATTTTCAGGGCGCTGGAGAAAACCAAGATTGCCTAATTTTATAAAACTGAACCGAAAATTATGGGATGCGAAAGTTGTAGTAACGGAATGCCTGCCGGATGTAAGAATCAGGGCACATGCTCTACCGGTGGCTGTAGTAAATTGGCTGTGTTCGACTGGCTCAGTGATATGGAATTGCCGGGCAATGTTGCCCCTTTTGAATATGTCGAAATACGTTTTAAAAACAGCAGAAAAGAATTTTTCAGAAACAGTGAAAAGCTTTCACTGAATGTTGGCGATGCCGTGGTGGTAGAAGGAAATCCGGGATACGATCTGGGTTTGGTAAGTGCTGCTGGTGAATTGGCGCGTCTTCAAATGGACAAGAAGAAGGAAACAGCAAACCCCAGAGAAGTTAAAAAGATACTGAGAAGGGCAGGCACAAAAGAATTAGAAATATGGCGCGAAGCAAGAAGTCTCGAAATGGATACCATGCAAAGTGCCCGCAAAATTGCATCTTCACTAAGCCTCGATATGAAAATTAGCGATGTGGAGTATCAAGGCGATAAAACCAAAGCCACATTCTATTACACTGCCGAAGGAAGAGTTGACTTCAGAGAGCTTATCAGAAAATACGCAGAGTCGTTTCGTGTACGCATTGAAATGAAGCAGATTGGCGCTCGACAAGAAGCAGCCCGTTTGGGTGGCATAGGCTCATGCGGCAGGGAGTTGTGCTGTAGTACATGGCTTACCGATTTCAGGTCAGTGAGCACCAGTGCAGCGCGCTATCAGCAGCTGGCACTCAATGCTGCAAAACTCGCAGGGCAATGTGGCAAACTGAAATGCTGCCTTAATTATGAGCTTGATGCTTACCTTGATGCGCTTAAACAGTTTCCTAAAAACCACGGGAAACTCAAGACCAAGAAAGGGACTGCAATACACTTAAAAACAGATATTTTCAAGGGTGTAATCTGGTATGTGCAGGAAGACAACAATTCCAATACGCCTATAGCTCTGCACGTTGATCGGGTGCGAAATATTCTAGAAATGAACGAGAAAGGAACCTACCCGGAAGACTTGAAAGACTTTGCTGAAGCCGGGCCCCTTATTTTGCCGGAAGAATCATATACCAATGTGGTAGGTCAGGATAGCCTAACCCGATTTGACACTAAAAAGTCAAAAAAGAAAAAAAAGAAAAAAGTACCTGATAACCGCGGCCAAAAGCGACCCGAAGGTAGCACACCCGCTGTAAAGTCTGAAACGAATACGCAAAATCAAGCTGCCAACGATAGGAATAACCCTAGTGCTGGCGATACACAAAAATCAAGACCCCGCGGCGGCAAATCACGGCGTAAGCCCAATAAACCATCATGAGAACGCTTCCCGTCAAGGTAATGTGTTTTTTGTCGCTGATTTCATTCGTTGCCTGCAATGACCCTTATCTGGTGTATGAAGAAAATCTGGAAATTCCGAAAGGAGAATGGATCGTATCCGAAAAAGCACGCATTGAAGTACCCGTGGAGGACACTGTAAGTCAACACAACTTCCTTATCAACGTTCGAAATACTGAAGAATATCCTTACCGAAATCTGTACGTTTTTGTGAAGACCACTTTTCCCAATGGCAAAACCTCCAGAGATACCGTTGGTATTGTGCTTGCTGACGCAACCGGAAAGTGGCTTGGCAGCGGCTCCGGATACCTCAGAAGCAGCCGATACCCCACCAATGCCATCATGTACAGCTACAATAAGCGTTTTCCAATGAGCGGAAAGTACATTTTTGAAATACAACATGCCATGCGGGTTGATACACTTTATGGTATCAGAAATATAGGTTTGCGTGTGGAAAAAACACGGTGATAAAAAATGTTACCGAAGCAGAATTGCGCAAGTTATTTGATATAATTTCGTTTTGCGCCAGCTAGCGCGCTATTATGAAAAATAATCAAGAAAATAAATCAATAGGTAAGAAGTACCTCTTTATCATTTGGCTATTGGCCTTGTCACCTTTTCTTGTGCTGGCTATCTTGCTCTACATCGCATCAGCGAGCAATTTGCCTGACACGGTAGCTCTGGCCAACCCAAAAACAAATCTCGCTACTGAGGTAATCTCAGCCGATGGCTTTGTACTTGGCAAATACTTTCTTGAAAACCGCACCAATGTGCGTTTCGAAGAGCTTAGTCCTTATCTGGTTAATGGCCTTATTGCCACTGAAGATGAACGATTCTATGACCACGCAGGAATAGACTTAAAAGGCACTGCCAGGGCTGGAGTATATCTTGGTAATAGGGGCGGTGCAAGCACCATTACCCAGCAATTGTCAAAAATGCTCTTCACTGAAGCGCCAGCCAATGGCCTGGAAAGAGTGTTTCAAAAATTTCAGGAATGGATAATCGCCGTAAGGCTTGAAAGACAGTATACCAAAAATGAGATCATCACCATGTATCTCAATAAATTCGACTGGGTAAACAATGCTGTGGGTATCAAATCAGCGGCTACAGTTTATTTCGACAAATCACCGGATTCCTTAAATATTATGGAAGCCGCAATGCTTGTAGGTATGGCGAAAAACCCGGCACTCTTCAACCCTATACGCCGACCTGATACTACCATGCACCGTAGAAATGTAGTGTTGGCACAAATGGTGCGAAACGGATTTCTTGCCAAAGCAGAATATGATTCGCTTGCACAACTACCCCTCAATCTTAACTATCAAATCGTTGACCATCAAGAAGGCCTTGCTCCGTACTTCAGAGAAGTGCTCAGAGGAGAATTGCGGACAATGTTTGCCGAAAAGGACGAAAATGGAAACTACAAATATGCCAAGGCCAATGGCGAGCCCTACAACATTTACCGCGATGGTCTCCGCGTTTTTACCACCATTGACACCCGCCTTCAACGCTACGGTGAAGAAGCCATAAAGCAGCATCTGGGCGGTGAGTTGCAGAAACAATTTGTTAGAGATGTATCGCGATACAAGAATGCACCCTTCTCAAATGATATTTCAGTTGCAGATGTACAAGCCATTAAAAACTCGGCTATGAAACGCACTACCCGATATCAGGTTATGGCCGGCAAGGAGTGTCCAAACTGTAAGCGCAAAGTTAATATTGATAAAGTCAAAATAGAAAACACAAATTACTACCAATGCAATAGCGAAGATTGCCTTGAAAAATGGAGAGCAGTACCACAAGATAGCATCACATACATTTTCACGAATAAAAAAGTTCCAATGCGAATATTCACCTGGCAAGGTGAGAGAGATACCCTTTTGAGTCCAATGGACAGCATAGTGTACTACAAGAGTTTTCTCAGAGCCGGGCTAGTTAGTATCGATCCAAAAAATGGCTTCGTTCGTGCATGGGTAGGCGGCAATAATTTCAAATATTTCAAATACGACCAGGTAAAGCAGGGTAAACGACAGGTAGGTAGTACTTTCAAACCATTTGTATATGCCACCGCAATACGCGAAGGTTACTCACCATGTTATGAAGTGCCAAAGGTGCCAACTACTTTTCACAGAGGCACATTTAACCTTGAGCAGGACTATACCCCACATGATCCTGACAGGGACTACGGCTATATGGTTTCGCTGAAATGGGGGCTCGCAAACTCGGTAAATACTGTTACCGCCTGGGTAATGAAGCAATTTGGCCCTGAAGCTATCATAAAGCTAGCCCGCGACTTGGGTATAGAAAGCCCCATAGAACCAGTTGTTTCACAGTGTTTTGGCGTAGCCGATCTTTCGCTTCTTGAAATTACTTCAGCCAATGCAACCTTTGCCAATGCTGGTGTGCACATAAAGCCGGTGTACATACTCCGCATCGAAGACAAAAACGGAAACTCGATATTTCAAACCCAGCCACAAACGAAAGAAGCCCTTGATGAGCGAACAGCTTACACTATGCTGAGCCTTATGGAAGGAGTTATTGACGGAGTATACAACAAGCATACAGGCAAATCTCAAGGCACAGCAATGCGCCTTAGAATGGATCTGCCCAGTCGCAAATACGATGGTTTTGATCGCTCTATAAAAATTGCTGGTAAAACCGGAACTACTCAGAATCAATCTGACGGATGGTTTATGGGCCTAACGCCCGACCTTGTTACAGGCGTATGGGTAGGTGCTGAAGACCGGGCGGTGCACTTCAGAACTTTGCAACTTGGAATGGGTACCAATATGGCGCTTCCTATTTGGGGTTTCTTTATGCACGCCGCTTACGACGATCCAACACTAAATATTTCCAAAGGCAACTTCGAAAAACCCGAAGGTATATCTGTGGAATTGGACTGCAATAAATATAAACGGTCACAAAATATTTTTGAAACACAGGACGTAATCACCTGGTAAATCCTCTAATTATGAACAAAGTAGTATCCGGTCCGGATGAAGCCATTAAAGGCATAAAATCAGGGATGACCCTCATGCTGGGCGGGTTTGGGCTTTGTGGTATTCCCGAAAATTGCATTGCCGCGCTGGTGCAAAGCGGTGTGAACAACCTCACTTGTATATCCAACAATGCCGGTGTTGACGATTTTGGATTGGGCTTGCTTTTGCAAAAAAAGCAAATTCGTAAAATGATTTCGAGCTATGTAGGTGAAAACAAGGAGTTTGAACGCCAGATGCTCAGCGGAGAACTCGAAGTAGAATTGATTCCACAGGGTACATTGGCTGAACGATGCCGGGCAACAGGTGCCGGTATACCAGCATTTTTTACTCCGGCAGGCTTTGGCACCGAAGTGGCTTTTGGCAAAGAAGTGCGCGAATTTCACGGAAAAATGTACATAATGGAGCAATGCTTTGATGCTGAATTTGCCATTGTAAAAGCCTGGAAAGGTGATACAGAAGGCAATCTGATATTCAATGCCACAGCACGAAACTTCAACCCGCTGATGGCAATGGCCGGTAAAATTACCATTGCAGAAGTAGAAGAGCTTGTGCCAGCAGGTACATTGGATCCAAATTTTGTGCATACCCCGGGTATTTTTGTGCAACGCATCTTTCAGGGGAAGAATTACCAAAAGCGTATTGAACAACGTACCGTGCGCAAAAGACCGTGATGATGCATCATGGCTATAGCAAAGGAGCACTTATTGCTATTGCCTGCACCATTGTTTTCTTCGTTTTTCCTTTCGAAAATCCTGTTCTGAGCTGGGACGCCTTTGGCTATTACATTTATCTGCCAATGTACTTTTATGAGCATACCGTTGTGCTCGAAACACTTGACTACCCGCAAAGGCTGCTGGAATTGTATGAACCTAGCAGCACGCTGTATCAATTTCCGCTTACGCCAAATGGCAACTATATCACCAGATATCCAGTAGGCATTGCTCTGGCATACTTGCCTTTTTTTGCAATCGGTCACATTGCTGCGCTAATTACAAATTATCCAATTGATGGGTTTTCAGCTCCTTATGATATTGCTGCAAAGTGTGGTTCTGTATTCTACTATATTCTGGGCTTTTATTTTTTGCGAAAGCTGCTGCTAAAATACTATGATGACCTGAGTGTGGCAATTGCAATAGCACTCGTTTTTATTGGCAGCAATATTTTTTACTATTCAACCACGTCGCACTTTACAGCCAACGGTTTACTTTTTACTCTTTATTCGATTTTTATGTATGGCGTTGACTCCTACTTAAGATTCCCAAATAGCAAAAAAGCGCTAGCAGCAGGTGCGGTTTTCGGACTTATAGTTGTATGCAGATACACAGGAGGTATTATTATTATTGCGGCTTTGCTTTGGCCAATGGTTGTGTTCAGAGATGGTTTTCAACGGCAATGGCACATTTTCAGTAATCAATGTGCAACGCACATTATACTATTCGGCCTCGCAACATTGCCGTTTATTCTACTCCAGTTGATCTATTGGAAGATAGCTGCCAGCTTATGGTTTATAGATAGTTATGGAAACCCCGGTGAAGGACTTGACCTTCTTTCGCCACATACATTTGACTTCCTGTTCAGCTTCAAATCAGGTTGGTTTGTGTACACTCCATTTATGCTACTGGCTTCAATTTCCATTGTATGGCTTGCCTTTAAAAAACAATGGCATATCATAGGCATTGGCCTTTTTCTGTTCGTGTTTCTATTCGTTACATCTTCATGGAGTAATTGGTGGTACGGCGGCGGATTTTCACAAAGGGCGATGATAGAGTCATTGCCCTTCTTTGCATTTCCCATTGCCGAAATAGCCATGAGATGTAGGCCGCTTTCGCAAAAATTGAAATATTTTCTGGCTCTGTTGATTTCCATAACTATACTGTTGAATCTTTGGCATACCTACCAATACAAGCACTTCGTGATCACCCCGGCTACGATGACAAGGGCTTACTATTTTAAATCATTCTTTGACCGGAAGCCTGATCCTGCAAAAGCCCATTTGCTTTTGGTAGAACGATTTATTGACGAATCATCAGTAACCAATTTGCCTTTAGGCTACCAACTGCACAAGACGTGGGAAGTGCCCGCAAAACATGATTGGGATACCAATGGTTCAGCAGAATTCACTCCCGCCATTAAAATTCCCTACTTCGAACTTTGCCCGGATGATCATTGCTGGCTCGAATTGGTAATCGCTCTTGACAGCATGCCACTCAGAGGTCCGCGCGCAGTTATGGCGTTTGAACGAAAGGAAGGATTGTACAAGTACACAGCGAGCGACATTTCAGAGCGGGCTGATACTGCTAAGGCTTCTATCAATAGCAGTTACTTTTATCTCACCCCGGAAGTTCGGTCTCCCCATGATCTTTTCATTACATATATCTGGAATCCTGAACAAATACCTATTCGTGTAAAAAAAATTGAACTCAATGTGTATGTCAAGGCTAAAAACTGATAAAGCCATATTCATAGCACTCTCGCTGGTGGCATTTATTTATGCAGCCTTGCGGGCAGCATACGTGCCTGTTGTACATGACGAAGCCGCAACTTTTTTTCACTATGTACAACTTGACAGCTATATACCATGGCATGCCCTCTGGGATGCAAACAATCATATACTTAACTCGGCGCTGGCACATGCGAGTGTCAATATTTTCAATGATGGTATTTTTTGGCTTCGGCTACCCAATCTGCTCTGTTTTATTTTGTTTGCCTATTTCCTAAATAAATTGGCTTCTCTTTGTAAAAACAACTTTGTGCGATGGCTGCTGATACTCGCCATGCTCACCGCATCATTTCAACTTGAGTTCTTTTCTTTTGCCCGAGGCTATGGTATGTCAAGCGCCTTTCTGCTCGGGGCTATATGGTCAGCGTCACAATACCTTAATGAGCACCGGCTCCGCGATCAATGGCTTACATGGCTCTATATGCTTCTGGCACTGCTCTCAAACATGAGCCTCATGAACACCCTTACTGCGCTGGGGGGCATATTTGTATTGCATCTGATATTCATCAAAAAGGAAAGAAGGTTTCCGCATTATTTCAGTTTGTTGCTTGGTGGCGGTATACTTTTCAGTGCAGCAGCCTACTACGCCATGAAACTGAAAGTTCTCGGCTTGCTATACACGGGCAGCACCGCAGGGTTTGTTCAGGTTACTGCCTGGTCATTTGCCAAATATCAATTTGGCATGGAGAGTATGGCATTCGCTTATTTCATATCCATTGTAACCCTGTCAGCCGCAAGTTTCATTCTCTGGCGCACCCTTTCGGAAAAAAAGGGCTGGGGTGTAGGTGCCTTAATTGCACTTTTGCTGGTATTGAATTTTTGTGGATCAGTATTGCTGGAAATTTTAATGGGCGTAAACTACCCCGAAGAACGCACTGGAATATATTTTCTGACCCTTTTTATTCTCACCATAGCCTTTGCGGCTGATGGAGCTGCTTCAGGACGCGCCGTATTTAAATGGCTCGCCTTTCCTTTGATCTATTTTCCGCTTGAGCTACTGGCTACTGCCAATCTGTATACGAGTCATCTTTGGGCCGATTTGCATATAAATGACGAAGTGTATCAAAATGCTGCAATCCTTCAATCCCAATCTGACATACCCCTGCGCATCAGCGGACGCAACATGTATGGATTATCCTGGGCATACTACAACCTGGTAAATGGCAATGCTATGCCTTTAATGGAAACGCAGTACTATCCCGATACCGCTGCTGATTTGATTATTGCCTGGCCTGGATTCATTGACTTTCATACTTTGAACTGCGATACTGTCTACATTCATCACAAGTCAAAATTTGCATTGCTGAAACCTAAAGCTGAAACCAAGACTAAATCTGAAATTTTAGCAAAAACCGATTACACCACCTACAGCGGAACGGCGCCATATTTAAATCTCGCATCCTGGGAAACCGGCACTTCTGAAACCGGAGTAATTTCCATGCAATTCAGTGCAACCGAAGGCGCGCACGTTATACTTGGCCAAGTAGTAATAACCAGTCAGGATAGTCTTGGGAGAACACTTACCTACGATTATATTCCGCTGCACTGGATCAGAAAACATTGGAAAGGAGAAACCTACCATTTGCTAAGATCCTTTCATTTTCCAGAAGACAGTTTTATGGCAATTGTGTATTTTTGGAACATCAGCAACAGTGATGCAACTCTTCAATTTAATGATATTGTGGTAGAAAGATTTCTGCCTGAAAACACAAACCCCTAAACGCTCGCTCATGCCACTAGACAAAGACGGAATAGCCCGACGCATAGCCCAGGAACTGCAACATGGATACTACGTGAATCTGGGAATAGGCATACCAACGCTTGTGGCCAACCATGTTCCGGATGGCATGGAAGTGGAGTTTCAGTCAGAAAACGGCGTTCTTGGTATGGGCCTTTTTCCATACGAGGGTGAAGAAGATCCAGACCTGATCAATGCAGGCAAACAAACCATAACCGTGAAGCCTGGAGCCTGTTTCTTCGACTCAGCATTGAGCTTTGCCATGATCAGGGGCCGGCACGTGCAGCTTACAGTACTGGGTGCTATGGAAGTATCTGAAAATGGAGACATTGCCAACTGGAAAATACCTGGCGTGATGGTAAAGGGCATGGGGGGTGCTATGGATCTTGTCGCCTCTGCTGATAATATAATCGTTGCGATGCAACATACCAGCAAAAGTGGCGATAGCAAACTGCTACCTGAATGCAGTTTGCCCCTTACCGGTGTGCGTTGTGTAAAAAGGATTGTTACTGACTTGGCAGTACTTGATATTGCCCCTGAAGGCGGGTTCATTTTGAGAGAGGTTGCTGCGGGTGTTACTGTAGATGAAGTAATTAAAAAAACATCCGGAAAGCTTATTGTGCCTGACTCAGTCATTACAATGCAATAGTGGCCAAGTGATTCCATATGATTACCCTGCTCGTTGCAGGAGCTTTAACAGGAACTTTTTGTGTAACTCTTTCGCTCACCGGGTCTAACCTTGAATACTTTCCGGGCGATCTAGGCGATGCCCGCCTCAACGCCTATTTTCTTGAGCATGGATTTCAATACTTTGTTGGAAATCAGGAAAGTTTCTGGAATGCTCCCTTCTTGTATCCTGAGCCGGAAGTGATTTCATATTCTGAAAACCACCTGGGGAGTGTTCCCCTGTATTCCATCTTTAGAATTCTCGGATTCGACCTTTTCGCTGCATTTCAATTGTGGTTTATATTGGTATTTCTCCTCAATTATCTGGCTGCCTGGCTTTTCATAAAATGGCTTCTAAAAGACCCATACGCAGCAGTGATCGGTGCGTTTGTTTTTGCTTTTTCGCTGGCCCTGCAACCCCAAATGTCACATGCCCAGGTATTCCCAAGATATTTCATTCCCCTCGCATTTATGATGCTTTTAAAATTCCGGGAAAGCACTTCGCCAATTCATTTATTTCTCGCCGTGCTTTTCTGCGTGGGTCAATTGTACTGTAGCATCTATCCCGGTATGCTGCTAATTATTCCTTTTGGAATAACATTCATCCTGGTTTGTATCTCATCCTTCCATAAATTGCAGGAAAAGATTCAAAATCTTCGCTGGATGTTGTTGCTATTAAGCGCAATAGCGCTGAACTGCTTGTTCGCCTACCTGCTTATTGAGCCATACATTCGCAGGGCTGCTTTATTGCCTCTTACTCCATATTCCGAGATTCTGCCAACTATTCCGGGTTGGGAATCTTACTTCTACAGCCATCCCGGATCGATGCTTTGGGGCGTTTTGACCGGGCCTACTGCATATCCTACCTACTGGTATGCGCTCCGCTTATTTCCGGGAGGGATTGTAATGGCAGGTATTTTCGTCTCAGTTGGCTACATTCTGATGATGTGGAAAAAAGTGCAGATTAACTTAAAAATCCTACTTCTTGTTATGCTCATTACCTTAGGATTATTTATGCGTATTAGTGGGTTTTCTTTATATGTACTTATTAATGCCTTACCTGGTTATCAAGCAATTAGAGCGGTTCACAGATTATTTGGCATAGAGCTACTTTTTTTCTCAGTATTCACAGCCTACTTCATACAATATATTACTAGCCAGGTAAAGCTAAAATCAAAAGCCTTGATTTATCTGGTCGTCTTGATTTTATGCATTGCAGATGGCTTCCTGCCTTCAGAACATACTTTTAGAACCAACAAAGAAACAGCGCTGAACAGAACCCAGTATTTGACTTTAAAAATGAAAGACCTTCCATCGGGTTCAATAATATCCTACGAGTCTGCCTCGATTGATAATCCTATACTCTGTCATCCCGATGCAATGCTTGCTACCCATCAGCTTAATTTAGTTTCAATAAATGCATACACCTCCACAAGTCCGTGGAGCTATGCAAGCTACTGGTACAAGCCCGACTCTGCTGCGCGCGAACACTGGTTGGGATATATGGAGTATATTGGCTATCCTCGCAGTGAAATTGCTATTGTCAAATAAATTATGCCTTTGGAATCGTTTAAATTGCTTTCTATAGCCATAGCTGTCTATAACGAAGGCCCAACCATACATCTGATCCTAAATAAAATAAAGGCGGTGGAGCTGGTAAATGGTATTAAAAAAGAAATTGTGATCGTAAACGATGCGTCCACAGACGACTCTGATGCGGTAATTATGAAATACATCAATCATAATCCGGATTTGAATATTAAGTACCACGCTCAACATCACAATATGGGCAAAGGCGCTGCTCTTCACAGAGCTATTAAGGAGGCTCGCGGGCAGTATATAATTATACAAGATGCCGATCTGGAATATGACCCGCGCGAATATAATATCATGCTTAAGCCGGTTGTAGAAGGTTTTGCTGATGTAGTTTACGGGTCGCGATTCATTGGCGGAAAGCCCCACCGCATCCTCTTCTTTTGGCATAGCCTGGGAAATAAATGGCTCACCAGGCTCTCCAATGCTTGCAGTAACTTAAATCTTACCGATATGGAAACCTGCTATAAACTCTTCAAGGCAGAGATTATAAAAGGTATACCGCTAAAAGAGAACAGATTTGGTTTTGAGCCTGAAGTTACAGCGAAAATTGCGCAGGTTGCGGGCATAAGAATTTATGAAGTTGGCATAAGCTATTATGGCCGAACCTATGCTGATGGGAAAAAAATTGGCTGGAAGGACGGCATTAGGGCGGTCTATTGCATTTTTAAATACAACATCTTTAAATAGTGAGTAGTTTTCACTTTAAGGAGATTGACGAAGTTGGCAGGCACTCACTCGATGCGCTCAGCGAAGCGAATCAATTTAACAAATGGACTTATGACATTGTGTCAAAGCACACTCCTGGCGATGTAATAGAAATAGGTAGTGGAATAGGCAATATTTCCAAATACTTCATTCATGATGGAAAGCCCATTGCGCTCTCCGATCTTAGAGAAGTGTACTGTCGGCATTTGCAATCAACATTTGGCGACAATAAAAACTTATTGGCTATTGTAAACATTGACCTTGTAAACCCAAATTTCGCGGAAGCATATGCCGCTCATCTGAACAATTATGACAGTCTCTTTGCACTTAACGTGGTAGAGCATATAGAAAATGACTCATTGGCCATATCCAATGCAAAATCGCTCCTGAAGCCCGGAGGCAGATTGTTAATTCTGGTCCCTGCGTACCAATCGCTTTACAATTCATTTGATGCAGGGCTCGAGCACTACAGGCGCTATACATTGCGCTCACTCAAAAGGCTGCTAAGCAATAGCGATCTTGAAGTGGTACATGGTGAATACTTCAATTTCGCAGGAATACTTGGGTGGTATGTCTCAGGTAGTTTGCTTAAGCACAAAGAAATACTATCTGGTGAAATAAAATTATTCAACAGCCTGGTACCATTTTTTAAGATAATTGATAAGGTGCTGATGCATAAATCAGGCTTGTCGGTAATAGCCGTGGGTATTAAAAAGCAATGAGATTTACCATGTGACCAACATTGAGTTGCTGCTACTGCACTATCTTGGGAATTGCATCTATTAGTTCGCGGGTATAGGCATCAGCCGGGTTTGAATAGATGCTGTTTACATTACCTTGTTCTACAATAACACCTCTTCGCATTACCACCATGCGGTCGCTCATGTACTTTACAACGCTAAGGTCATGGGAGATGAAAATATATGTGAGCCCAAAGTCTTCCTTAAGATCATTCAGCAAATTTAAAACCTGCGCCTGCACTGATACATCAAGTGCTGATACCGATTCATCGCATACTATAAATTCAGGCTCTACCATTAATGCTCGTGCTATGCAAATGCGCTGTCTTTGACCACCTGAAAATTGGTGTGGGTATTTGTTTCGGGCTTCAAGCGGCAGGCCCACTCTATCGAGTATAGAATTGATTTTTTGAGCTGCTTCTTTTCTATTCTTTGCAAGTTTATGCACATGAAGGGGTTCTTCAAGTGCCTGATCTACAGTATATCTAGGATTGAGCGATGCGTATGGATCTTGAAAAATGAGCTGCATTCGCTTGCGCAGAGGTCTCATTTGGCCTTCGCTAAAAGTTGAAATATCTTGGTTGTCAAAGATTACTTTGCCGGCATGTAAGGGCAGCAAGCGCAAAATAGCTCTGCCAAATGTACTCTTTCCACAGCCAGACTCCCCAACCAGGCCTAGCGTTTCTCCTTTATAAACTGTGATATCAACATTGTTTACAGCTTGTACATACGCTACTGGCTTGCCTTTCCAGTCTCGTCTGGAAGGGTACCATACCTGAATTCCTTCGACTCTGATCAGTTCAGTATTATGCGAAACATCCTGGGCTGGGTTCACCATCGGCTCTTTCGAAGCTCCTTCCAGAAAGTCACTTACCGTTGGGAGCCTGTATGGTTTTACATCAAGGCGCGGACGGCATGAAATAAGCGCTTTGGTATAGTTGTGTTGCGGATTGCGCAAAACTTCAGCAGCAGGGCCATACTCTATGACTTCTCCTCTGTACATCACCATAATCTTATCTGCTACCTCACCGATTACTCCAAGGTCGTGACTAATGAAAATCAAACCCATATTATTCTTTGATTTCAAGTCGTTGAGCAATTGGAGTATGCGCTTTTGAACGGTAACATCAAGAGCGGTTGTAGGCTCGTCAGCTATAATAATATCGGGTTGGCAACTCATGGCCATAGCAATCATAACACGCTGCTTCTGACCTCCAGAAAGCTGGTGCGGATAGCTTAAGAATATCTCTGTTGGCCGTGGTAGTTCCACATCCTTAAAAAGTTCAATAGTCTCTAATTGAGCAGCTCTGCTGCCTAACTTTTTATGTTGTTGCAGCGCTTCGGCAACCTGCATACCACAGGTCATTACAGGATTCAAGGAGGTCATAGGTTCCTGAAAAATCATTGCGAGCCGATTGCCCCTGTATTGCCGTAGCTCCTTCTCAGAAAGGCCTAAAAGATTCTTGGGTTCACCCAGGCTGTATAGCAGTGCTTCCCCGCTTTGGATGATTGCGCTCTTCGGCAAAAGTCCCATCAAAGCCAACGATGTAAGGCTTTTACCTGAACCTGATTCTCCCACAATGCCAATAGTCTCGCCTTGATGAAGGGTAAAGCTTATATTGCTCACTGCAGGGGCGACCCCTTCTCCAAATGCTATCCGAAGATTTTTAAGCTCCAGCAGCGGAATTTCAGAACGCATCATTCAGCGGCTCAAGGAAGTTTATGCTCACGAACGGAACTTCAGCATCACCACTTTCATCGCTTAAATTCACCTCAACTGTATTGTTGTTTTTGCTGAAGGTAGTCCATCTACAGTTATTGCCTTTGCATGCGCTTTCACCAAATTTGTCTGTAAAGTAGGTCTTGTATAAAGGCACAGACTCCTTTAATTGATTCATATCATCTGCAAAAATGTCGGCTTGTATCTCAAAAAGCCCGTAGCCATCAAATGAATAGTATACTTTGGCATTAAAACCTGATTTTTCGGGTTCTATAATTTCTATTATAAGCGTATCTGAGCTTTGCTCAGGAACATAACCTATGGCGTCATATACTTCAGCAGGAGTGGCTCCAAGTGCAATGCCACGAAAGGCGGCGCCCTTTTCGGGAAGGCAAATTAAAGCAATAGGATCTTCGAATTCTTGCTTTTGCTCAGTAGCGGGAGCATTACACGCAATTGTGAAAAGTGCAGGAGCAATTACAAATTGATTAAACAACTTCGACAGCTTCATTTGGAATTATGGGGAGGTTTTTGAATTTTAATATCAACTGTGCAACAGCAACGGTGTCCTTTTCGCAATATACCCGGATACGTTCCAAGTCGCGTTCTTCCCAATATACCTTGCTTACGTCAGCGCCTGTAATATCATCTTTAGGTGTAGGTATACCCAATATGGTTGTGAGCAGTGAAAGGGATGTAAAGTGTTTATAGTCGCCAAATTTCCAAAGTTCTAAGGTGTCAAGGTGCCTTACTTCCCAGGGTTTCATTCCCGACAGGTCTATAATTCTTGGCAGCTTCATGCCGTGAATCACCATACGACGCGCCATATAGGGCAGGTCAAATTCTTTAAGGTTGTGGCCACAAAGGTATTTATCATCAGTATTGTAGTGCTTTTCGAGGAGAGCCGTAAAATCTTTCAGCACTTGTGATTCGTCATCACCATAAAAAGACTTCACCCTTAGCCTGAGTCCTGCTTCAGATTGATGAAAAATAGCAGTAGAAATACAGATCACCTTGCCGAACTCGGCATAAATTCCAGCTTTTGAATAGGCTTCTTCGGCGGTAATAGCTTCTCTTTGCTGTATAAAGCGTGTCTTATCGCTCCACAGCGACTGCATATTTTCAGGAAGCTGTGCGAAATATGGTACTGCCGGCACCGTCTCAATGTCGAGGAAAAGTATTTGCTGCAGAGAGATTTTACCTAGCATAAGAAGGTACAAATTAACCCAAAATTCGAATGAACCTACTTGCACAGTAAAAGATTTTGCAAAACGCACTTGTATTGATCGTTGACTTCAAAAAATAGCACTCCGCCTTTTTAACAGCCCTAAAATCAAAAGTCGCCGAAAATCAAAATCCTAAGATATAGTTGTAAAATCTTTACGATGCATGGCTACCTTTGCTACATGGATTACGAATTTGAGAAGCGTTGGAAATCTTTAATAGCATTTTTAGGCACCACTTTCGGTGAAGAAATTGACATCGAGGCCATTCTGTTTCTTATTGGGGTTCAGGAACTGGGCCTCGGCAGCCGCAAATTCAAGAAGGATGAAAAACTGGACTTAATGCATATAGGCATCTGTTCAGTGCTTGCACCATATGGCTACTACGAATTTAGCCATTATGACGATGATGGCTGGCCTCATTTTGAAATTGTCAAAAAACTTCCCTATTTAAAAGATGAAGAGCAGAAACTGCTCATGCGAAAAGCTGTGCTTGAATACTTCGAAAGCGAAGGTCTTATTCGAGAGTGAAAGTTTTCTGATTGGTTTCTTCCTCAGTGATCTTCATAATTCCTTCAAGAAAAGCGGTACTATCCGGAAAATCTTTAGTGATTTCAAGGTTTAGAATTGCAAAACCGCTTTGCCCACGCTTAAAATCATCAGTGAAGTCAAAACTCACACTTCCGCTAGAATTGGTAAAGTCAGTGCGGTCAAACCTAATCACTCCCACCTGGGTTTGATCTACTGTTCCTTGCGCAAAAATTCTCACCTGTGCGCCGGCAACTGGTGCACCACTCTGGGTAATCACTTTTACTTCTGCAACGGTATCTTCTTCCTTATTGCAGGAAATGAGCATAAAAACTGCAAATGAAACTGCAAATAAACCTGTAAGACGACCTCTCATTATATTGTGTTTGTTAAATTCGCACCGCTAACGGACGTTCAAAAATATGAAATTTATTAACAGCACAATATCCCGGTTCAGAGCATTCACTGCATTCATCGCTTTGGTAGGCTCTCTTGTACTGCTTTCTTTTTCCATGCAAAGGGACGTCAAGAAAGTAGAAATAGTTGTATTAACAACACAATATGGTCAGATAACAATACTATTATACGACGATACCCCGCTTCATCGCGACAATTTTCTGAAACTCGTAAAAGAAGAATATTACAACGATTTACTGTTTCACAGGGTAATAAAGAATTTCATGATTCAGGCTGGCGACCCTGACTCACGCGGCGCGAAGCCGGGAGCCTCTCTTGGTATGGGTGGGCCTGGCTATACAATCCCCGCTGAATTTCGCGCAAATCACATCCATAAAAAAGGTGCACTTGCTGCAGCCCGTCAGGGCGATCAAATGAACCCTAAAAAAGAATCATCAGGCTCTCAGTTTTATATAGTACACGGTGGCCCGGTTACTGAGTCGGCGCTAAACAATCAAAAAGTACAGCGTACACTGCAAAATCCCGAATGGCCGGATTATACCCAAGAACAAAAAGATGCTTATGTGAAACTTGGAGGGGCCCCGCACTTAGATGGGGGCTATACAGTATTTGGCGAAGTGGTATCAGGCTTTAATGTGCTTGACTCCATAGCCTTGCAGCCATGCGACAGAAATAACCGCCCCTTGAAGGATCTCACAATGACCTTGAAAATAGAACGCAAAAAATGGCCTTGAATAAGGAAGCAATTGTAGCTGAGATCAACAGTTTTCAGGCAACAACGAAAGAAGAACTCGAAGCCTTCAGAATAAAATTTCTCGGTAAGAAGGGCCTTATAAAGGACTTCGAAGCGGGCATGAAGGATGTTGCGGTAGATCTGCGCAGGGAATTTGGACAACAGATTAATGCGCTTAAAACCATTGCCACTGAAAGATTAGAATCTCTGACATTGATTATCGAAGGTTCAGGCCTTTCTGCTCATACCAGCGCTGACCTATCCCGATCAGGCGGTTTGGAGAGAGCAGGTAGTCACCATCCGGTTTCCATGGTGAGAACAGAAATTGAAAA
The DNA here is from genome assembly GCA_038207425.1 of Flavobacteriales bacterium. Lineage (GTDB taxonomy): Bacteria > Bacteroidota > Bacteroidia > Flavobacteriales_D > Cryomorphaceae > JBBQZU01. The sequence continues at coordinate 77,778 of JBBQZU010000002.1, read as the reverse complement.
TATCTTCAAAAGGATAGGGTTCACCATCGCTGAAGGTCCTGAAATAGAAGATGACTGGCATAACTTTTCGGCATTGAATTTTCCACCGGATCATCCTGCGCGGGATATGCAGGATACTTTTTTCATTGAAAAAACCCCTGACAAAGCGTTGCGTACCCACACATCATCGGTACAGGTAAGGGTTATGGAAACTCAGAAACCTCCTATACGCATCATTGCGCCAGGCAGGGTATATCGCAATGAGGCCATCTCATCACGTTCTCATTGTATGTTTCACCAAATCGAAGGGCTATATATAGATAAGGGAGTAAGCTTCGCCGATATGAAACAAACGATTGAATATTTTGCGAAAGCCTTTTTTGGCAAAGCCAAAATTCGTCTCAGGCCATCATATTTTCCATTTACGGAACCAAGCGCAGAAGTAGATGTGTATTGGGGCCTTGAAAATGAAGTGGATTATCGCATAACAAAAGGCACCGGTTGGCTCGAAATTATGGGTTGCGGAATGGTAGACCCAAATGTTCTTCAGGCATCGGGAATTGACCCAAAAGTATATTCAGGCTACGCTTTTGGAATGGGTATAGAACGCATAGCCATGAACCGATTTCAAATAAGCGATATAAGGATGCTATTCGAAAACGATGTGCGCTTTCTGAACCAATTCCGAGGCGCCTGGTAATTCTTTTTTTGGATCAGGCTTTATCCAGCTTGAGCATATTGGTCATACCTACTTCATTTATAGGCATGCTGGCTATATGAATGGTCAAATCGCCTGTTTTTACAAGCTTTTGCTTCTTCAATATGTATTTTATATCAGCCATGGTATGGTCAGTACTCACCATTTTGTCATAATAGAATGTACGAACCCCCCAAACAAGCGACATTTGAGTAAGCAAATTCTTGTTGCCGGTAAACAAAAAGATACTCGCTCTGGGGCGCTGGCTTGAAATTTTGAAGCCCGTGTAGCCTGAGAAAGTCATGGTAATAATTGCCTTTGCTCCTACCCTATTTGAAAGCCTTGTAGCGTTAAAACATATAGAATCTGTAATATAACGGTCGGCGCTTCCTTCTGCAGGCGGTACTTCGTGGTGGTATATTGAATCAACTGATTCTACTTCCTTTACAATTTTGGCCATGGTCTCAATAACTTTAACCGGGTGCTTACCCACAGAAGTTTCGGCGCTTAGCATTACGGCGTCAGCTCCATCGAGCACAGCGTTGGCCACATCATTCACCTCAGCTCTCGTAGGCGTGCTGCTCTCTATCATGCTCTCCATCATTTGAGTAGCTACAATAACGGGCTTACCATTGTTGAGGCTCTTTTTAATAAGCATTTTCTGAATGAGAGGAACATTCTGCAGAGGAATTTCAACTCCAAGATCGCCGCGGGCCACCATGATACCGTCGGATTCTTTTATAATATCTTCAATATCCTCAATTGCTTCAGGCTTTTCTATTTTCGCAATGATCCTGGCGTGCTTCTCCTGTCCTTTGATCAGGTGTCGCAGCTCTATAATGTCGCGCGCTGATCGTACAAATGAGAGGCCTATCCAGTCAACATCCATCGCCAGAACAAACATCAGGTCGGCTATGTCTTTTTCTGTCAGGCATGGTTGAGAAATTTTTGTGTTTGGAAGGTTTACGCCCTTTTTGCTGGTCAATATTCCACCTTGTATCACTTTAGCTTTTACTTCAGATTTGCCATCCGTGCTAATGGTTTCAAGCAATAATTTTCCATCATCCAAAAGAATATGCTCCCCCACCCTTACATCACGTGCAAATTCAGGATAGGTCATAAAAAGCTTTTCGCCTCCTGCCTTTTTCTCATCAGTAGTGAATGTAACTATTTTGCCTTCAACCAACTCCATCTTACCGCCTTCAATCACACCTACCCGGAGTTTTGGCCCCTGAAGATCAGCCAGAATAGAAGTATGCGTACCCATTTTTTTATCCGCTTTCCGAATATTCTCTATCGTGTTGGCGTGCTGCTCGTAGGAGCCATGCGAAAAGTTAATCCTACATACGTCCAAGCCAGCTTCTATCATGGCTGAAATTACTTCTACGCTGTCAGATGCAGGGCCAAGAGTGGCTACAATCTTTGTTTTTTTCGAGATCATGCGGTGAGCAATATGTTTTGTTTCGATTTAAGCTTATCAATTTCAACGGGAAATGCCATTAGAACCTGTTTCGATTTCCTGATTTTTCTGATAAATTCATCTGGGTCAATTTCAGGCGACTGGTCTACAATGAGCAAATAATCTGCTTTGGAAGTTTCAGGCAGTACAAATCCATTTATGGTTTTATTCTGAACTAGCCGGTACTTCACTTGTTCGTAATCTGAGGTAAATGAATACAAAGAATGTATAGAGAGTTCACCTTTTTTTGTAAAAACTTCCAAATGTTTGTCCATTTTAAGAGCAATCCCCAATTCTTTATTCAAACCCCAGCACAAGCGGTAATCACTTTCAGATGAGCATATTCCATATATTATATACGGATATTCATCTATTATATCGAGAGTGAGCCGAGGCATGCTTCTTGTCAATTGAACACGAAGCTATGAAAATTATCGCCTTATTGGCCGTTTAGCTTTTGTAAGCCGTTTTTGGCTGCGTCTTGTTCGGCCTTCTTTTTCGAAAATCCTTCGCCCATTCCAACTAGTTGTACGCCTAAAAATGCCCTAGCATTAAATACTTTTTTCCCTTCGAATTCCTTTATTGGTTTAGTCTCAAACCGCAGTTCCTGCTTCATTCTATGTGCAAGTTCAAATAATCTGCTTTTAAAGTCGGCTTCCTGGTATTCCAGTTTGTCTAGGTCAGAGTATCGATCCAGCATGTTGATAACTCCAGTTTTCACTGATGCAAAACCCAGGTCTAGGTACATTGCCCCTACTATGGCTTCAAGAGCATTGCCTCCTAACGACTCTCTGGCGGTATCTGCCTGTGCATCTGTCTCCAACAGGTTGTGCAAGTTAGCCTGTTGAGCAAGATGATTCAGATTAGAGCGGCTTACCACCCTGCTTTTCATTTTGGTAAGCTCACCCTCTTCAGCTTGAGGATATTTCAGAAATAGATATTCAGCAACGACCGCGTCAAGGATAGTATCGCCGAGAAATTCAAGCCTTTCATTGCTGCTATCGGGCTTTCCGTGAATATTTCTTGCTGCTGATTTATGGCGTAAGGCTTTGATATAAAGCTTAATGCTACGAGGTTTCATTTTGAGAGCGTTATAAACAGCATGCTCAACCTCTGACTCCCGTTTGTTTCGTTTCTTCCTGAAAAGCCCGTCGAGAAACAAGTGATATTTATGTTTTAAATTTCTTAAAAATGACCGAAGTGTTGTGGCCACCAAACCCGAATGTATTGCTCAGGGCTGCATTCACTACCCTTTCCTGAGCCTTATTGAAGGTGAAATTCAACTTGTTATCAATTTCAGGATCTTCTTCTTGAAAGTTGATGGTAGGTGGTATAATGTTGTAGTACACTGCGTAAATCGATGCTATCGCCTCAATTGCACCGGCTGCACCAAGAAGGTGGCCCGTCATGCTTTTGGTCGAAGAAATATTTAGCTTGTAAGCATGGTCTCCAAAAGTTTGTTTAATGGCCTTTGTCTCAGCCACATCCCCCAGTGGAGTGGATGTACCATGAACATTTACGTAATCAATTTCACTTACATTCATCTCAGCATCGAGCAGCGCTGATTTCATAACGTTGAGTGCTCCAAGACCTTCAGGATGAGGCGCGGTAATATGGTAAGCGTCGGCAGACATTCCTCCACCAGCAACTTCCGCATATATACGGGCTCCACGTCGTTTAGCATGTTCAAGCTCTTCAATTACCAGGGCTCCGGCTCCTTCTCCAAGTACAAATCCATCGCGTGTTCTGTCGAATGGTCTTGAAGCAGTAGCCGGTGAATCATTTCGTTGCGATAAGGCGTGGAGTGCATTAAACCCCCCAACTCCGGCTTCATTCACTGCTGCCTCTGAACCTCCGGTAATAAATGCATCTGCTTTACCCAACCGAATCAGGTTAAATGCATCAATTATAGCATTGGTAGAAGATGCACAGGCAGAAACAGTCGTATAATTTGGTCCGCGGAACCCAAACTTAATAGAAATCAAGCCTGAGGCAATGTCAGCAATCATTTTAGGTATGAAGAAAGGATTGAATCTCGGTGTACCATCTCCTCTGGCAAATTCGGAAACTTCATCTAGAAATGTTTTCAATCCACCAATTCCTGACCCCCAAATAACACCAATTCTATCGTGGTTTACTTTTTCCAAATCCAGACCGGAGTCTTTCATTGCTTCTTCAGCAACTACAAGAGCATAGTGCGCATAGGGGTCCTGTTTTCTAACTTCCTTTCGATCAATAAAGCTGAAAACATCAAAGTTCTTGACTTCACAGGCAAACCGTGTTTTGAACTTTGAAGCATCAAATTGGGTGATAGGAGCTGCGCCACTTAACCCCTCCGTTAAGCCGCGCCAAAATTCTGGGGCGGTATTACCGATGGGAGTAAGCGCACCGATGCCTGTTATGACAACGCGTTTGAGCTCCATTACGTGAAAGATTTACTTTACGTGGTTCTGAATGTAATCGATCGCCTGGCCTACAGTACCAATCTTTTCAGCTTGATCATCTGGTATAGCAATATTGAATTCTTTTTCGAATTCCATGATAAGCTCAACAGTGTCGAGCGAATCAGCTCCGAGATCATTGGTAAAACTAGCTTCGGGGGTAACCTCAGACTCGTCTACACCTAGTTTATCAACGATGATCTTAGTTACTTTTGACTTGATGTCTGACATGACAGTACAGGTTTAGTGTTTGATTTTGGACTGCAAATAAATGAATAATAGCCCGTATTACAAAATACCTAAAAGTATTCTGCAATTATAGCCTCTTCCGGTTTCCTATTAATGTCGGGTACCTTAGCATCATGGCTCGGATACCCAACAGGGATTAGCAGGAAGGGTCTTTCATTCTCGGGTCTGTTCAGAATCTTAGAAAGAAAATTCATAGGGCTTGGGGTATGCGTTAAAGCTGCAAGACCTGCAATATGTAAAGCTGTGATCAGCATGCCAACGGAAATACCAACTGATTCATTTACATAATAGTTATTGTGCTTGGCTCCATTGGCTTGTTCGTAAAGTCTCTTGAATACTACAATTAGGTAAGGTGCATCCTCAAGAAAGGGCTTCAAGTGGTCAGTGCCCAAAGGCTTGAGGTCATCAATCCATTCTTTACTCATCCTACCATTATAGCTATCAAATTCTTCCTGTTCGGCTGCAATCCTAATTCGCTTCTTTATTTCAGGATTGCTGACTACACAAAAGGTCCAGGGTTGTTTATTGGCGCCTGATGGTGCCGTACCTGCTGCCAATATCGCTTCCCTGATAATGGAATAGTTTACTTGCTCCTTGCTGAAATGCCGCACACTTCTGCGTGATTGCAACATTCTTCGAAAACCAGCGACTCTTTCGAGCGTTACTGCTTCTGAAAATTTCTCTGGTTGGTAATCTATAAAGCGGTGTGGGCCATTTGATTTCATAATCAATACGCGTCATTTTTGTTCATCATGTTTCTATTGGTCTCAAAATTGATAATCCTATGAATTCAGGATCAGCGAATTAAAGACCATAATTACAATCAAGAATCATATTTGCTTTCAAATATAATTCACAAGTACTTCAATTATGCATATTCAGCTTCAAACCTTAGCTTTGGCGACAGAAAAAAGTATGCACAGAATAGCCATTTTTGCATCGGGTGGTGGTTCAAACGCCCGAAATATTCTCCAATATTTTGACAATAACCCTTACTTTGGGGTCCGGCTTATCGTAACAAACCGTGCGGATGCCGGCGTAATCAATCATGCTCAAGAGTTCAACGTACCTTTCAAATATATCCCTGCATCGCAATTCAAAGAAAGTCCGGAACTTATTTTATCCGTTTTACGAGAATATAAGATTGACTTTATAGCTCTCGCGGGTTTTCTACTTAAAATGCCTGATATATTGATTTCCACTTATATGGGCACTGTGATTAATATTCATCCTTCTCTGCTTCCGGCTTTTGGAGGGCCGGGAATGTATGGCGATAAAGTGCACGAAGCTGTTCTTGAGAATCAAAAATCAGAAAGCGGTATTACAATTCATCATGTGAATGAACACTATGACGAGGGTGAAATTATTTTTCAGGCAAAAACCGAAGTATTAAATAGTGATACCGTGAGCTCGCTTCGCTCCAAGGTTCAACAACTGGAGCAAAAATGGTTTCCGATTGTTATTGAACAGGTACTTAAGAAAACATTTAGAAAAGATGCAGATTCGGATTTACACTGATGGGGCTGCTAAGGGAAACCCGGGCCCCGGAGGATATGGTGCTATACTTATGTCTGAAAATGGGCATTATAAGGAACTTTCGCAAGGGTACAGAAGGACCACCAATAATAGAATGGAGCTGATGGCAGTCATAGTAGCGCTTGAAGCTATAAAGAAACCCTGTGACGATGTTACAATTTATAGCGACAGCAAGTATGTGGTTGACTCCCTAGAGAAAAAATGGTTGCAGAATTGGGTGAGACAAAATTTTTCAAAAACCAAAAACCCCGATCTATGGAAACGATACATTAAAGCCGCGGCACCACACTCCGTGAAGTTCATTTGGATAAAAGGCCACGCGGGTCATGAGTACAATGAGCGATGTGATCGATTGGCAGTGAAAGCTTCAGCGCAGCCCAACTTACACCCTGATTCGGGCTACGAAGATCAATCTAAATAGCTGTTCTAGCAATTCTTTATTCTTCTACCAACAGTATATCAAAATCAACCAAATCAATGAAGAGTTTAATACGGCGGTCAATCTGATTCTCTGTAAGCGACATAAGGCGTTCTGTTCCAAACTTTTCAACAGTAAAACTTGCCATTGCCGAGCCTACAATTATACCTCGCTTCATATTCTCGAACGAAATATCCCTTGAATTAGCAAGGTAACCTATAAACCCACCTGCGAATGTATCCCCGGCACCGGTTGGATCCATAACTTCTTCTAAAGGCAGAGCGGGAGCATAAAACATATTGGTTTGATCCATTAGCAGCGCACCATTTTCACCTTTCTTAATAATCAAATATTTCGGACCCATTTTAAGTATTTTCCTTGCGCCTTTTACAAGGCTATACTCCCCGCTGAGTTGTCTGGTTTCTTCGTCATTTATAGCAAGCACATCTACCTTAGAAAGTACTTTCTTCAGGTCATCCATGGCTGAGTCCATCCAAAAGTTCATTGTGTCGAGTACAACAAGTTTCGGTCTTGATTTCAACTGACTCAATATTGAAAGCTGAATGGATGGCGCCAGATTGCCTAGCATCAGAAAATCACAGTCTCTGTATGCTTCGGGTAGTACTGGGTTAAATTGCGCAAGGACATTTAGCTGGGTGTCGAGTGTATCACGGGAGTTCATGTCATAGTGATAACGCCCTTCCCAAAAGAAGGATTTTTCACCCTTTTTTATCTCAAGACCATCGAGGTTGATACTACGTGTGCTGAGCTCATTCAGAAATGAAGATGGAAAGTCATCGCCAATCACAGAAACCAAATTAACCTCTTTTGTATAATGACTCGCTGCCAAACTGATAAATGTTGCTGCTCCTCCCACAATTTTATCGGATGAGCCGAATGGTGTAGATATCTTGTCAAAAGCAACTGTACCAACTACTAGTAAACTCATTGTGAAATTTTCTTCAAATATATTGCTTAATCCCAACTTTTCAGCTAATATTGCAGCCCGAAATTGAGTTTATCACTCCTCCTTAGCTCAGTTGGTTAGAGCATCTGACTGTTAATCAGAGGGTCCTTGGTTCGAGTCCAAGAGGGGGAGCAAAAAGGTCTGCAAATGCAGACCTTTTTTGTTAATGGCTGATTACCAACGCGGAGAATGAACGATCACCCATTTGGCCAGATATTCTTTCACCCCGAATTGAATGGGCACATTTTCAATTATATTTAGCCCGCGAAAGTATCCTAACTATACTACATGAAAAAGAAACTAATCATAGTACCCACCGACTTCTCTAAAGTGGGTCAAACCGCTCTAAATCATGCAATTAAAATTGCTCAGACAACAGATAGTAGGGTATTGTTGGTACATATTGTACCAAGAACCGATTTCCTGGAAGAAGCAAAAATTAAGCTCACTTTAGCACAAAAATTGACCCTTCAAGACTATAATTTCAGTGTGGACACGATGGCGCGCGTGGGTACTATTTATGAGGACGTGACGGAGTTGGCAGAAGAAACTGATGCATCACTGGTTGTAATGGGTACGCACGGTTTAAGAGGTATGCAGTTTATAACAGGAAGCAGGGTTCTTAGAATAATTACAAGCGGTAAAATTCCATTTGTTGTAGTTCAGGAAAAACCAATTGGGCCGAATGGCTATGATGACATTGTAGTGCCTCTCGATCTTTATAAAGAAACCAAGCAAAAGCTAAACATCGTAGCATCAGCCGCAAAATACTTTAATTCAAGGGTACACATTATAGTTCCTGGCGAAACAGATGATTTTCTTAAAAATCAAATTGAGCGCAATATGAACTATGCAAAAAGCTTTTTTGACGATCTAGGCATTCCCTATACCACACATATCAGCGAAGAAAAAAGTGATGATTTCGATGAAGCGGTACTGAAGTACGCAAATGATCTTAAAGCCGATCTTATTGTGATAATGAACCTGCCGGGTAGCAGTTTTGCACATCTTTTTGGTGGCAACTACGTTCAGAATATTATTACCAACAAAGAGCATACTCCGGTAATAGTGGTAAATCCGAAGGAAACGACTACAGCAAGTATATTTGGCGCATACATTGGTGCGGGTTAATTCCTGCTTATGTGTCTTACTCCCATAACCAGAATATCGTCAACCTGCTCCGCAACTGATTGTTGGCCTCTTCGCCATGTTTCGAGATTGGAACTAAGAAATTCATGCTGTTCAGAACAAGACTTTCCGGCCATAGACCTAAGCATTTCTCTGAAATTGGCTCTCATCAATTTGCGGCCTTGATTGCCCCCAAACTGGTCGGCATAGCCATCGGAGAATACATAAATCATGTCACCATGCTCAAGCTGAATTGTTTTTGTTTCAAACATCTTGTCATTTTTCTCAATTGAGCCAATAACAATTTTATCAGGTTGATAGACTATGATCTCACCATTGCGCACAATATACAGAGGGCAGAAAGCTCCTGCATATTGAAGGGTGCCCGCAGAAGGCTCATATATGCAGAGCGCTATATCCATTCCATCGCGACCTGATATTGACTCTGCCGTTCGGTTCAGTGCTTTTGCTGCGTATTTACTTAGGCTCATTAGCATTGATGCAGGGTCAAAATCCTGACTCTCGCTTACTGCTCTGCTTAAGGCATTGTGCCCAACAAGGCTCATAAAAGCACCAGGAACACCATGACCGGTGCAGTCCACCGCCGCAAATAATATCTTGTCTTTTCGCTGTGCCAGGTAGTAGAAATCGCCTGAAACGATGTCCTTTGGTTTAAAGAATATGAAGTTTTCCGGAAGCAAAGAATTAATATACTGCGCTGAAGGAAGTATTGCATCCTGAAGGCTTTTAGCGTATCGAATGCTGGCAGTGATATTGTCAAGCAGCTCTTTACGCTGCTGATTTTGTTTTTCTATTTTATTCTTTTGTTTTACAACCTCCTTGGTTCTTTCTTCCACTTTCTCTTCTAGAATTCTTTCGTTTTCCAGCTTTTGCAATTCGCTTTCGCGCAATCCATCACGCATGCTCATCAAGGCTTTACCCAATACATCGTCATCAGACAGTGGCTGATAGTCGATCTCAAAATTGCCATATCCGACTTGCCTCGAAAATTCTGTGGTGCGCCGCAAACCCTGAACAAGTAGGTCGAGTGCCTTGCTCATTTCGCCAATTTCATCACCGGTATTTACTTCAGCATGCTCAGGAATAATACCCTTCGATAAGCTCAGCAGGATTTCCCTTAGCTTACGCACAGGTTTTACAATGCTGCGAACTGTAATGGTTGCTATCACAACTCCGAACATGAATAAGATTGCGCTCATGTACCTGAGATAGCTCTCCAATGTATTAAAAGCCTTGATCATCTCAATGCTATCATTGGTAGTATTGCTGCGCTGATCAGCGATTAGCTCATTCAGTGCGTCGATCACCTCAGCTGATTTCGCGTAAATAAGCCCGTCTTCTTCAACATAATCGTTCATCTCAAAACGCGCCTGGGCATCGTCATAACTCCTCATGTCTTTCAGTGTGGTTTGCACAACAGAATACGTGGCAAGCAGCTCGTCTAGTAATTTATAAATGCGCTCTTTTCTTCTGCGCTCGCCATCGCTCCAATCGGTACTAAGTGTATCAATTCCGAATTTGAGAGAAGGAATTTCGTCGTTTATCATCTGCACCAGTACGAGTTTCTCCTTGGTGTCTTCTCGTGATTGGTGAAATGCCCATGCCGTAATAGATGTTCTTGATCTGAGTACAGTACTCTTGAGTTGTTCGAGCGCGGAAATTGAGGGATTGTACTGTTCGTTGATTTTGTCGTTGATCGACCTTCCGGTTTTGAGCGTGTCGTAGGTTAGGAAAAACACCACCAAGGTTGTTATTAAAACTGCGGCAAAACCGAATCCAATTTTGCGTGCTATGGTGAATTTCATTCCAACTTAATTTTTGAGACGATTAAGTTCCATCTCCCGGTGCTTCTTGTCGTATAACTCGTGCTCTTCTTTATTGTCAAGATTGAAGTGTATCCATTTTATACCCTTCACAGTTTCTATGCTTTCAGGATTTATTTCGTAGGCCCGCAACATAAATGGAAGCGCCACTTTTATACTCCGTATACTTTCGCCCTGAATTTTTACAATGTCTGCAATATCTGCTTCTACAAGTTTTTCAAGATTATTGGCTCCTTTGTTGTAGTATGACACACCAAGAGAATAGTAAGCCGGGTAATTTAAAGGATCCATTTCTAGTACACGATCTAATGTTTTATTTGTCATATGCCAATATAGCTCATTGGCTTTACGGTCTGACTCATAAATCTTTCTGTTCGCTGTAGCTAATGAAAGAAGGAAAAGAATATCATTTTGGGTAAAATTGCTATCTGGATATAGTTTCAGTGTAATATTCTTATAACTCTCATAATATTTCTCAGCATCAGCCAGCTCAGTCGGTTTTCTTTCCCTGAGTATCTCTGATGCATCATTGTAATACGATATAGAAAGGTACTTGAGTGCGCGTGAATTACTCTCGTAAATCTCGTGAGCCAAATCGAGTTCTATCGACTTGAATAATGACTCCACAGCTTTTTCTCTTGCTTTGCTAGTGCGCACAGCTTGGTCCACTTCCGCATAAATATCCTTGTAGATAAAACCTCTTATATGCCAGGCCAATTCACTTGATTGACCTTTTTTAATGGCAATAGCGTCATTGATATAAGCCTCTGCTTCTGAATAATTGCCCTTTTCATTCTCCAGATAGGCATTCTTAAGAAGCTCATCTAAGGACTGGGCCTTGGCCGAAAGGCCAAAGGTTATAAACGCCAGTGATAATATGTATAGATGCCGAATCATTTCTAAATAACTCTCAGAGCCAGGCTTTTAAGGGTTGATGTAATAAACAGTTTTCGCGTAAGCGCATTTGATTCGTTCAACTCGTACTTCCAGTTGCTGTCAATAACTACAAAGCTTAGCGCAGCGCCACGATTGAGTGCGTCGCTGCCTTCAGAAACAATTAGTGTTGCTTCGTTCTTTAATGCTTCTGCTAGTTCAGGCAGAAAGTCGAAATACTCCTTTCCGACAAACAGCACATGACATCGACTTACTTGCAATGTCTTTGAGAGTTTGCGGATTTCGATTTGCTGGCTGCCTATTTGCTTCGTGTTATACTTCTTAACCAGCTCCTGGTGCAGATTACCACCGCCCATAACAGATATAATAAAATTGCCCTTCTTATTATCTGAAGGCCAATCAACAAGCTTAGCAAAATTGTAAATGTAACTCGCCTTAACCATAGCTCCCGTATCCTTCTCTTCGAAGTTGGGCAGTTGCTGGCCTTTGAGCTGAAATGCCAGTAGACCAAATATGATTAAATGAAGTTTCTTCATACACCGTAAAGCACGAACTTCCGGCTAAGTTAAGGGGTTAAGAAATGGTCTATTGCCTACGTGAAATCTTGTTTTCAACCGGGCAACATTGATAAGACCTGCTGCAGTCTACGATAAAACGTGCCAATGATGTTACACTTTCGTTGTGTTTAAATTTCCAAGATCGCGATCGAAAAGGTAGAGTCCTCCTTTATCATTGCCGATCAAGGAGAGTTTGTCGAGGATATTTCGGGCTAGAGACTCCTCTTCAATCTGCTCCGATACATACCATTGCATGAAATTATGGGTAGTATAATCTTTTTCTTTCAAGCAAATTTCCACCACCCCGTTAATTTCCTGCGTCACCTTAGTTTCGTGCTCAAACAGTAGTTTAAATATTTCCTGCACTGACTCAAATTTGCCCGGTGGTTTGCTAAGTGCCGGTATGCTTGCCTTACCTCCTCGGCTGTTTATATATTTAATTAGTTTTAGCATATGAAGGCGTTCTTCATCACTATGCCTGTAAAGGAACATTGACACTCCATTAAATCCCTCGGTCTCAGCCCAAGAGGCCATAGCAAGATAGAATTGAGATGATGTTGCTTCTACTTCAATTTGTCCGTTGAGGGCTTTTTCTATAGTTTTTGAAAGCATGGCTTTTTCTTTCAAATATAACATTATGGTATCATGATGCAAGAACGTCTGCCTATCAATTCATCAGCCGTATATTGGCATCAGGTTGTTAATAGATACCTATAGCATTTGGCGCATAGTAATTTGTCATGCTGTACCTTGTGGCGATATATGGGAAATAAAAATAGCAAGAAACACCGGGAGCAAAAGAATCATAGCACATCCTATTCTTCTTTGCGCGGTGATATTACCACATTATTCAGGGCAAATCCAGATCAGGTTTTCAATTACAAGCAAGTTTCAGCAATGCTTGGAGTTACCGATGGGGAAATGCGCAAGCAGGTGATGTCTTTCCTCAATCAGCTTGTGGAGCTCCAAATTCTGGTACAGCCTGATACCGGCAAATTCAGCATACACCCTTCTCAATTGGCATTAACTCCTGGAGTGATTGATTTTATTAAATCCGGCGCAGCTTATGTAAGGGTTGAAGGAATGCAAGCAGACATATACATACCCGAAAGCGCCACAGGATTTGCCCTGCAGGGAGATTTAGTACAAGTAAGCGTTACCGGTAGCAGGCGTGGTAGTATTGAAGGTAAAGTAGTGAATGTAATTTCACGCGGAGCTGAGCAGTATGTTGGAGTTCTTGAAATATCAGGACGCAAAGCTTTTGTAGTTCCAACTAGCGGCAAACTTCACGTTGATTTCTTCATTGATCCCACAAAAATTAACGGTGCGCGCAACGGACAAAAAGTAATTGTGAAATTGCTTGATTGGACCGATCCTGACAGGGCTCCGTTTGGCGAAATAGTAACGGTGCTCGGTGACCCGGGCAATAATGAAGTGGAAATGCACGCCATTCTCATTGAATTCGGCTTACCCTTTGAATTTCCTGATGCTGTTCTCGATGAAGCAAACAAAATTGATACATCCATATCAGAGGAAGAAATTGCAAAAAGACAAGACTTTAGGGCTGTAACTACCTTTACAATCGATCCTGAGGATGCAAAAGACTTTGATGATGCTATTAGCATTAAAGCGCTGGATAATGGCGATTACGAAGTGGGTGTTCATATTGCAGATGTATCACATTACCTGAAGCCCGGAAGCATTCTTGATCAGGAAGCAGTGAAAAGGGCTACCTCTGTGTATCTTGTTGATCGCGTAGTACCTATGTTGCCCGAGGTACTTTCAAATTTTGTTTGCTCTCTGAGGCCCGATGAAGACAAGCTTTGTATGTCGGCGGTTTTTGAGCTTTCGGCAAATGGAAATATCAATAAAAAGTGGTTTGGTAAAACCATAATTCGCAGCAACAGGCGATTTTCTTATGAAGATGCCCAAAGGGTAATTGAAACCCAAAAGGGCGATTTTGCTGATGAAATACTCAGACTTCACCGGTGGGCCACTGATATGCGAAAGAAGCGAATGGCTTCAGGCGCGCTAGAATTCGGAGGAATAGAGATCAAGTTCAAGCTTGATGATAAGGGCAAGCCAATTGGTGTCTATCAAAAGGTGATGAAGGAAGCCAATTGGCTCATCGAAGAATTTATGTTGCTAGCCAACCGTGAAGTTGCCACTTCTATTGGCTCTCCCGGAAAAGGAAATAAGCCTAAGACATTCGTGTATCGCATACATGACCTTCCAGACCCTGAAAAGCTAAAAACACTCAGGGATTTTGTTGGTAGGCTTGGATACAAGCTTAAGAGCGTAGATCCTGAGAAAGCTTCTTTTGCGCTGAATGATCTGATGAAGCAACTCAAGGATCAACCTGAAGAAGATATTGTAAAGCAGATGTCAATTCGGGCTATGTCAAAAGCAGTATACACCACCGAAAACATAGGTCATTACGGGCTGGCTTTTGAATTTTATACCCATTTCACTTCGCCAATAAGAAGATACCCGGATGTACTTGCTCATCGGTTACTTGAGCTTTATATCCACGGTGGCCCTTCGGCAAAAGCTGATGAATTGGAGCAGCTCTGCAAACACTCCTCCAATATGGAAAAACGCGCTGCCGATGCAGAGCGATCATCCATAAAATATAAACAAGTGGAGTATATGCTTGACAAAATAGGCGAAGTGTTTCGAGGAAATATAAGCGGTCTCACGAGGTGGGGTATCTACGTTGAACTCGAAGATAATAAATGCGAAGGCTTGGTACCACTTAATACTTTACGTGACGATGTCTACAAATATGATGAAAAGAAACATCAGATTATAGGCTTGAAGTACAAGCAGGTATTTGAGTTTGGCGACAGCGTAAAGGTGAAAGTAAACGGGGCTGATCTGATTCGGAAGCAGCTAGACTTCAGGCTCGTTTAAACCAGATTAATTCTGTTGTTGAGATCGTCCTTGTACGAACCCCCAATGGGTATTACTTTTTTGTCGTTTTCCAGTATCAGATTAGGCTGCTCAATCGCAGCAATCTTATCAAGCCTTACAATAAATGATCGGTGTACTCTGATAAAATCTTCAGCGGGTAGCTTCTTCTCGATCTCTTTCATTGTAGAATGAATGGTGTAGCGTGTGTTAAGCGCATTGATTACCACATAGTCTTTAAGTGCTTCTACAAAATAAATATCGCTTGTTTTAAGCTTAACAAGTCTGGAATTTGATTTTACAAAAATGAAATCCCGCGACTCTTTATTCTCCACTATCGAGTATAGAAAGTCTCTCTCTTTCCTAACCTCTGACTCTTTTTGATGTTTATAAATAGCCATTTCGATAGATGTATGAATATCAATCTCTTTAAATGGCTTTATGATGTAACCGTACGGTTCTGTAACTTTTGCCCTTGATAGGGTGCCTTCATCAGCATAAGCTGTGAGGTAAATGACGGGTATGTTTGCAGTAGCTCTGATCTCCTCTGCGGCATCTATTCCTGTAAGCTCGCCTTTGAGCATGATATCCATCAAAACTATATCCGGCTTTAACTCCAGCGCCAGCTCTATCGCTTTTTCGCCTGTTGATGCTGCGCCTACTACGTTGTAACCCAACTTCTTTAAACTGTGTTGAATATCCTTGGATACTATCGCTTCATCTTCAACAACAAGTACATTGGACTTACCCATTTACCACGCGAATTAACGTTTATCAAAAGTAATCAAATAATTGGTACCCGCTTCTCTTTGAATTTCAATGGACGCATCTAGCTGATCAATCAGTGTATATACCAACTGTAGCCCGAGTGATTCGGTGTTCTCTGCATCAAGTTCCGTTGGTAGGCCAACGCCGTTATCTCCGATATGAAAGGATATCTTTCCATTTGATTCTGAAATTTTTAGAAGTATCTCACCGTGCGTTCCTAAAGGAAAAGCATACTTCAGCGCATTTGATACCAACTCATTTGCTATAAGGCCACATGGTATGGCCTGATCAAGTGAGAGAAACACTTTCGTAAAGTCGGTTTTCAATTTGATCTTTTCTCTTTCAATACTGTAAGAATGAATTAAGTTATTGGCAAGCGTAAGAATGTATCCACTAAACTCAACTCTTGAGAAATCTTTAGTTTGATAAAGTGACTCATGGATAAAACTCATTGATTTGATTCTATTCTGGCTTTCCCTTAGAATATTCAAAGAATTCTCGTCGCGCACATATGATGATTGTAGATTCAGTATGCTGCTAATAACTTGTAGATTGTTCTTCACACGATGGTGTACCTCCTGAAGCAATATCTCTTTTTCATTTATTGATTCCCGCATTTGCTCCTCTATCTCTTTTTTATCAGTGATTTCAAAACACATGCATGAGACTTCTCTTATGTCATCGTTTTCTGAATTGATAGGATTTAAAAACACTTCCATCCACCTTTTGGAACCATCTCTGGCGTATATAGCCCCTTCAAATTGTTGTTTTTGTCCGGTCAGAGCCAACTCTACATACTCCTTTAAGTCTGATCTACCCTTTTCGGAAAGCCTTTGGCTCATGGAGTCAAGAAAATCAACGCCTATGCCCAATTCCTTGCCTGTAACTCTGAAAAATTCGTTTGAAAACATTTTATTAAAACTCACAATGCGCATATTCGCATCAAGCGTCCAGATTACTATGGCGGTGCTTTCGAAAATTGCATTGATCCTGGCGGCCTGGCCTTTCAGTTTTCTTTCAGCAGTTCTTTTATAAGTAACCACTTGTGCCAAACAGGCAATTTCACAAAGATTTCCTTCATCATCATAAATTGGATTCAGTGATACTTCTTCTATATGCTCCTTTTGATTTCGGTCAATGTATTTGAACTCATAAAGAATCTTCTCACCAAGGTGAACACGCTCATATAATTCTAGCAACTCTTTTGAATATCCTTTCTTGATTACTTCGGCTATGTCAAGTGTATTCTCGCCTACTACTGGTTTTATGCCGGTTCTCTCGGTCACTATTTTCTCATAGCTTTTATTGTAGGAAGTGATGCAATAATTCAGATCAACAGACCAAATCATATGGTTTGTAGCGTCAAATATTGTCCTGATTTTCGATGCCTGCTCATTCAACTTGCGCTCGGCCAACTTCTTTTCTGTAATGTCCACAGCCATACCTGCTACTTCTTTTACTATGCCTTTCTCTTCTGTATCGAATATCGGGTTAAGATAAATCTCTCTGTAACTTGCAACTCCTTTATTATCTCTTGTTTTTGTTTGAAAGAAAATCCTATTCTTGGTGCTAAAAACTTCATTATATTTCTTTTCCCAAAACTCGTGGTATTGATCTGAAGCAAATTTCTTTCGCGGTTTAAACAAGTCTCTGTTTATCTCAGGATATTCGCCATAAATCCTTTTTACAGTTTCCCCATATTCTCTGTTAAAGGATGTAAGCGCTATATTTTTATTTACAGTCCAAAACATAGTTGAACCGCTTTCGAAAATAGCTTCTATCTTGGCTTGCTGCTCCTCAACTAATCTTCTGCTTTCGTGCTCATCAGTAATATCGCTTATCCTAATTACAAAGCCTTGTATTTCAGAAGCATTAGACCCAAAGGCTGATGCTGAAATGTACGCACTAAATTTGATGCCATTTGCCTTTTTTAAAATAACAGTTCTCTTAAAACTGCCTGCGGCTGAAACTTCATCAATAAGAGATTGTAACAGGTTGTCATTGTGAAAAATCATGCTCATATCTTTACCCAAAACATCTGCTTTCTCATACAGTAGGTTAACTTCAGCTATTCTGTTAAAGTCAATTACATTCAGATTGTTATCCAAAGTAATAATCATATTGGATGAACTATCTAAAATGCTATTCAAATAGTCATTTGACAGGAACTTTGGCATTGTCATTTTAGCGTACCCTAATTTGTTTTAAATGTAGAAACTATAAACTGACTTGGGTGCTTTTATATATTTCCTTGATCTTCGCCAACTGTAACTTTCTTTCCGTTAATCTTTACCTCTACTCCATTTTTATACTTGATATTCAAATATTCTAATCCTTCTTCATCATAAGTGCGCCACGTCCCCACCCTCACTCCACTGCTGTATTTGCCTTCCATTCTCAACTGACCGTTTGGATGGTACCATTTATGTCTTCCTACTGCAAGACCCGAAACATATGAACCCTTAAAGTTCAATTTTCCCTCCGGAAATTCATAAATCCATTCACCTGTTCGTTCACCATCACGGTAAAATCCTGTTTCAGTGTGATCACCAACATGGTAAAACCACTCACCGTCACGAAAACCAGATACGTAATTGCCCTGCGTGATAATATTTCCTTCTACATCATACTCAGTCACCATTCCATCTTCCTTACCTCTTCTGAAAGACTCTTCGCGACGTAATACTCCATTTTCAAAATACCACTTCCAAGGGCCATGTGGCATTCCGTTTAGGTACTTCGCTTTATGTTCTATTTTTCCTAAGGGATGGTAAAAAATCCAGTCTCCAGTTCTGTTGCTGTTTTCATAGTATCCTTGTGCCTTCATTTCGCCTGATGGATAATATAGCTTCCATGAACTTTGGTACCCTCCTTGCTCATCAACTAAACCCTCCCCTACTTTTATGCCACCTTTATATACTTCACCAGTCAATATGCTGCCATCTTCGTTATATGTGCGGTGTGTACCTTCCTTTTTGCCATCTACATACCCACCCGTTGACCTTACAGTACCATCTTCATAGTAAGTGCTTTTCAAATCTAAAACGATAGATTCTTCAGTATCAACCACCAGTTCTCCATCCCTGTATTTTTCCAGATTAATAAGTTCACCCTTTCGGTCAAAATATTTAAAGATTCCATTCTTCTTATCATTCATATAAGTACCTTCTTCCGCCAGAATCCCATTGGGATGGTAGCTCATCCATATTCCTCTTTTTTTACCTCTGCTATCAAATCTGTTTATTTGTTCAGCTTTCTTGAGGAAACCATCCTTGTATTCAAGCAACGTTATGATTCTCCCTTCTGTATCATATTCGTATCCATCACCATTCTCTTTTCCGTTCTCTAAACGCACCTGTTGTTTTAATTCGCCAGTAGGGTAATAGGTAAGTATCTTATCAATTCTGATATCATCCTGGTATGTCAATTCTTCATAAATCACTCCTGACTTATAGTTCCTGGTTATACCGTTTTTCTTGCCATAGCTATATGAAATCTCATTAAGGATAGTTCTTTCTTCATCGTAGAATTTCCATATACTATCGAGCAAAAAATTCTTTCTGTTACCTTCACTTTTCATAACACCATTTTGATAATAGGTTTTCCAGTATCCATTTGGTTTCCTGCTTTCCATATATCCTTCACTGCTAGTTTTTCCATTGTCGTAATAATAGTACGTATATCCATCAGCTTGAGAAAATAGGTTAAACGAAGAGATCATTACTATTATAAATATTTTAAATTCTTTAAAAGAAAGAAATGTGTTTGTAATAGCGCTGTTCATGGTGTTTGAAAGTTGTGAATTTAAAACTTGCATTCGCTGTTTTTAATATTTAAGTAACAACCTATTAACAGTTTTGGAATAGGTAAACTCTGAATATGAAAGGTATAGTATGTTCTCAACACGACGGTGAAAGATCATTTATGCAAAAGTACAATATGCATACTGTTTTGAAGGAGTGTTTAAAGGTATGGTGTTGAGTATTGAAATCTTTATGAGTTGTTATGGGTGGCAATTGATTTGTTATGCTAAGCAGAACTTAAATGGTGAAATAGAATTAAATTTATCAGGGCTTGTACACACGTTACTATGAATATCAACAGGATTGGTATTAACAAGTGGTTATGTAAATATTTGATTTATAGTATTGAATTAAGTTGTGAGGATATTCTTCACATAGTTGTTTTTAATCAGGAACGGTTTAGCTTTACACTAAATATCTAAAGAAATGAAGTTTTCAATTGGAAGCGATCACGCTGGTTTTGAATTAAAGGAGATATTAAGATGCTATTTAGAATTGGAGGGATATAGTTATATTGACAGTGGTACATTTGGCTTGGAAAGTACGGATTATCCGAAGTACGCCCATACTGTAGCGGATGCGATAGAACAAGGCGACGCTGAATTTGGGATACTTATATGTGGCAGTGCCAACGGAGTAGCCATTACCGCTAATAAGCATCAAGGCATACGCTGCGCTATTTGTTGGGCACCGGAAATAGCAGTGCTGGCAAGGGCCCATAATAATGCCAATATTCTAGCATTACCAGCTAGATTTATTTCACAGGATTTGGCAAAGGAAATTTTAAAGAGTTTTATTACTACGAATTTTGAAGGTGGGAGACATGCACGACGTGTAGACCAAATCTCATGTTACTAACACGACTAGGGGCTTATAAGACTATGTAGTACATGCTCCATGCGATCAATGAAATGTTCGTAGTGAATACCGGTTCCCGGTCCATTGAATCCAGTATAGATTAGCTGTACTTTCCTGTTCTGGTCTATTACTATGATGGTAGGGAAAGATGAAATTTCATTTAGCATTGGAAAGGTTTCGCTTGCCTGCACTTTACTGGCTTTACCACCAAATAGAAACGTATTGTGTTGGCCGGTTTGAGTCAAAGATCGTTGAATGGATTTTTTTGCTTGACTAAAATCAGAGTTATGCTCAAATGCTATGGGTATTAAGGAAATCTGATCTTTTGGAAATTTCTTTATAATTTCAAGCAATGCCTTGTTTGCATCAAGACAATTAGGGCACCAACTTCCCATAATGTCTAATATAACAACCTTATTATTTAAGGAAAGATCGGACCACTGTACGGTATCACCATTGTGATTAGGAAGTCTGAAATCTATTGTATCGTTTTGATTTAAAAGGTATGTAATGGTTTCCGGGTTTTTTAGTTCAAAAGTAGTGTCCACCATTGCGCACCATGAAGAGTGGTAATGGCTTCCTGAAATGAAACGGCCATTTGTTAGGCTGTCACCATTAATTATCGCGTCAAAGTAGAATAGGTGGGCTCCATCAAAAGTGCTCAGGTTGATTTTTCCATTCATGATATTGCCTTGCAGATACCTGTAATCTCCGGTTTCTGTGCGGAAGGTGGCAGTTAAATTTCCTTTATAATTGGCTATTTGAAGAATGGCAGGATATGTATGGCCTGATAGTTCAGTGAAAGTTGCTTTATAACGTGAGCTTAGATTTTTTGAGCTTTGAGAAGATGTAAATCGGAATTCCTTATCGAATTCAGCTTGTACAGGTATGAAGTACTGTTGTTTATCGTGATTGACGAATTGTCCGGTTAATAGGTCTTTACTTTCTTTGAATAGCTGAAGTGATGAGTTGAAATAAGGCATTTTTATAATAAAACTGTCATTTCTGAAAGTAATTTCTGATGCAGTAATTATCTCTGAGCCATTTTTGAATAACATGATTGCGCTATCATTTTCAATATATAACAACGTTGCGTTGACGGGAAGAAGGTCTCCGTTTAAATCAAAAGTGAATCGCCAATTGCCTGGTTCAACAGGTTTTTCTATAATAGTCTCAGTACCGCTGCATGATATGAACAGCGGAACAACAAGAACAATTGTTCTTAGAATCTTGATTGATTGAGAAATATGACGCACTTAGAGATCGAATTTGATACCTTGAGCTAGTGGTAAGTCGAGACTATAATTTATAGTATTGGTTTGTCTGCGCATATACGCTTTCCATGCGTCACTGCCAGATTCTCTACCACCTCCTGTTTCTTTTTCTCCACCAAATGCTCCGCCAATTTCAGCACCCGACGTGCCAATATTCACATTGGCTATGCCGCAATCAGAACCTTCATGCGAAAGGAAAGCCTCGGCCTCTCTTAAGTCATTGGTCAAGATTGCTGATGATAGTCCTTGAACTACACCATTTTGAAGCGCTATGGCTTCATCAAGCGTACTGTAAGGCATAATGTATAATATGGGTGCGAAAGTTTCTTCCTGTACTATTGAGAGATGATTTGATACTTCAGCAATTACTGGCTTTACGTAGCAGCCTGAGGAGTGTTCGTCGTCAGTAATTACACCGCCAAAAGCCACGATATTCCCACCTTCAATGGAAATTCTATCAATGGCTTTGAGATATAATTCAACGGCATGTTGGTCGATTAGAGGCCCAACGTGATTGCTAGCGTCCAATGGATTACCAATGCGAAGCTGTGAGTAAGCTTTTATAAGAGCGTCTTTAACCTCCTTGTATATAGACTCATGAATAATAAGTCGTCTTGTGGAGGTGCATCGTTGACCGGCGGTGCCCACAGCTCCAAATACAATTGCTGGTATTGCTACTTTGAGATTTGAAGATGGTGCTATAATAACCGCATTGTTTCCGCCCAATTCAAGTATGGTCTTGCCTAAGCGTGCTGCTACTTTTTGAGCAACAATTTTACCCATTCGTATGGACCCTGTCGCGGAAATAAGTGGTATTCGGGATTCTGAAGTCATCATTTCTCCGACTTTGTAATCTCCGTTTACGATATTACTAATGCCTTCGGGCAAGTTGTTTTGTCTTGCCACTATATTGAATATGTTTTGGCAGGCGATGGAACACAATGGTGTCTTTTCGGATGGTTTCCATACAGTCACATTGCCACATATCCATGCCAAGGCTGAATTCCAGCACCAAACTGCCACCGGAAAATTAAAAGCTGAAATGATTCCTACTATACCGAGAGGATGGTATTGCTCATACATTCTGTGTTTAAATCGCTCGCTGTGCATTGTAAGACCATGAAGCTGGCGTGATAGTCCCACGGCAAAATCGCATATATCTATCATTTCCTGAACTTCTCCTAGTCCTTCCTGCATTGATTTTCCCATCTCAAAGGAAACGAGGGCGCCCAGTTCATTTTTTAGTTCTCGTAGTTTATCGCCAAACTGCCTTACGATTTCACCTCGCTTAGGCGCAGGCACCATACGCCAGGTTAAATATGTTTTTTGAGCAGTTTCAATCATCACGCTGAATTGCTCTTGTGTGGTAGTTGATACGCTGCCTATGAGCGAGCCATCTACAGGAGAATAACTTTCTATCAAGTTTTTGCTTGAATAGACTTTTGTTCCAGTGGATGTACCGGAATTGGTGGCATCAATTCCGAGCTTAAGCAGAATGGTTGCTATTTGACTATTGGTCTTTGTTTTTATCATGAGGGAGGTATTTGGTGCAAAGGTAAAGGAATACTAAAAATGAAGGGATTTGAATTATATTGATCTAAAATGTTGAAATATAGTAACATACCAGTCCAGATGAAATTTTAACGATCTCTTATTGGAGATAGGTATTGTACCATATGGGCATGAAAGTCCTAAAAACGACGGTTAAATGTGTTTTTTCAATATATAGATCATGCTGCTGTAAGGTTTACGGTTTAGAAATGCATATACGTTTGAAATGAATCCAATAATGAAGCCTATTAGTAGAAAACCTTTTTTGTATTTTTCTGACAATGCTGAAACATAGAAAGAGTCGAAGTATAGAGGATAGGTTGTAAGTATTTCGAAACCCGTATTTTTTGCCAAAGTATTTAGTGCTGTCTCATTGAAATGCCATAGATGGCGTGGAACATCCCAAGCTGCCCAATATTTATTGTAATATTGGCAATCGAAGCTGTTATGATTAGGAAGGGCCAATATAAGGACTCCGTTCTGTTTTAGGCGTTTATGGAATTGGTTTAATGATTCAGTGGGGTTGACAATATGCTCGAGTACATGCCATAAAGTTATGCAGTTATAGGATGTGGTTGTTGTTAAGAAATCTACGCTATCGTAGGTCTCGACACCTTTTTTGATGGAGCTTTCTCTTGCATACGCGTTGGGTTCATAGGCGGTAATATGGATTCCTTTTTTTGTTGCATATGCGCAAAAAGAACCTGCCCCTGCACCATAATCTGCCCAGTTATTTCCTGTGCTATGTTTTTTCGTTAGCTTGTATTTATAGTTTAAATTGATATTACGAAAGTAATAGTAGAGTTTGTTAATGATGCCTTGTCTATCTTCGCTATGCGATATGTAATTGTTACTATCGTAGTATCGATCTAAATTTTCTGGAATTGGGTAGGTGTACAACAGTGAGCAATTGTTACAACAGAGTATCGAAAATGGATCATCAGTGCTGGCGTAGTCTCTTATGGCATCATACTTAAATTGTATATGCGGTGAGTTACACAGTGGACATTTTTCTGTTCCATGTGGAACATTTGATAGTATGTTTTCGATATGTTTCACGTGGAACAGTGATTTATCGACCTACATGTACCAATAATACTGATATATCAGACGGTGAAATTCCGCTGATTCTTGAAGCCTGACCTAATGTGCCTGGCTGAATTCGAGAAAGCTTTTCTCTGGCTTCAGTGGAAAGACTTTTGATCTTGCTGTATTCAAATTCCGGATCTAAAATTATATCTTCAAGTCTAATGATTTTTTCGGCCATGTCTTTTTCTTTCTCGATATAGCCTTCATATTTCATAAGAATTTCTGCTGATTCTTCAATATCGTCTGCCATCGTATCACCAAGGACTTCCCTTCTGTGCGCCGCCATGCTCTTTAGAGTATCACTCATAGCTATGACGTGTTTGATAGAAATATTTGGTCTTGTTATTATGCTCTTCGCTTTTACTTGTTGTTTTAATGAGCTAGAATTTAAACCTTCTAGAATCGAATTGGCTTCATCGGGTGATATGCCCGTTGCAGCGAAGCCTGCAACCAAAGATGAAATGGCATTTTGTTTCGTTTCTACTTGCAGCATCCTCTCTTTGCTTGCCAGTCCGACTTCGAAAGATCTCGGTGTAAGCCTGCTATCAGCATTGTCCTGCCTGAGCAATATTCTGAATTCTGCTCTTGAAGTGAACATCCTATAAGGCTCTTCTGTCCCTTTGGTTATTAAATCATCTATGAGTACACCAATATATGCTTCGCTGCGCTGTAGAATGAATGGGTCTTTTCCTATAATCTTTTGATGGGCGTTAATTCCTGCTATCAAACCTTGACACGCTGCTTCTTCATAACCCGTTGTACCATTGATCTGACCCGCGAAATAGAGATTCTCTACGAGCTTTGTTTCTAGCGTATTTGTAAGTTGTGTAGGAGGGAAGTAGTCATACTCAATTGCGTAGCCCGGCCTGAACATGCGTACATTCTCCAAGCCTGGTATCTGCTGCAAGGCTGCCATTTGAATATCTTCAGGCAAACTCGAAGAAAAGCCATTTAGGTATACTTCAACAGTGTTTAGTCCCTCAGGTTCTACAAATAATTGATGTCTATTGCGGTCAGCGAACCGGTCGATTTTATCTTCAATAGATGGACAATATCGAGGTCCCAAGCCTTGGATTCGGCCATTGAACATCGGTGATCTGTCAAAGCCCGATCTTAGAATATCGTGAACGGTTTCATTGGTATAGGTAATATGACAGGAAACCTGGCGGTCCATAGTTGCAGTCGGAATAAAGCTGAATTTTCCTGGTGTAATGTCGCCAGGTTGCTCTTCCATTTTACTATAATCTATGGATCTTCCGTCAAGCCGGGGAGGCGTACCAGTTTTCATGCGACCGTGACTGAATCCTAATATTATTAGCTGCTCGGTGATGCCATAAGCAGCTTTTTCACCTGCTCTACCCCCACCAAATTGTTTTTCTCCAATATGAATTACTCCATTGAGAAAAGTTCCGCTTGTTACAATTACAGCTTTTCCTTTGAACTTTAAACCTATTCCTGTAATTACACCGCATGCTCTTCCATCTGCGCCGATTATTACTTCTTTCACCATATCCTGAAAGAAATCGACGTTAGGCGTTTGCTCAAGCATGCTTCGCCATGTTTCAGCAAAACGCATCCGATCGTTTTGCGTGCGTGGGCTCCACATAGCAGGCCCTTTAGATTTATTAAGCATTCTGAATTGAATGCTGCTTTGGTCACTTATAATTCCGGAATAGCCACCCAATGCATCTATTTCTCGGACAATCTGCCCTTTGGCTATTCCCCCCATTGCCGGATTGCATGACATTTGCCCAATGGTATTCATGTTCATGGTTACCATAAGTACTTTGGAACCAAGATTTGCTGCTGCCGCAGCAGCTTCATTTCCTGCATGGCCGGCTCCCACCACGATCACATCATATTCACCAAACATAACTTGATTTTAGGAAATTTAAAAGGAGCGCAAAGATAGGCAATAATTCTCTTTTGCAGCCATTTCAGTTTTTTGAATGGCTGTATAATCTTGATATCCAATTATATGTAACACGCCGTGTATCATTACTCTATGAAGCTCATCTGGTAATTTTACTTTATAGCTTTTGCTATTGGCTTTAATGCGGTCACAGCTAATGTAGATTTCTCCTGATATTTGTTTACCTGTGCTGTAATTAAAGCTAATTACATCGGTATATGTATCATGGTCAAGGTGTTCAATATTTAGCTTAAGCAGAAATTCATCATCACAGAACACAAATCCGAGCGAATCAATATGGAACCCGAATTCATGTACCACGGTAACAAGCCAATTCTTTACCTGACCGGTTTTGCGTACTCTGAAGGAGGAATGTTGATAGTTGAAAGAGATTCGGGAAGGCAATGCCATTTCAAGCCGAAATACTTATGGGCTTTGATAGGTTTTTGAAAGTAATTTCTACCACCCTGCCATCTTCCATAAATTTTAAGTCATCGCTGAGGTGCTTCATAAGAAATACACCCCTACCATTAGGCTTCTCGATGTTCTCAGGTGATGTCGGATCCGGTACATTATTGAAATCAAAGCCAGGGCCTTCATCTTCTATTCTGAAGAAAAAATTATCTGGGCTCGCACTGTAATGAACCAACACCTTCTTGGTACTATCCTGTTTATTTCCATGATAGATTGCATTATTGGCTGCTTCAGTAAGAGCAATAAGGATATTACCGTAATGCTCTTCCTGAATTTTATACTTATCACAAAGTTCGTCAATAAGCCGCTCTACAATGGTAATGTTATCTCCTTTCGAAGAAAATTCTAAGCTTTCCATACGTGCAGTTTCGGTTGTAATCATCTTTACTCAGTCTTCAAAATTAAGAAAATATTCATTCACGCGATCTTTGTAATAAGGCTTGAGATTTGCCGGTACTGTGCGCAATAATTCTACTTCTCTTGACTTGATTTTGTTGTAGTCAATATATTGTGCTGGGTTTATAGGGTCGAATAGTCCTGGACTTTTGCTTTCTCGTTTGTTGTCTTGTTCTCTTTCTCTGTCGGCTTTTTCAGATTCGAGAAGTCGGGTTAAGATATCCTGCTGACGTTTCATTGTTTCAGGGCTGATTTTCAGGTTCACCAAATCTTTCTCAGTTTCTTCCATTTTCTCGGCTATTTCTTTTAAGCCATTTCCTGCGCCTTTACCTTCTTGATTGAG
Source organism: Flavobacteriales bacterium (assembly GCA_038207425.1). Classification (GTDB taxonomy): domain Bacteria; phylum Bacteroidota; class Bacteroidia; order Flavobacteriales_D; family Cryomorphaceae; genus JBBQZU01. The sequence goes on along the minus strand of JBBQZU010000002.1, from coordinate 50,231 downwards.
CTGTTGGGCCATCTTTTCTATTTCTTTTCTGATAGCGGCCTGTTCTGCGGCCATTTTTGCTATTTCCATGCTCATTTGCTGAGTACCAGTACCAGGTTTGCGGTCGCCCGGTGTCTGTCCTTTCTGCAATGCTTTTTGCATTTGCTCCAGCTTTTTGCCCATTTCTTCCTGCATCTTACTCATTTTACCGGAAGAAGGTTTTGAACCGGCACCTCCAGGTTTTTGACAATTGCCTGTTCCGGGCATCTGATTGGCCATGGCCTGTTGCATCTGTTTTAGCGCCTCGTCAAGCAACAATGCGAGGTTATTGAATGAGGTCATTGAATATTGTTGTCTCATGGCCGCATTTGCGGTAATACGGTCACTTATTTCCTCTAGTGAAAGTCGGATGTTTTTATTGATAATTGCAATTTCTTGATTTACAATAGGTTCTATTTGTACAACTCTTTTGGATAATGCGTACAGGGAATCCTCAACCATCTTGCTATCATCCTGCAATTTCTTTTGCTTTTGGCCAATCTTGGTATAGTTGGGATCTTCGGGTTCTAATGTCCTGAGTTCTTCCATTATTGCTTCCTGATCAAATGATAGCTGTATGATATTTTCCAGCAGAGCCCTAAGCGCATCCATATCTTCCTGTGCGCTTTCAGAAGCGGATTCATCCATAGCATCCTGCATCTTCTTTGCCATATCCTTCATCTGCTGCGCTGCGCTTTTTTGAGACTCGGAAGCTTTTTGTTGCTTTTTTTTCTCGAGATCTTCAGATGCCTTTTCCATTTCTTGTTTAATATTTTCTTCCATTTGCTCAGTGTTGGGCATATTCATTGGGCTTTCAAGCTCCTGATTTTTCTTATCCAGGTCATTCAAATCTTTTTGCAGCTCTTCAAACTTCTTGTTTAGCTCATCTTGTTTTTCTTTGAGCTCTTCAGATGATTTTTCTCCTTCTTTACTTTCCTGTGCTAACCTTTCTTCTTCCTCAGCAAGCTGGTCAAGTTTTTCCATCGTTTGTTCAAATTCCTGCTCAAACTCCATTTGTTTGAACAGCTCCAACGCTCTGTCTAGCTCTTTCTCCAACTGTTCATTGTCCATTTTGAGATTTTCCAATTCCTGTTGAATTGCATTCTGATCCATTTCTTTCATCAATTCTTCGAGCTTCTTGTACATCTCCTTCATGTCATCACTCATCACCTGATCGAATAGTTTATCTAACTGGCGTTGCTTATCAAGGATGCTTTCACTTTGCTGCAGAAAATTCTCTTGCTTCTGTTGCATCATACTACGCTCATTCCGAATCGATTCTACTTCGCGTTCAAGGTTTTTCTGCTTCTTCAGCAAATCTTCAATTCTCTTTTTTTCCTGCCAGCTCATTTCTTTGTTCTGAAGAAGGTCTTTATTCAATTCGCTAAGATCCTTCTGCAGCAATGCAGCCTGCTTAATGGCATCGTCAAGTTTATCTTTAATTTGATCAGAGATGTTTTGGCGCTCTTCCTGCAGCTCTTCCAATGAAGGAGCTTTGTACATCTGGCGTAGACTGCGGCTTGACTTGCTTCCATTTACCCTATCATTATCCCAGACTTCGAAATAATATTCTATTTGCTCGCCTGGTAGTAAACTGAGATTTGTGAAGTCTTTGAAATGATAAAACTCTTGCGCTGTTTGACTGTTCAAGGAAAGCGACTCTTGAAACTTTTCTTCTGAAGCATCCTTTCTTACTACGTTAAAGTGAAATATAAGGCGAACGATGCCGTAGTCGTCACTTGCTAAGCCGGTAAAGAACGTACGGCGGCTATCTGTGCTATCTGAAGCCGACTCGATTTGAATTTTAGGAAAAGCATCTTTTACCACATCAATGCGATAAGACATGGTGTCGCGCGCTCCCACAATTTTGTTAAAAGCAATCAGTTTGTAGTTGTCAGAGAAATAAGCATTGCGCTGATGAACATATTTACCATTGGCTTTTCCAGTTAACGCTACGGTTGTGTCCGTAAAAATGATGTTAAGGCCGTCAGCGTGTCGGGTATTAAAATTCCACGCGATTGTTGTTCCTTCAGGTATGCGAAGATTGCCCGTATTGCTTAGGGTTTCTTCCGGTTTACCTATGTATTCAGGATACTTCAGGGCTATTTCAAAATCAACAACTGATGCGGTCGGAAGTACTTTCAATGTATGGGCTGATGAGTAATATCCGTCAGCGGTAAGTCTGAAAATAACGTCGTTTCGCACCTTTCGGAAAATGTAGCTGAAATTTCCAGCACCAGACGCTTTAAGGCGAAATAATTTCCCTTCGATAGACACGCTCATCTCTGAAGGCACATATGCACCTTCACAGAGCACATTCAGTTCAAAGTCCGAATTGAGAGGTACTTCGAGCTCGTTGGTATTGATGCCGAAAGTGAATGGCGCAACAGGAACATATTCAACATTATAAGATACCAGCCTTTGTGTTCCTTCTCTGAGAATGGATGGTGCAATAATAAGTAGCAATCCGGCCAGAATTACAGGCGGTAAAACGTATTTGAGGTATTTGCGGTTTTCACCAAAATTTATGGCTGATGCAAAAGGAACTGGTTGTAATGTTTCAATACGCTGATCAATACTCGCCAGAAGCAAAGTAGTATCGCCCGAAAAGACCTCAGCCTGCCTTTTTAGTTGAAGTGTATTCAAAAGTTTGTCATTCACAGCAGGAAAGTGGGTGCCGATTATCAGCGATGCATCTTCGTGCGAAATTACTTTCCCGAGTCGGAATAGCTTTAATGCCGGAATAGCTATAAACCTTACAAATAGAAGTACAAATGCAAGTAAAAGTCCGAAAAACATAAAAGCTCTCACCGATGTAGAAAAGCGGCCAAAGTATTCGAGAAGTACCGAAGTGAGTACTGCTGCAACAGCAATACCGACGAAATAGAGCGAGCCGCGTATTATCTGATTCTGATAATACTTTCGAATGAAAGCATCCAATTTTTGAATCAGTGTATTATATGTTATTTGGTTCATCATGAAGTTTATTTATTCCCGAGCCTCAACCTGCTAAATTACACATTGCACAATAGAATTGTACTATGATGCAATAACGAATTTACTCAAGTTCAGTTTACGTCCAACTATGGTATCAACGCTAAGCCAACCAGACTCGTTGTGTGTTAGTCCATTTTTTTCAAATAATGCTGTCATATTGACGAGCGAGACGACAGGAGAATATGTATTTAGTATGATGTATCCACCTTGAGAAAGCAATGAAATAGCAGTTTTTATGAGAGTTGGCAAGAGCTCTTCCAATTTCCAGTGCTCACCATTTTTTCCTCTTCCATATACCGGGGGATCCATGATTATGAAGTTATACCTGCGCCCCCTTCTCACTTCTTTTTCAGCAAATTTGAGAGCGTCTTCACATACCCAATGTATGGATGATACATTGTTAAGCCGAGCATTCTCAGCAGCCCAATTTATTACGGATCGAGATGAATCAACATGATATACATCAGCACCGCAAAGTGCGGCTGTTAGGCTGGCTGCTCCTGTATATCCGAAGAGGTTTAGCACTTTTTGTCCAGCTTTAATATTTTCAACTAAAAATTGCCAATGCCTCGCTTGCTCAGGAAAAAGACCGAGATGCTTAAAACGTCCGGGTTTGCATATTGCATACCATTTTACCTGCCCCGACATAAATTCAACACGCCATAAGGCCGGCATTGATTCTGAATTATACCAAATACCCGCCTGATTACGGTCTTCTTCAAATCTTGCTACCAAGTCGGAATTCCAATCTTTTAAGTTGCTAAGACGATTGCCTGTTGCCAATACTTCAGGCCGATTTACTACAATATCACCAAAGCGCTCTAATTTTCGCCCATTGCCGAAATCGAGCAGTGCATATTGAAATGCGTACTTTGTATCTGCAGCCATTGCATGCAAAGATAGTATGTACTGTTTACCTTATCTTTGCGCCCTTAAATCTTGATCTCAATGACCAACTCACGAGTGCGCGTTCGTTTTGCACCCAGCCCAACAGGACCCCTTCACATGGGTGGAGTTCGCACGGCTCTGTACAATTATTTATTTGCCAAAAAGCACGGTGGTGACTTTTTATTGAGAATAGAAGACACGGACCAGGGTCGATTTGTACCCGGTGCTGAAGAGTATATTATAGATGCGCTTACCTGGTGCGGAATTGCTCCCTCTGAAGGCCCGTCATTTGGCGGAAGCTACGGCCCTTATAAGCAAAGTGAGCGCAAACCAATATACCGGGCTTATGCCGATCAGCTCGTAGCCGAAGGCAAAGCTTACTTTGCATTTGACACTACTGATGAACTTGATTTGATGCGCGAACGATTAAAGGCAGCTAAAGTAGCGTCACCTCAATACAATGCCATAACGCGTGAAACCATGCGCAATGCACTCACCTTGAGTGCCGATGACATTCAGAAACTTTTGGCAGATAATGTACCCTATGTAATAAGGTTTAAAATGCCGAGAAATACAGAAGTCAAGGTGCTTGATATCATAAGAGGCTGGGTAGTTGTAAACACCAATCAACTCGACGATAAGGTTCTTTTTAAAAGTGATGGAATGCCTACCTATCACCTGGCAAATATTGTTGATGACCACCTTATGGAAATTACACACGTAATAAGGGGTGAGGAATGGCTGCCATCTGCACCCATGCATCAAATGCTATATGATGCTTTTGATTGGAAGGCTCCAGAATTTGCGCATCTTCCCTTACTCCTCAGACCTGACGGAAATGGGAAATTGAGCAAAAGAGATGGCGATAGACTCGGCTTCCCAGTTTTTCCGCTCAACTGGACTGATCCAGTAACCGGCGAAAAATCGAGTGGATACCGCGAAAGGGGATATTTTCCCGAAGCATTTATTAATATGCTCGCATTACTTGGCTGGAATCCCGGAACACCGCAGGAGATGTTTTCGCTGGACGAATTGGTGCAGTCATTTTCACTCGAAAGGGTAGGAAAAGCCGGAGCTAAATTTGACCCTGACAAGGCTAAGTGGTTCAATCAGCAATACCTAAGATCCAAAGCTGATGTGGAATTGGCCGATACCATAAAACCCATTGTTGACAATCGAAATTTAAATAACGACAGAGCATTTTTACAAGAAGTTTGTCGCTTGATGAAGGAAAGGGCATCCTTCGTGCCAGAAATAGTCGATAATGGTCTCTATCTTTTTACAGCGCCACAACAATACGATGATCAAACTGTGGCTAAAAAGTGGAAGATGGAAGAAACGCCGCGCCAAATGAAAACATTGATGGACAGCTTCAGTGGCGCTTCTTCATTTGATGCAGCAACACTTGATGCAATATTCAAATCATTTCTGGAAAGCAATGGACTCGGTATGGGGGCAATACTTCCTAATCTTCGTCTGATCATTACCGGTGAAGGAATGGGCCCTGGCATGTTTGACATAATGGCACTTTTAGGAAAGGACGAATGCATGAGCAGAATGCTTAAGGGAATTGATACGCTATCCTGATGTTGCGAATAGAGGTAAATGATATCAGACTATATGCTTATCATGGATGCTTGCGTGAAGAGGCGCTCATAGGGGGCAATTATGTGGTAAGTGTCTTTGTGGATGCCGATGTTATGGAATCAGTTGTAACTGACGAACTGCCCGCAACTATTGATTATGTACTTCTTAATCAAATAGTAAAAGAGGAGATGGCCGTTAGGTCAAAGCTGATTGAACATGTAGCCCAAAGAATATTGAAACGTATTAAGGAATCAGACCGTAGAATCGCAACTGCAGGAGTGAGGGTGCGCAAGTTATCGCCTCCAATCAACGGCGATGTAAAAGAAGTTGCCGTGTTTTTGCAAGCCTGATTTTGATTTATAAAAGTGCCATGGCGCAACTAGATGAATTTACTATATTTGCGTTCCTTTAACAAAGGGTCTCGTGGCCGAGTGGCTAGGCAGAGGTCTGCAAAACCTCGTACAGCGGTTCGAATCCGCTCGAGACCTCAAGGAAAGCCGCAGTTCTTATGAGCTGCGGCTTTTTAGTTCCGTATTGTTGCATTTGCTTTTTCTGAAGAGGAAAATGAATCAGCGATTGGTTGGATAAGCAAAGGCGCAAACTAAGAAACAGCCATAAATGAACCAATCTCTCGTCAATAGGAACGGGTGTGGCAGGCAATAAAAAACCCCCTGTATTCCAGGAGGTTAATTATTGAATTGTGACCCGGAAGGGACTCGAACCCCTAACCCTCAGAGCCGAAATCTGATATTCTATCCAATTGAACTACCGAGCCATTTTGAGATGCAAAGGTAATTGCTTTATCTCTTTTGGAAGAACTAATCTCTATTTTTGATACCGGTTAGAATCATTCGGCGATTAAAGAGATTGAAGTTATATGATTTAGCCTTATTTTGCGTTAAGCTACTGCCACATTATAGCGAGTTCAGCATTATGATTTTGAGAATTACGGTATTATTCATCTCATTTTTAATCACAGGTACTTTCGGAAAACTGCGGTCACAGTCGGCTATTGGCGCATGGCGCGACTATCTTAACTATACCAGAAGTATTGATGTAGATCAATTGAATGATATCATTTATCTTGCCTCAGCAAACGGTATTTTTACTTACAGCACTACAGACAATAGTATCGAAAAACTCAATAAAATCAACGGTCTTTCTGATATTGGAATTTCCATGATCAGAGCTTATCCTGAAAAGAATATGCTTCTTATAGGTTACCAAAATGGAAATATTGATGTGCTCAGGAATAAATCAATTCAAAACTTTCCGGACGTGCGCAACAGCACCATAGTTGGTGCGAAGGCCATAAAACACGCTACTTTTAGTGGTGATTTCGCATACATATCAACAGGAATTGGAATATTAAAGTTTGATGTTGAACGTCTTGAAATTAAGGACACCTATGGAATAGTTGGCAGTGGAAACCTTTCTGTGAATGAAACGACATTGTATAACGACACCCTTTTTGCAGCAACTGCTCAAGGGCTTTATTCTGGAAGCCTTAGCTCTGATTTGTCTATTTTCAATAATTGGCAGCCCGATCTTTCCTTTCCTTCACTTTTTGATAATGTAGCCAATTGTGCATCGATTGGCGAAAGGCTCTATGCCAATGCTCCTTCAGCCCCGACTCCCGGATTGTACACAAGAACACATGGAACCGGCTGGATAAACATTCTAAATTCGTCTGCTATTAATTCCATTCGTAATACTCCGGGCGGAATTGTAATAACCACGCCTGGTTTTGTCGAATTAAAAGGGCCTGATGGATTGACTGCGCTGGTATCATATACTTCATATGGCAGTGTACAACCTGATATTGCACGGGCAACTGCCGATCAATTTGGCAGCCTTAATCTGGCTGATAGAAATAAGGGACTGGTTGCGATGACATCTCCTGATAATTTTGAATTTATAGCAGCAGATGGCCCGGCATCGAGCAATTGCTTTATGGTAACTGTGGGCCGCGACGAGCTTTGGGTAGCGTCAGGTGCACCTGCCCGACCCGGCCAATGGAATAACTCTTTTCTTTGGGAGGGATTCTATGGTTATATTGATGGTAAATGGAAAAATTTCACCAGGTCAAGCTTCCCAATTATCGAACAAAAACTATTTGTAGACATACCATACGTATACCCTGACCCTAAAATTCCTGGGCGAACTTATATCGGTTCCTGGTTTAGTGGGTTGCTGGAAATTCAGGACAATGAGCTATTGAACTATTTTTCAGATGATAACAGTACACTTCGCGAAAGGGTGGAATTTGTGCGGGGAGATGGTGAACCGTACATTGCAGTAACCGGTATGCTCAAAGATAGAAGCGATAACCTTTGGGTAATGAATGGTTATAGTTCTATGCCACTTTCTATGCGCAAAACGGATGGAAGCTGGGTTGGTTATAATTTGGATAATGCTGTTGGTACATTAAGCCCTTTGGTGCATTTAACTATAAACCGTGAAGGGCATAAATGGATGATTAGAAATGGAAGTGGGATAGTGGTTTTTCACGAAACTGGAGGAGGGGAGCAGGGAGACGAGCAGCAATTGAAAATTCTGAATGCCCAACAGGGTTCGGGCGGTTTGCCGACCAATGATGTATATGCGCTCGTGGAAGACCTTGATGGTCAAATTTGGGTGGGAACTGGAGATGGTATTGCAGTGTTCTTTTCACCTTTCGATATTTTCAACGGTAATAATGCCAGTGATGCCAGGCAAATACTGGTTGAGCAAGATGGTATATTTCAATACTTGTTTGAAGGCCAATCGGTAAGCACGATAGCCGTTGATGGCGCTAACCGCAAATGGGTAGGTACTTTTGGATCTGGTGTTTTTCTTATGTCAGCCGATGGTACAGAAGAGCTACTTCGTTTTACCACAGACAATAGCCCACTTCTAAGCAACGAAGTACGTGATATAAAGGTAAACTCTAAAACAGGTGAAGTATTCATTGCCACCGAACAAGGTTTGATCTCCTATCAAGGTGACGCAGTGGCTGGAGTTGCTCAAAATGAATGCAGTAATGTGTATCCTAATCCAGTTCGTGAAAATTATCAGGGACCCATTTCTATAGAAGGCTTGCAACGCGACGCACAGGTGCGAATAACCGATACCCGTGGAAATCTTGTATTTTCCACTATTTCGAATGGTGGTAAAGCAGTCTGGGATGGTAAAAACCTAAACAATGAAAGGGTTAACACTGGGGTATATTTTGCCCTTTCAACCAACGCAGATGGCAGCTCAACTTGTGTAACCAAAATACTGGTTGTGAAGTGACAGGTATTTCTACTCATGGAATTGTACTTCGAAAAGTTCAATATGCCGGTAATTCATTTATTGTCAATATTTACACCCGTCAGCATGGAATGGTTCCTTTCATATTAAGGAGAGCTAGAGGAAGAAACAGCACTGTCAGGTTATCAACGATCCAACCACTTTCAAGAGTCGAAATAAGTTATGATTATCGGATAAAGTCGGAAGTTCAAAAAATCTCAACAATATCTATCAATCCAGAAGCCACTATCAGTTTTGATGATCCTGCAAAAACAACTGTAGCATTCTTTTTGTCGGAAATGTTAGGTAAAACCCTTCGCGAAGAAAGCCCTGATGACGAACTTTTCACTTTCATAGATCAATCACTTGAAATATTTTTTTCGCAACCGTTTAACCCGAATTTTCATCTGATCTTTCTCCTTAAACTTACAAGATTCTTTGGATTTTATCCTTCAGGAAAGTGGAGCTCCGGTGATTGTTGCTTTGATCTTTTCAGCGGGTATTACGTCCCCGCAGGCAATCAGTCTGTACATAGCATGAACCAGTTAGATTCAAAATTCTTTTATGAAATCAGCACTTCTGATTACGGGATCGATAGCGTACAAATTGTCAATTCGCACCGCCGGATTCTTTTGGCACATATTGTAGATTATTATAAACTTCACGTGGAGAGTTTAGGCCATATAAAGTCGCTTGATGTACTTACAGAAGTATTTGCGCCCTGAATACGCTTAGCTTTTAGTACATTTCGCCACTTTAAAATAGACCATATGCGCCAGCTTCTCATTCATTTACTCTCTTTGTCAGCCTTCGGTTTGATACTGTCATGCAATGATGCACTGGATAATTCTAAATCAGCAATAATACAACCACCTATGGCCGAAAAGCGACCTGTAAATTTTACAGAACATGGATATGCAAGAACTGATAATTATTTTTGGCTACGTGGGCGTGAGGACGAAGACGTATTGAGTTATCTCCGCGCTGAAAATGAATATACAGAAGCCAGCTTGGCAGATGTCAAGGACTTGAGAGCGTCACTTTTTGAAGAAATAAAAGGGAGAATCAAACAGACCGATATGTCTGTACCCTTTACGCGGAGGGGCTATTCTTATTTTTCCAGATTTGAAGAAGGTAAGGAGTATCCCTTTTATTGCCGTACGAAGTCCGGTGAAAATATAGAGGAGATAATGCTTGACGTAAATGAGCTTGCTAAACCATATTCCTTTTATTCAGTTGGTTCCCAAACTGTGAGTAAGAACAATGCTTTGTTGGCTTACGCTGAAGATACCTTGAGCAGGCGCATTTATACTTTGAGATTTAAGAATCTGGTTTCGGGTGAGCTTCTTTCTGATAAGCTCACTGAAACAAGCGGAAATTGTGTTTGGGCAGCGGATAATGAAACGGTATTTTATTCCATTCAGGATCCCCAAACACTGAGGTCATACCGGATATACCGCCATAAACTCGGCACACCTCAATCTGACGATTCGCTGGTATATGAAGAATCTGACGATACATTCTCTTGCTACGTGTCGCTTTCCAAGTCAGGTGAGTACATATTTATTTACTCAAACAGTACCACTACATCTGAAGTGCGCTATTTGGACGCATCCAAGCCTACGGCATTATTTCAGGTAATTCAGCCAAGAACACAAGGCCTTGAGTATTCCGTCTCTGATTTTGGAAGTGATTTTTATCTCGTCAACAACGATGGGGCTAAGAATTTTAAATTGTCAAAAACACCAGTCACAAAAACCGAAAAGAAAAATTGGACGGATGTCATTGCACACCGCGATGATGTATTTCTGGAAGGAGTAGAAATTTTCAGGGACATCTTGGTTGTTGAAGAACGCGCAGCAGGTCTGAATGGCATACGAATTATGCCCTGGAAGAACTTTGCTGACGAGCATTATATCACATTCAATGACCCGGCTTATGCGGCGGGTCTTACCACGAATGTTGAATTCGATACCCAAGTATTGCGTTATACATATACATCGCTCACAACTCCAAATACAGTCTATGATTATGACATGAAATTGCGCACTCAGACATTGCTGAAACAGCAAGAAGTTATAGGGAATTTCGATCCCTTGAATTATGTATCAGAACGAATTTTTATCACCGTTCGTGATGGAGCAAAAGTTCCTGTTTCCATCGTTTACCGAAAAAATGTAGAAAAAAATGGCAAGGCGCCTCTTCTGCTTTATGGTTACGGATCTTATGGAAATTCGATGGATGCGTATTTTAGCTCTGCAAGATTGAGTCTCTTGGATAGGGGTTTCGTATTTGCCATAGCCCATATCAGGGGTGGACAAGAAATGGGTAGGGTCTGGTATGAGGATGGCAAATTACTGAACAAGAAGAACACGTTTACTGACTTTATTGATTGTGCTGACCATCTTATTGCCGAAAAGTATGCTGACCCCAATAATGTTTTTGCAATGGGCGGCAGCGCTGGCGGCTTGCTTATGGGCGCAGTAGTAAACATGCGCCCCGAATTGTGGAAGGGAGTTGTAGCTCAGGTACCTTTTGTAGATGTGATTAACACCATGCTCGATGCTTCCATTCCGCTCACTACCGGTGAATATGATGAATGGGGAAATCCAAACGAAAAGCAATATTACGACTATATCATGTCGTACTCACCATACGATAACATAGAGGCAAAAGCCTATCCGAATATGTTGGTTACTACCGGACTGCACGATTCGCAAGTGCAATATTGGGAACCAGCAAAATGGGTTGCAAAGCTGCGGGAGCTCAAAACTGACAACAACTTGTTGTTACTCAGCACGAATATGGAAACAGGCCATGGTGGAGCCTCTGGACGATTTGAGAGTCTGAAGGAAGTAGCCCTCGAATATGCCTTTATACTTAAAATTGCTAAGAGGGATAAGCTTCAGACTATAATTTAGGTATCGAGAGCCTCTACACCTAAAATATCATCAGAAGCTAAACGTAATGAATCGCTAAATGCTACGTTTGAAGATTGGCGACGCTTAGCCATTAACTTCTTATGTTCAATATAACTTGCAAAATAGATTGCCCTGTCTCTGTCGGGCATCTCTTCCCAAAGTACTCCGAAAACCTCTTTGCCCGATCGAAGTTTGATGCGGCAATGATGGTTGAAGTATGTTTGCAGTTCGTCGTATTTCATGGCTTTCCGTTCTTATAGTAAAGATGCGATTTTTGAACGAGCATTTCCAAATGTGTACTGTTCTTTTTATCCACAAGTGGTTAAAAGGCCAAATATTTAGTCTTTTCCTTTGCAGCTCTTCATTTATATTGGTTTCGAAAAGCAAAAAAATTAACCCCGGATGCTTTGCCATCCGGGGTTAGCTCAGACGTGTAAACAGCTTCTATTTGCTAATTATAAGGCGCTTGGCTGAAACCCGATTACCAATGCTTACTTGCACAAGGTAAAACCCTCCTGAAAGTTCAGCAGTATTAATTTCTATTGGAACCGAGTCAGTGAATCCAATTATATTCTTAGAAAATACCATTCGGCCACTCAAATCATAAATGCGCATTGTCACATTAGCTTCATCTCTGGCTGGAGGCAAAACTATAAAGGTGATGTCGCTTGCCGGATTCGGGTATAGACTAAAGTCCAGTTTTTCATCCACTGCGGTGAATGCTTGTTCTTCCATTTCTCGATTGCAACCTGACGTCGAGAAGTTGCGTGTAGCGCTATATCCTGTCCAGGCGTTATTGCATCGCGAGCGAATTTGATACTGATAGGTGCTGCCGCAAAGCAAGCCTGTTCGGGTAATCGAAGTTGCAGTCGAATTTGTTGTTGTCCATGCTGTAGTTCCGGTCCTTCTATAGCGAAGGGTGTAATTTGTTGCACCAGGCATTGAACTCCAATTGAATCTTGCTGATGTAGTGGTAATGTTATCAACATAAGCCACTGTCGGAACGGCGCATGACGCACAACCCGGAGTAATGAAATTTCCGGATGCAGTGTAGCCGCTGCTCAAACCATTGGTGCAAACCGTTTCTACTTGAAATTCATACCCCGTGCAGGCGCTTAATCCGGTAAAATTTATTGATGTGCCAATTACATTTCCGGTTGACCAAGTTGTTGTTCCAAACGCCCTTGCGCGTGCATTATAAGACGCTGCCCCCGTGACTGCACCCCAACTCAGTAAGGCTTGTGAAGCAGTAATACTGCTTGCTGCTAGTGAACCTGGCTGATTGCAGATCTGCGTAACACAGCCTATCGTCGAAAAGGCAGATGATCCTGAATAAGCACTGCTTTGGCCTCCACAAGTAGTGCTTACTTGAAATTCATAATTGGTGCACGATGTGAGGCCGGTATAGTTTAAGGATGTGGCCGTAGTAGTCCCGCTCGACCATGTTGTTTGTCCTATTTCGCGGGCACGAACTGTATATGAAGTTGCTCCTGAAACTGCCTGCCAATTTAATGTGGCGGAAGCGGCGGCTACAGCAGTTGCATTTAATCCAACTGGTACATTGCACACTGCCACTGCAGGGAGAATTTCAACACAATAATCTTCTACTTCACCCCAGGAAAAGGTTTCGCAATTTGCCGGGGCGGCATTGTATTTCATTTGTACGCGAATCGTGGTATTTCCTAAAACCGCATTGGCTGGAACCGTAAAACTACCTGTAACAGAAGTTTGTGTTGTAGCCGCACTTTGAGTAAAAGCCATTTCACCTGAATCACTAAAGTCACCATCCTTGTTCCAATCTGCCCAAATTCTGAAATATTCGGCATATACGGTGCCTGTCCATCCTGGCACTAGTGTGAAGTTGTAAGATTGACCTGGCTGATAGGTGGCCGATGTATTGAAGGATGCATAACCACCATTATTGCCGCTGGAATTTGTATAACCTCCTAAGGTAACTGACTGAATGAACTCATCAGCAGTGCTGTTGCCTCTTGATGTGCAATATGTAAGACAACCAGATACAGGTTGGCATGGAGAACAATTTCCGCCACAGTCTACTCCTGTTTCCGTGCCATTTTGAATACCATCACTACAAGAAGGCTGGCTGGCTCCGCAACCAGTTGAAGTAAGTAAACCGGCTCTTGAGCCACCTGCTGCAAATAGCGCTCTCATTCTTACTTTCTGGCCCGCAGTATAAATATTCATACACGCATCGTCGGTATAGTCCATGTAGTTTTGTACCATATCGAGGCTGCTGCACTTTACTGTGCTGAGAGGGCAGGCATAGTTTGGAGAACTTGATACAGGAGTGTCGGCAACAAAATCGTCAACACTGCAATTTCCATCGCCCCAGATATGGCGTAAATTGAGCCAGTGGCCCACTTCGTGTGTGGCTGTGCGACCCTTATTGAATGGGGCTGTAGCCGTTCCTGTTGTTCCGAAATATCGATAGTCGCACACCACTCCATCAGTTGATGCAGCGCCTCCAGGAAACTGTGCGTAACCCAAAATACCTCCACCGATATTACATACCCAAATGTTTAGATACTGGCTGGTAGTCCAGGCATCCTTACCTCCTTGTGCATTAAATTTCACAGAGTTGTTTGTTCCAAAAGTGGTTTTTGTGGTCGACGTTCGGGTTATGCCATTGGTTGAAGTTCCGTTAGGAGCGATACTCGCAAGACAAAATTCAATCTCAGCATCAGCTGCAACACCCTGAAACTGACTTAAGGTCTGTGACGCATCTGCATTCAGGCGTCTGAAATCTTCATTGAGTACCTGTATCTGGGTTAAAATTTGTGCATCGCTGATATTTTCTGAAGCTACGCGGTACAATACATGCACCACAACTGGTATTTGAATTACTGTACTGCTTCTCATCACATTGTCTGCATTCTGCTCAATGAGAAAGCGGGTGTGATTTTCAATCTTTTCCATCCTTTCCCGAAGGTTCGGATCTTGTTCTTCAAGATGGTGGAGGTGGTCCATAGTGCCACAGTTGCGCTGTGCAAAACTGCCTGTTGCCAAAAAAAAGAGGGAAAACAGCAAAGAGTAAATGTTTCTCATAAGTAGTGAAATTTAGTCTCCGAATTTTACAAAAATTAACAATACATATTGCTGATTTGGTAAAATATTTTTGAAAGCTAGGGGATTACCCGTATAGTATTCTTTTACACCATCTATAAAGGATTTATTCGAAATGCCAATTGCGTAGATCACAAGTTGATATCCAAGCCCCGTTGCGATGGAAGAATGAAGATTTAAAAGTTTGTATTTTGAACTTGAATGAATGATTAGTTCAATTTGAGAGTGCTAAGCACAGCTTCTACTTCTCTGATATATTCTCGTTTATCGAATTTAGGCGCGAAAACAAATCCTGATACGCTGACTATGTAAGATTGATCATTACTAAGAGTGGTAACACTTCTGAATGGACCGCCCATGAAGTAATTTTCAACCCTCCAAAGACCGCTCGTAAGAACCGTATATCGATCATTTTTGGATATTACCGAATTTTCAGGTTCGAAGCGGTATTCTGTGGTCATGTATGTACCTTTCTCCGGGCCAGGAACAAACCTTTTAAGAACTGAATCACGAGCTGACAATATTGAGGAAGGTTCTAAGGATTGTGCAGTGCTATAGGGGTAGCGAAAAACGAGGAAGCCCTGGGTAATTTCATGAGCCGTATTTCCAAGATACTTCGTGCGCTCCCTTTTAATCCAAATAAAATCCTTTTCTTCTTTTGCAATTTTGCAATCATCTGGCAAATAGAGTACTACACCTGAATTTTTGAATATAATCTGCTCTATATTATCATTGTTGTTTTTCTGGTACCTATCGGCCAAGCGATCATTTTCTGTTTGGTCGATGATGTCGGCCATATTGTTAAGGTCTTCCTGAACAAGTTTATAGAAATGTTGCTCATCAGGGGAATTGATCGTAAATATGATTTGATGCGAGCTCCATTTATCACGGCTTACTTTTACACCTGGACTGTCGTTGCCGTCTGGGCCAAGGGTAATAAAAATAATATTGCGATGTTGACGCAGCAGA
This sequence comes from Flavobacteriales bacterium, assembly GCA_038207425.1. GTDB lineage: Bacteria > Bacteroidota > Bacteroidia > Flavobacteriales_D > Cryomorphaceae > JBBQZU01. The sequence goes on along the minus strand of JBBQZU010000002.1, from coordinate 34,494 downwards.
TCACTCATTTCATGATGAGCAAATTGCAACAGTGTAAAACGTGGTTCTGCTTGTGGCAAAGCGGGTACGAACGCCTCTAAAATGGTTCTGAGACTGTCGCCCGGGGCACCCAACCACTGATCTTCATCCATTACCAACACTACTTCACCACTTGACCCGGTATGTCTTGGCAGGGTTCTTTTCTTAGTGCTCTCATCACATGAGCTCAATACCATTGCGGAAAGCACAATTAAAAAGAAGCCTAAGGCAATTTTCATGATAAGGGTATTTTTAGCTTCTGGCCAGGAGTAAGCTTATTGAGATTTAGGTCTGAGTTTGCTTGTTTAATATCATTTACACTAATTCCAGGATATCGTTTGGCAATATCCCAAAGCGTGTCACCGCTTTGAACGATATGTACATTTTGCGACGGAGTGGCATCAAATTTTGTACCACTTACTACCTTTTTTGTCTGAGCTTGCGATGTTGAAGTGGGTTTTTGGATATTGAGTTTTTGGCCAGGTCTGATATTATCAGACTTCAAATTATTCCATTGTTTTAACTCGCTGATGCTAACTTTGTTTCTATTTGCAATAAGACCAAGTGACTCACCATTCCTCACTTCATGAATCTTAGAAACAGTTTTCACTTCGGTTTCGATCTTTGCCAACTCAATTACCGGAGAAGGCTTGTATCTATGAATGCTGTCGCGGTTAGTCAGGTAAGTACCAATTGAATTTACTGGTAGATACACTACTTTGCACCTGTCGGTTTTTGGAATTTCTCCTTTTCTGATACTGGGATTTAAGAGCGTAATCTGATCTTTTGATATACCTGCGAAATACGCTATCTGATCCAGACGGGCAGGACCACAAACATGCACAGTATCAATTTCACCAAAAAGATACGACGGCTTTGTAGGATAAATATTATGCTCTGTAGCATAATTCATTACATAGTTTACTGCAATAAATGCTGGAACATAGCCCCGTGTTTCTGCAGGGAGATAATTCCATATTTCCCAATAGTCTTTTTTGCCTCCTGACCTTCTTATGGCTTTATTAACATTTCCAGGACCCGAATTATAGGCTGCCAAGACAAGATTCCAATCGCCATATAGTTTGTAGAGATACTTCATATAGCGGCAAGCAGCTATTGTGCTTTTTATGGGGTCCATTCTTTCATCGTAGTATGAATCAACGTCAAGGCCATACATACGGCCTGTCGGATACATAAATTGCCATAAACCGGCCGCTCCGGCTTTGGATTTGGCCGGGGCGTATAATGCAGACTCAACGACAGCCAAATGCTTGAGTTCAAGAGGCATGTCGAACATATCAAGTTTTTCTTCAAACATGGGATAGTACAGAGCAGCCAAGCCTAATACCCGTGAAGTTACGTCACGTCGTCGTTGAGTGTAAAGATTAATGAATCCTTTAACGTGGTTGTTGTATTGAAGTGAAAGCGGGGTTTCACTGTTAAGTTTGGCGATTCTCGCTGCTAGTACTTCATCGGAATAGGTAGGGATTTGATTCCATTCGAAACCGAAATGGTTTAAACAAATGGTGTCATTTTCAAAACACTGCCATTTGAGTCTTTCTTCAGCCCATAAGGCATCCAATGAAGCCAATATTGGGTCATCAGGGCGAATCTCAATCGGTATGGTATCAGGAACCAGGGCGAATAGTGTATCCGTATTCAATCCTGTTTCCTGCGCCTGGGTAAGATTTACATTGAATAAAAACGATATGGGAATGAAAAGAAAAAAAGCCTGATGAATCTTCATGCTGATTAGTTTAGGGAATACACCTGTACGAAAATCGATAAAAATAGTTGGAACGAGAACAATTTAAAAGGGGTTCCAACTAAATTTTTAAACTAATTCCGATTCCAGTAATTCAGAACGCCGCCGATTCCATTAAAGTATGGCCGAACTGTAGGAGTTTTTTCTCTTGAAATGAACCGGCCATGAATTGAATTCCTATTGGCATTCCATTGCTGTGTTTAAACAAAGGCAGCGATATTGCTGGTATTCCGGCTAAATTTGCGTGAACGGTAAAAATATCTTCAAGGTACATTTTTATTGGGTCAGAAGTATTAGCTCCCAATGCAAAGGCAGTAGATGGCGTGGTGGGTGACAATAGCAAATCGTATTCTGACAGCAGTTTATCGGTTTTATCTTTGAGTATGCGCCGTACTTTTTGACCTTTTGCATAGTATGCGTCGTAGTAACCGGCGCTGAGTACAAAAGTGCCGAGCATAATTCGTCGTTTTACTTCTTTCCCGAACCCTTCCGTTCGGCTCTTGCGGTAAGTTGATTCTATATCGCTTGCTTCCTTGCTTCTGTGGCCATAGTGTATGCCATCAAATCGCGAAAGATTGGAAGAAGCTTCAGCAGTTGTAAGCACGTAGTAAGCAGGTACCAGGTACTTCAGTTCTTCAAGTTTCACTGGCTCCAACGTGTGCCCTTCATCTTTGAGTCGTGCTATTAAGTCATACATGCAGGCCTTTATCTCAGCATCAAGTGCAGGGCTTTCGAGGCTGTCTTTTATGTAGCCAATACGCAGTGGGGCTTCACTTTGGTGAAATCGTGAATAACTATCCACCGCATTGCTGCTGCTTGTGCTATCCATAACATCTTTTCCAGAAATAACCTCGAGGATTAGGGCACAATCAGAAACAGTGTGAGCGATAGGGCCTATCTGATCAAAAGATGATGCAAATGCGATAAGCCCGCTGCGGCTTACACGACCATATGTGGGCTTGACACCAACAACTCCGCAAAAGGCCGCAGGTTGCCTTATGCTCCCGCCGGTATCACTGCCCAGTGAAGCCAGACAGCAGCCGCAGGAAACCGCCGCTGCGCTTCCGCCAGAAGAGCCACCGGGTACAAGTGCTGAATTATGAGGGTTTTTAACAGGGCCGTATGCAGAGTTTTCGTTTGATCCACCCATTGCAAATTCATCGCAATTTACCCTGCCTATAATGATAGCATCCTCTTTGAGCAACCTTTCTATAACAGTAGCATTGTATAAAGATTCAAATCCTTCAAGAATTTTGGACGCAGCGCTTACTTTATGATCCTTGTAGCAAATATTGTCTTTAATTGCCAGAACCATTCCAGCGAGTTTTCCCGCTTTGGATGATTCGATTTTAGATTGTACAGCTTTGGCTTTCTCGATAGCTTCGGCGCCATACACTTCAAGAAATATATTTAGATGCGATGTTTCCTTGATTTTGTGAAGATAATGGGATACCAAATCAGGTAAAGCAATGGCACCACTACTCAAATCGCGGTGTATGGATTCAAGGGAAGTGTAATGGTCCAATAGTAAGAAAGTATTTCGGGTAATTTATTTCGGATCCTTATCAGAATCTTCTCTCGATGCGTCTTTGAATTCTTTCATGCCTTTGCCAAGGCCTCGCATCATTTCAGGGATTTTCTTGCCGCCGAAAAGAAGAAGAACTATGACTGCAATGAGCACTACTTGTGGCCATCCGATCATTCCGATAATTGAAGAAAAAAGCATTTGCTTTGTTTTTGTGCAAAGTTACGAAAATAAGTCACAGAAGGTTCATTGACGCAATATCCAAAGTGCAGGATCTTGTTTTGTCGTGCCATCTTCTGATACTTTCCATATCTCAAGATGGGCTTCTGTCTTGCCTGAACCTTCGTCAGTAAGCACTGTTCCTATTGGCTGTTTTGTGCTTACTTTATCTCCCTTTTTTACAAAAACTTCCTTCACATTGGAATAAACGGACCGATAGCCACCATGGTTGATAATGATGTTTTGACCTGCCCCTGCAATGCTGAATACTGCAGATACAGAACCTTCGAACACAGATCGAACCGTTGCATTTGTACTCGTGGCTATGTTGATGCCATTGTTCGGTACTGTGATTCCGGCGAGAATAGGGTGGGGGTTTTGGCCAAATTTTGCCGTGACTACGCCTCGCTCAACCGGCCAAGGAAGTTTCCCCTTGTTGCTTTCAAAATTTGCCGAAAGGGCTGCAGCCTCAGGAGTGAGAGAAAATACTCCGGCATTCTCCTTTTTCGATGCTTTTATTTCTGCTTCAATAATTCTCTGGATCTCTTTGTTAAGTTTTTCTCGTTGCTTTTCTTGATCCTGAAGTTTCTTGAGAAGCGAGCTTTCTTCTTGTTTCATGCTTTTCACAGCAGTTTCCCGTTCTTTAAGATCACGTGCTAAAGCCTGCTTATTTGATTCTTCGGTTTGCAATACCGTATCTTTCTCGTTTATGATTTCGAGCAGATTAAGATTCAGCCGATTGAGTTCCGCCTGCGCACCTATTATTTCGGTGGCTTGTTTGTGTCTAAATCGGGCAAGTTGATTCAAATATTTTACCCGTTTCGTGGCCTGAATGAAATCACGGGATGCGAAAATGTACATAAGCTTGTCTTGGGCTTTATTATTTCGTTGGGCATGCCGTATCATCTTCGCATAATTTTGTTTGAGCAAATCCAGTTCTTTTTCAAGGGATAAAACACGTGTTTTGTTTTCCTTTATCCGGTTATTGTAGAGTGAAATTTCTCTTTTAATGCTGCGAATTAAATCTTCTCTTAAGCCAATCTTTCTATTGATCAGCGAAAGCTCTCCTTCGGCTTTGTTTCTCGTTTCGCGGGTTTCTTTAATCAGTTTTGATGTGAGATTGATTTCTTCTGTAATTCTGTCGCGCTCTTTTTGTAATACTTTTTTATCCTGAGCCAAGGCGCCAGAAACAACCCAAAATAACATGGGGATCAATAGAACGGATTTAACGTATGCGCGCATATTTTTCCGGTACCTTAAATGGAAAGGTTTGGGGCTCATTCAGCTTTATTCGGGTATAGGTAAGTTCAAATCTTGTAGTTTCACCTGGACTTTGAATAACGATCTTTATTTGCATTGGGAATGATTTGCCATCGAGCTGCTCGAAATTTGAATAGTCTATCTGCAAGGTTCGGTCCATCAGTATATCTTCTATCACAGTTTTTTCTACTCTGAAATCGCCGGGGCGAATGTAGTACCGCTTTATAATCAGATCATCTTCACTGTACTTCTCAATGTTTTTTTGCAATCTGCGCTCCTTGGATGTATCAATTTTCAAACTGTCACGTTTTTGGAAACTACGCTCCGCCGATTTACGAATCTTTCTCTTATTCTTTGTGTAGAGTAAATAATACAGACCATCTACCGAAGAAGAATACTTTTCATTTTGATCAATTTCCACCGGATTGCCCACGAGTAAATTTGTAATAAATTCAAACTTACCCGGGTAATCTAATAGGGAATCGAGAATCGTGAAGTTGCCCCGGTAGTACTGATTGTTGATTTTGTCAATGTATTTTAACGAATCTGAATCAATAAGTACCCGCACAGCTTCAATACCTAATGCCGGCGTAATACTTAGCCAAATGGCGCTGTCTTTCCGAATACGCATATTTGCTTTGAACGAATTGTCTTGCTTACCGGTTTTACCGGTGATGTCGAGTTTGGCACTGATGGTTTCGAATTCAAATTTCTGATCTTCAACCAGCACGCGGAGGGCATTGTCGCCTATGGACAGCAGCGGGCTTTTTTCCGTGATGCGTTTTACCTTACAGCCGGCTAGGGTGGAAGCCGCTATAAATATTAAAATCCACCGCGAAAGTGTGTTGCTGTTTATATGTGCATTACTCACCAATTGTCTGCGAATTTATTTTTTTATCTAATTCTGACCGATTACCACCCGCTTCAATAGCGGCTTGCCAACTGCGCACGGCATCGGGGTATCTTTTTAAATTATAGAGCACGTCGCCATGATGGTCCAAAACATCAGGGTCGTTTGCAGCCCCGTTTTTGAGGGCTTCTTCAATCCAAAAAAGAGCATTCTGCAGGTTATTTCTCTTGAAAAGCACCCATCCGTAAGTGTCCTGAAATGATGCTTCATTTGGCTGAAGGTCGTTTGCCTTTTTGGCCATTTGCTCAGCTTTCTCAAGTTTTTCGTTTCGATTCGCTAGATAGTAGGCATAATTATTAAGCACAACAGGATTATTTGGTTCTAGTTTGAGAGATAGCTCATAGTGTTCATCTGATTTGGCGCTGTTGCCAATCTCATGGTATGCATCTCCCAATGAGGCCGAAAATTGTGCCTGTAGTGAGCTATTGTCAACTACTAGGTTTTTACCTGTAGTAAGGGTAGAAATGGCATCGTCATATTTCTTTTGTGAAAGTTCTGCAATCCCGCCAAACAAGTAGAAAATGGGCTGCTCGGGGAATAGTTCCTGTGCTGCTGCAGATTCTCTGCTCATTGACTCAAAGTCACTGAGTTGTGAATCTATTGTGAGAACTTGTTGCCAGATAGGAGGTCTGTTGGGGTCTATTGCTATGGCTTGCCTGAATTTATACCTCGATTCTTCAAACATTCCTTTGTTGTAGTACACATCGCCTTGTATAGCATACGATTTGGCATCGGTCGGGTGCGTAAGCTCCAGACTTTTTCCCAAATCAATAGCTTGTGTCGCATCTTTTTTGAACCCGGGAGTATTCATAAGGTTCAATATTATATTAACCTTCACATCTATGCTCAACTCAGGACTTAAAAAGGCTCGGTTGATGTATTGAAATGCTTCTTCGTCCTGGCCGTCGCGTTTGTTAATTTCGTAAAGAGAAAGGAGAACAAGTCCATTGTCAGGCTCCATTTCGAGCATAACGTTATAAATTTCTAGTGCTTCTTTTTGCCGATCGGTTTTTTCAAATAATTCGGCTTTCATCCCTCTGTATCGCACCTCTTCAGGGTTCGTTTCTATCAGCTTGTCTATTTCTATCAGCGCATTTTCGAAATCGCCCCTTTCCATGTAGATGAGCTGACGCTGCGAAGACACTTCATCCGATATACCAACCAAATTCTCCAAATCCTGATAGACTTTCATGGCATCATCATACCTCCCTTGGGCCAATAAAAGACTGGCAAGATGAAAGTAGTAATCATATTGATTAGGATTGTTTGTTAAGATATTTCTAAAAATTCGTACACTGTCATCTATTTTTCCGGCTTCAGCGTACAGTTGTCCCAGAAATTCAGCGTACCAAATATTTCCTGGATCCTTACGGCTTGCATCGCCCGCATACTCAATGGCCGTAGTTAAATTACCCTCTTCTGCGTATATTCGGGCAAGTTCAAACTTTACTGTGCTACTGTTCGGATTTACATTGAGCGCTTCCAGAAACTTAATTTTGGACTGCTCGCTGTCTCCAAGGATTTTAGCTTTGCTGCCGTCGAAAAATAGTTCCTTAAACCTACGCTCGGCATTCGGCGGAAGCGAAGCCGCATCAAATTGCTCAGGGTCCATGATTGTACTTTGCTTTTGAGTACTACATTGCACGATCAAAAACCCTAAAGCCAAGGTCACTAAAACTTTTAAAATATATTTGGTCAGTTGTATCAACGGGGTGTTTTTATTTGATTAAAATCGCCAAGGCTGAGTTCACTCGGCGAACTCGAAATAGCAACTTGATTTCCTACCATGGAATTGGTTATGTATGCCCCGTCTATGACTGTATTTTTCTGAATAATACTTCTTATCAGGCGGGCATTGGATACGGCGCTGCCGCTGCCTAGAGATACTCCCGGCCCTATAATGGAAGCTTCAATTTTCACCCCCGAACCTATAAAACATGGAGCAATCACGATGCTTTGATGTATATGCGCAGAAGGGTCAATATAGGATTCAGGGTATTTGTGCTTAAGCACTTTTTCATTTGTTTCGATGGTTACAGCAGCATTGCCGCAATCCATCCATTCATCAACTTTGCCTGGTGCAAAATGCAATCCACGATCAGTAAGTCTTTTTAGTGCATCAGGCAATTGATACTCACCGCCCTTGGTAACGTTATTGTCCAGCAAATATTGAATCTCCTTTGCCAATTCTTTCCCTTCTTTGAAATAATAGATCCCAATCATTGCTAAATCGCCTACAAAGGTTTTAGGCTTTTCAATAAAATCGCAAATGTTCCCCGCTTCATCAAGCTTAACTACACCAAATGCTGATGGGTCAGCAATCTGTTTCACCCAAAGAACACCATCCTTTTGATCGTCCATTTTAAAGTCGGCTCTGAAGAGTGTATCTGCAAATGCAACGATCACCTTGCCTTCCAAAGCTTCATGCGCACACCAAACAGCATGTGCGGTACCAAGCGCGTCATCCTGATATGCAATTCGGCCCGTAGCTCCAAGGGAACTGGCTATGTCGAGCAGCATTTTTTCAGTTTCGTTACCAAATCGTCCTGTCACAAATACAATTTGGCCAAGGGGCTCGTGTACGAGCGCAGCAATATCTTCTACAAGATGTTGAACTATTGCCTTGCCTGCAACTGGTATAAGGGGTTTTGGGACGGTAAGGGTATGAGGTCGCAAGCGCTTTCCCATGCCTGCCATTGGTATAATTATGTTCATCAAGTAAGTCTATTAATTCCTGTGCTGCCAAAACCACCTTCGCCCCGAAAGGTATCATCTAAAGCAGTTACTTCTGTGAAATTAAAGGTTTCGTGTTTGGCCAGTACCATCTGTGCTACGCGGTCTCCATCGTTAATTTCCACTTTTTTGTCCGACAAATTTACCAATAATACCTTCACCTCTCCTCTGTAGTCGGCATCGATAGTGCCTGGTGAATTGAGTACGGAAATGCCTTGCTTATATGCGAGGCCACTGCGTGATCTTATCTGTGCTTCTGTTCCTGGCGGTAAAGCAATGAATATTCCGGTGGGAATAAGCACACGCTTAAGTGGGTATAGATGAATAGGTTCTTCAATATTTGCCGTAAGGTCGACACCGGCACTGGAAGGGGTGCTATAGGTTGGCAATGGATGACGAGATCTGTTTATAATCTGAACTTCAGTCATTAGCGGGATTTTGAACGTAAGTTTATTTCACGGAAGTAAACAATAATCGCATATACAACGGCAGCCATACCGGCAAGAAGATATTTCGAAAAACCATGAAGATCAGTCAATTTGACCACCAGCCAAAGTAATAGACCCAGCGCTAAGTACAGTACTATTTCCTTGACATTATACGGAATGGGATGGTGCTTTTGACCGAGAATGTAGGAGAGGAGCAACATGGCAACAAATGCAGCCAGAGTAGCCCAGGCAGCACCGTGATAACTTAGTGTGGGCACCAGTACCACATTGGCAGCCACTGTAACCACTGCACCTACCATGGCAATCAAGGCACCGTACATTGTTTTATTATTGAGTTTATACCAAAAAGACAAATTGAATATGGCGCCAAAACATATGTATGCTGCCAGCAGTATAGGTATGACGCCAATGCCTTCACGAAACTCTGGCCCAACCATCAGTATAGCAATATCTATAAAACTTAGCAATACAAGGGTGATGAATACAGCTACAATGATATAGTACTTCATAATGGTGGCCTGCATTACTGCACTCTGCGCCGAACTGCCAACCGAATTAAAAATATAGGGTTCGGCAGCAAATCTATAAGCTTGTATGCCAATACTCAACAACATTGCCACTTTGTAGCATGCTCCGTATATACCAAGCTGAGCGCTGGCTTCTTCCTCAGGTAAGCCCGAGAGTACCTTAAAAAATGCTCGGTCGAACGTTTCATTGATAATGCCAGCAAACCCAAGCAGAAGTAAGGGGAGTGCATAAGGCAGAATCTTTTTGAAAACCAAGCTATTCCAGCCCTTTTTAATTCCCGACAACCAGGGCAACAACAAAGTGAATTTCAATGCACTGCTTGCAAGATTTGCAATGAATATATAGCCAATGCCAATGGAAGGGTCGTACCAGGAATCAATCAGATTGCGCGCAATTGCATCAGGATTGTCTAGTGCCCACGGACAATACACTAGAAAGAATAGGTTAAGACCAATATTTAAAAGTATGTGTACCAGGTTTATAAAAACAAAGGCAATGGGTTTGTTCAGTTGCCTCAATCTGGCAAATGGAATTGTGGCCAATACATCAAATGCAATAATCCATGCAAACCACACTATATACTCTGGCTTGTTTCCGTAATCCATTAGATCAGCAATTGTTTGCGATGTAGTGGTTGCAATAATTAAGAAAATGGCAGAGGCTATAGCAATTGAAAAAAATGCCGTACTGAAGATGGAGTCTCTTTTCTCTTTCTCCTTCTCCAATGATGAAAAGCGGAAGAATGCGGTTTCCATCCCGAAAGTCAATATTACGAGCAGAAAAGCCACGTAAGCATACAATTCTGTAACCACGCCATATTCGCCTTGCGTGAAGATGCGGGTATATAGAGGGAATAGCAGATAATTGAGTACGCGCCCCAGAATGCTACTTATGCCGTAAATGGCTGTTTGGCTGGCTAATTTGCGAAGGCCGCTCATGAATGTTTCAGGCTCAAATCAGCCTGCAAATTGTGGTTTGCGTTTCTCGAAAAATGCTGTAGTGCCTTCAATAAAATCTCCTGTGCCGAAACAGGAAGCGAATGCATCTATCTCACGTGCGAAGCCATCGGCCTTTGAATAGGCGTTTATTGCTAAAATGGCAGCCCTTAAAGCATTTGGTGAATTTCTTGAAATTCGACCAGCGATTTCTAAACAGACTGTCATGAGCTCTTCTTGAGTAACCACTCTGTTCACGAGACCAATGCGATATGCTTCATGGGCATCGATCATGTTTCCTGTAAGTATAAGTTCCATGGCCCGCCCTTTGCCAACAAGCAATGGCAAGCGCTGTGTGCCTCCATATCCAGGAATTACTCCGAGAGTAACTTCAGGCAGACCGAGTTTGGCATTTACGGCGGCAATTCTGATATGACACGCCATGGCAAGCTCAAGCCCACCGCCTAAAGCGAATCCATTTATTGCAGCAATTACAGGCTTTGATAGCGATTCAACCTTATTGAAGAGTGTACGGTGACCGGTTGCACTTAACTTTTTACCTTGCTCTTTTGCGAAATCTGCAAACTCTTTTACGTCGGCACCGGCACCAAAAGCTTTTTCACCAGAACCCGTAATTATAATAACCCGAACTGATGAGTCAGTCTCAGCCTGAGCTAGCAGTGCTGATAATTCTGCGATGATAGCGCGATTAAGCGCATTGAGCTTTGCAGGTCTGTTTAAGATTACAATCAATACAAACCCTTCCTGTCTGGTTGCAATATTTTCGAGCGTCATGTAGGTGGCTTTTGGACAAATTTAACCGATTGCTCGTAATAATTGGCTTTCTCATTGTTAACTTGCCCCCACATTATCAATTGGCTTAAACTCAAATATGCGCCTTTTCCATTCTCTTATCGTTCTTCTTTTAGCTTCAAGCTTTGCGATTTCTCTTTCAGCACAGCAACATAGCTACAATGGCTGGGCCTTGCCGGTAAATGACACCCTCCGGATTTTATTGGTTTTTGTTGAGGTTGACTATGATACCTTGCCAGACCTTGAAGATCTACCTGCAGGTAAATATGAATGGCCTAAGGGAGAAATTCCAAACTACGCTGATAGCGTTTTTCACCCGTTTTATACACCTACACCTACAGCTTTCTTAACCCGATATTACCATGAGTCATCTCTGGGAAATTTTGTGGTATTGGGTGATTATATCCCTTACCTTTTTAAAGTTCCCTATAGCATGATCCTAAAGAGTGGACAATCAGCATTATTCTCAAAGGTAGCTACTGAGATTGACGAAAGGGGTAAATTTTATTCCAATTCTGGCCTAAGGATGGATGACTTCGATTTTTGGAATAGATCGCCAGGCCGCGGTGCATTGATACCGCCATCTGGAGAAGAGTTCAATGGTATTGATCACATAATGGTGTTGACGCGTAATTATCATGCATTCCCAAAAGATAACGGACAGGCCTCCCCGTCGAGTTTTGGCATGATAGGAGGGAAGAAGACAGATACCTATTCAATATTTAGCGGAGGGCATTCGTTTCCATTTGGGATTTTGAAACATGAATTAAATCACTTGTTTTTAGGAGGTAATAATTTTCATAGTGGAGGTGGAAACTCTACACGTTTTATTAGTTACACTCTTTGTGTGCAGGGAGGCTGGAGCATGATGGGTGCCGCAAATTCAAGTTTGCTCACTTGTAATGGATGGGACAGATACAGACTTGGTTGGGAAGCAAAGCACAATACGTATTTGATAAGCGCCAGAAACGAAGAAGACGAAGAGGTAAATGGAGATATTGATGCAAACGACCTTCCAACTAATGGAAATTACATACTTCGCGATTTTCAAATTGCAGGGGATGCGATGCGAATCAAGCTTCCATTCATCCCTCAAGGGCAGTTCAGTCAGTGGCTCTGGCTTGAGTACCATGCTACCCAACATATCAATGGCTCTCCATTTGATAAATTTAAGTACGGCGGCAAAGCCTGCACTTCTGATGCATACCCCGGGTTATTTATGGCCATACAAATTGATGCTGATGTGAAAGAAGGAAGGGACGCATTTAGCGCAGTGTTGGCTGATTACTGGAGACCAATACCTGCTAATGGATTATTCGATTTTCAGTGGAGTAGAGATGAGATTCAATTGGAGCCATGTGTAAATGACAAGGCTTATCGCACCTATGAACTGCTAAACGAGTTTCAGAACCCCCTTTCGGGAAATCATGAGCAGGAAGTTATTTTCGCCCCTATGAATCCGTTTGCCGAAAAACTTACTTCATCTGATCATATTCCACCAATGATACGCAAGGTAGGCGATCAATATGAGCGCCTAAATTTTTTAGGACATGAAAGCCACGCTTTCAGAACATCGGCCAATAGGACCGCAGGAATTGGAACCAATCCACCTACAGCATCTATACTATCGGTTGTGAATTCACGCACTCCGAGAAAACCAGATCCCAGAAATAATAATACAATTTACTTGAATGGAATTTCTATAGAATTATTGAATCAGTACAACGATGGTAAGGCAAAGATAAAGATCAGGTTTGATGATAATGTGCTAAGTGAAAAGCGAAGATGGTGTGCAACTACAATTGTGCTGAATAACCATAACCATGCGGGATCTGATTTACATGTTACAGGTCACCTCATACTCGACAGGGGCCGCACTGCTACAAGGCTTGACCAGCCCGACAGCACGGACTCAGGTAATCTATTTACAGACCCAACTACAATGATTATATATGGCGACGCGCAAATGGTAAACTCCGGTTTAATAGAACTCATAAACGGTAGCATGTTAGAATTGAAGGATGGATCGAATTTGACGCTTGAGAAAGAGTCTGTTATAATTCTACAAGGTTCATCGGTGCTCAGCGTATCTTCAGGAGCTTCTGTTGAAGGAAAAGGAAGAATTAAAATAAAGAGCAATTCAAAAGTTATTTGCTCTTCACTGGATACTTACCGATATCTCCGGAAACGAACCTGGCAAAAAAGAAGGATATTATTCGATGAAGGGCAGATTGACGAAGAAAGTGCTTCCTGATCCAACAGAAGATTCGAACCAGATTTTTCCTCCGCTGTTCTCAACAATGTTTTTGGTCATTGCCAAACCTAGCCCCATTCCGTGACTTTTTGTGGTGAAATTAGGAACAAATATTTTTGATCTGGCTTCATCAGCTATGCCTGTCCCGTTGTCATTTATGCTAATCTGATAACTCTCTTCAAGCTTAATTATCCTTATTTCTATGCGTCCTTGTCGTGCATTGGGAATTGATTGTAGTGCATTTTTGATCAAATTATTAAATACCCTGAGCAATTGTTCCTTGTCTGCTTTTACCTTCGCTGTGTGAAGTTCATTTAGTTCAAGGGTTATTTTTACGCGGTCTACATGCTCAAATAATGATGTAGCAGTTTCTAGTACCGGTAAAAGATCAATAACTTCATATCGGGCTTGGGGCATTCTGGCAAAATTGGAAAAAGCGGTTGCGATTGCGCTTAGTGCATCTATTTGCTCGTTCAGATTATGTGCTGTTTTTAGAATTTGCTCATTACTTATTGCTTCACCTTTCTCAATATAACGTTGTAAGTGTTGCACGCTTAATTTCATCGGTGTAAGCGGGTTTTTGATCTCGTGTGCCACCTGTTTCGCCATTTCTCTCCAAGCTGACTCTCTCTCTGATTGCGCCAATTGCTCCGCATTGTTTTCAAGTTCTGCTACTTTCGAATTATACTCTGCAACCAAAAGTCCTATTTCATCGGGGCTGCTATAATCAATGAGTTTATTTGATTTTCCAGGATCCATTTGCGAAAGACTCTCGCGAATGATTCGCAGAGGAGCCGTAATCCATTGCGACATAAATAATCCAACAAAAACGGATAGTATAAGAAGTAAAACAAAAACATTCACTACAGCCACCAAAAAGTTCGAAATTTCCTGATCAAGAAGGGCCTGTCTTCCAAAATAGGGCAGATTCAAGTAAGCAAGCAAGTCGCCATTTTTATTGTAGAAAGGCACGTATGCGGAGATGTACTTCAAATCGCCGATTTCTTCTTCATGTATGAATTCAATTTTACCCAGATAATGAAGATTTGCATAGGTTTCTGGATTTATCTTTCGTGATATAAGCCCTTCATTGAACATTCTCATCTGACTCGACGCCAATAGGTCGCCTTGTGGAGAATAGAGGTTTATATCTGTGAAAAAAATGGACGAGAAGTGTGAAAGAAGTCGGTTTATATAGTCCGCCTGACTGTAATCTAATTCGTATTCGTCTTCCAACTTGTTTTTTACTTCAAGCAATACGGATTGTATCTTTTCGCCCAAGAGTCGTTTATTCTTTTCAGTATACTGCTGCTCAATATAATACCTTGTGGCAAGTGCAAAAAGTATCATACTGGCAAGTGTGAGCAAGACAAGAAGGAGCTGTATGCGCTGATTCAAGTTCAATTTGATATCGGTGCGAAGGATATAAATATTTGTTACAAATCGTGCCAATATGAATAGTAATGCGAATACTGCACACAGGTAGCTGAAGGTGGATGCCTTATTTACAAAGGTTTTTACCTCTTTGGAAATCACTACTACAGTATTGGTATTTACTCTCGATACCAGATGCTCCATTCCGTCTTGCTGAACGAAGAAGTTGTTCTCAGGATTTTTCAGAAACCGTACAGGTGTTTTTTGATATTCAAATGAGCCGCGGGTGCGCGCCAGATTGCCATTTATATATACAGCCGATGCATAGGGAGATGACTCGTAGGCTAAACCTGAAGTTTCGTCAATCAATAAGGCCGGAAATCCTATGTACTGAGGGTAAAGTTTTGAGTTGAATTCGAAAGCAAAATATCCATCAGGCTCTCCACTCAAGCTGTAGTGCAAAGGTATTAGCGTAATATATGATACCAGATCAGTAGAACGCATCATATAGTAGAGCTGATCATCAAGGCCAGATGGTTCACCGTTTTCAAGGATGTTCTTTTTTATTTCGCCCAAGGGCATGGGCATCACATTTGGTAATTTACCCCATACTCCGCCATCTGCCTGATAGACGTACATCGTGATTTCATATTTGCTCCAATACCCTGAAAAATAACGTGGTATGACATAATCTTCTAAGATTTGCCTTGTGTGAAGATCGTTTTCAAGAAATAGTTTCTTCACATTTTGATCACGGAGTAGAAGTGGTTTCAACTCCGTAAAAAGCAACTCAGCCACCGGGTCATTATTGGTGGCGAGTTTCTCTGCTAGAATTCTTTTCTGATTGTGCTCGCGGGTAGCGTTATATTTGATAAAGTTATGTGCTGAGATCACAGCAAATATTGAAATAATTGCTGTGATATGGATAAGCTTCAAATTGGTTGCTCGTTTAGAGTTTCGAGCCAGCGTAATAACTGCTAGGATTAAAGCAGGCCATAGCACAAACAGGAGGTCCCGGATTCCAACAAGGTGAGTTATGAGTATGTACAGGCATAAAGCCAACCCAAGCGTGAGAAAGCTTTCGCTTAGCGTTATTCTACATCTTTTAGTAAATATTGCTATTGTGTCAGCAAGAAGTACGAAAGCAAGAAATAAAAGGGCCAGCGCAGGTATGGCTACAAAACTGAAGGTGTTCAGGCCTGTGATATTATCAATTTCAAAAGGAATGTTTGAATTGAGCACAAGTCCTTTGGCAAGTACATTAATCCATGCTGCAAAGGCGAATAGCAATGCTAACAGCAGCACATGAGCAATATATCGCTGCCAGGATGTGATGGTTTCATTTTTGTTCAAGAAAAGAAATCGGACTAACAGAGCAATTGCCGCAAGCAGCAGATTGTTAATGGCAAAATCAGCCAGTGACGGATACCATTTAGAAGATGCATATATTGCAGGATCAAATAGTTGAATCCGAGAAATGTATGCTGGCCATCCTGCATGGAGGCTCCATATTCTGAGAATGAAAATTACAGTGGTTGAAAGAATAAAAAGTCCTGTGCCTGAGAAATGCTTGAAACTTTTTAGAAGCAAAATAATAGCTACTACAATCAGCAGACCACCAGCCAGGGATACTAACAGAAACACTAGAGGGCCAACATAACCAAAACTACTTGCTTCAGAGAATTTCAGATAGAAGAATTGATGGTCAGCTTTGAGTTTCACCCAGCCAGGTATTGCTTTGATGCCAATATCATTTAAGGAAGGTATTCCAAACCCTCCTTTAAATTCACTAATTAGATACTTGTTACTTTGCTTGAACTTATTTTTGATAAGTATTGCTGCTATGAATTCATCTATCCCATCAGTTAGATAAACCAATCTATACCATCCATTGTCAAACATATGTATTTCAGTGCCTCTTCTCGATACTTGCAATGCGACGTGTGGTGAAAGGGAATTATGCGACCATAGCGAAAGGCTATCATTTCTGAAAACGAAAATTGAAATCCCCTCTTTAGTAAACAAGTCATGTAGAAAAGCAGCTCTCCCTAGCTGCACGTTTCTCACTCCCTTCAAATCAATATCCTTTTTTAATTGTTGGATTGAGGCTATTGAGATTTCTGTTTTACGGTCAAGTACTGTTGCAAATGCATGAGCCCCTTTTTTAGGTGTAACAGCCTTATCCGAAAGCTTTGCCGCATATGGGGCTAGGATAATGAGCAATACCCCTACTGAAGCCGTAATTATAACTTTCTTTATTTGTCCAGACATGGGTAATAAAGCCACAGATTTCAGGCCATAAATTACTTTTTCTGGCTAGGAGGGCTCAACAGCCCGAATGATACTCATTTTATCAGAGATGACGCAGCGAAGAAAAAAAAGCTATACGAAATTAAAGGGTAATATTCATCTTAGGGCAGAATTAGCCATTTAGTGCTTCGGCACCGGCAACGATTTCTAGTATTTCATTGGTAATCGACGCCTGACGAGCTTTGTTGTATGTGAGTTTAAGTTCCTTTATCAAATCTGAAGCGTTGTCCGTTGCTTTATGCATTGCCGTCATCCGGGCACCGTGCTCGGATGCTCTTGAGTCAAGAATTGCTTTGTAAAACTGAATTTTCAATGATCTAGGGATAAGATCTTCAACGATTTCTTCTTTGTTTGGCGCAAAAATATACTCGACTGCAGAAGTTGACTCTCTAGTAACCGCTGGAGGCATTATGGGCAGAAATTGCTCCACCTGAGTGTACTGAACTGCGGCGTTCTTGAAAGAATTATAGATAATATAAGCTTTGTCAAGATTACCTTCTAGAAATTTATCCATGACAGCATTTGCCATGATAGATGAATTTTCAAAGGAAAGCTCATCGTATATTTTATAAGGTTCTGCAGGGTAGCCAGCACCGGCTATAAAATTGGTTTTTTTGAAGAAATCATAGGCTTTTTTACCTATACAAAGCACTTTTACCTTTGCACCCTTATGTTCTTCAATCAATATCCTGGCTTGCTTCACAACATTATTATTGAAAGCCCCACACAAACCTCTGTTAGAATTTATTGCAACAATAAGTACATTTTTCACTTCACCGGTCCTTCCAAATGCATTTTCAGAAACGTCAAGTGAAGCGCTGAGATTTTGGAGAATTTCTTGAAGCTTAGTGGCATAGGGTCTCATCTGCACTATTGCATCCTGAGCTTTACGAAGTTTAGCTGCCGAAACCATCTTCATGGCAGAGGTAATCTGCCGCGTTGAGTTCACGGAAATTATTCGGGAGCGTATTTCTTTTAAGTTTGCCATACTATCGCTTGAAAAGGCAATAAAGATTGCCTGTTCTTAATTATCAGTATTTTGAAGAGAGTTCTTTTCCTACTTTTTCAATCACCGAAGTGATTTCTTCAGTCAATTGACCTTTTCGCAATCCTTCGAGCACTTGTGGATGTCGGGCTTCCATTTGGCCTATGAATTCAATTTCAAATTCTCTAATTTTATTCACGGGCACTTTGTTCAGAAGGCCTTTTGTACCGAGGTAGATAATGGCGATTTGTTTTTCTACAGAAACCGGTGAGTTTTGTGATTGCTTTAGGATTTCTACGTTTCTTGCTCCTTTACCAAGCACGGCCATGGTTGCAGGGTCAAGATCAGAACCGAATTTTGCGAAAGCTTCGAGTTCACGGTATTGAGCTTGATCAAGCTTCAGGGTGCCTGCTACTTTTTTCATTGATTTTATCTGGGCATTTCCACCTACGCGAGATACTGATATACCCACGTTAATTGCAGGCCGCACCCCGGCAAGGAAAAGGTTCGACTCAAGGAATATCTGACCATCGGTGATGGAGATAACGTTGGTTGGGATATATGCAGACACGTCGCCAGCTTGTGTTTCGATAATGGGTAGTGCTGTAAGTGAACCTCCGCCTTTAACAACACTCTTAAGCGAATCCGGCAGATCATTCATATTGGCAGCAATCTCATCTGAGTTGATGATCTTGGCAGCTCTTTCCAGCAATCTTGAGTGCAAGTAGAATACATCACCTGGATAAGCTTCACGTCCAGGAGGTCGGCGAAGAAGGAGTGATACTTCGCGGTAGGCTACTGCCTGTTTTGAAAGATCATCATATACAATCAATGCCGGGCGGCCGGTGTCTCTGAAAAACTCACCAATTGCAGCTCCCGCAAATGGAGCTAGGTATTGCATAGGAGCAGGATCGGATGCATTGGCTGCTACCACGACTGAATAAGCCATGGAGCCATTGTTTTCCAGTGTTTTTACGATTTGTGCTACCGTTGATCCCTTCTGTCCGATCGCTACATAAATGCAGTATACTGGTTCACCTCGGTCGTAAAATTCTTTTTGATTTATGATCGTATCAATTGCTACGGTTGACTTACCGGTTTGTCTGTCGCCAATGATAAGCTCACGCTGTCCTCTTCCAATCGGTATCATTGCGTCAATTGCTTTAATACCAGTTTGAAGCGGCTCATTTACCGGTTGTCTGAAAATTACCCCAGGAGCTTTTCTCTCCAACGGCATTTCGTAAAGTTTACCTGATATAGGGCCTTTTCCATCTATTGGTTCACCAAGGGTATTTACAACACGCCCCAGCATTCCTTCACCTACGTGAATTGATGCAATTTTACCTGTTCGTTTTACAGTGTCGCCCTCCTTTATGTCGTGTGCATGCCCTAAAAGTACAGCGCCCACATTGTCTTCTTCGAGGTTAAGCACAATTCCTCTTAAACCCATCGGAAAGTCAATGAGCTCTCCGGCCTGAACGCTGTTTAGACCGTATACACGGGCTATTCCATCTCCAACTTGAAGTACAGTGCCAACTTCTTCAAGCTCTGCGGTTGTTCGGGTACCTAAAAGTTGCTCACGGAGTATTGCTGATACTTCAGCGGGATTTATTTCAGCCATGTTGTGTAATTAAATTTTTGCAATGTAAGGGTTCTTAGTTAATTCGGTTTTGAGGTTGATCAGTCTGTTTGCAATTGACTCATCATACTGCTTATCTCCAACCCGCACTATAAAACCACCAATAATTTTAGGATTCACCTTTTCGTTTAGCTCAACTTTATCGCCAAATGTGGAGATAAATTTGTGCACTTTTTTACGTTGCCCATCGCTCAGTGCGACCGCTGTTATTACTTCAGCAGTCACTATGCCTTCATGAGAAAGATACAATCCGGCAAATGAACGGGCAATATCTGGAATAATAGACTCGCGATTCTTTTTGGCAACGATTCGCACAAATTCTAAAGTGATGGAATTCACTTTATCAGCAAACAGAGCCCTGAGAACGTTACCCTTAACGTCGATTTTTATTATCGGACTTCTCAATACTGCAACCAGTTCTTTGCTTGCCCTAAAGGTTTTATCAAGGAGTGCCATATCAGAACGCACTTCTTCAAGCACGCCTTTTTCTACAGCAAAATCAAGAAGAGATTTTGCATATCTTTTTGATATTCTTGAGTCCCGCGACATTAGTTCAGTTTAGCTTCTTCCAAATATTTTTCGATAAGCGCTTTTTGCTTCGTATCACTTTGAAGCTCAGCGCGCAGTAACTTTTCTGCTATTTCGATGCTAAGCGTGGCTATCTCAGTCTTTATTTCAGTTAAAGCCGCCATTTTCTCTGTATGAATCGCTTCTCTTGCTGAGTTGAGAATTCTTGTGTACTCATCATCAGCGCGTTGTTTAGACTCGTTTACGATGCGTTCTTTTGCATCACGGGCTTCTTTGAGCATCAGTTCCCGCTCAAGACGAGCCTGTCTGAGCAATTCTTCATTGCTAGCCTGCAAATTTTGCATTTCAGCTCGCGCGGTTTGCACTGATTTCAGCGCTTCATCAATTGACTCTTCGCGCTCACGAATTGCCGCGAGAATTGGTTTCCAAGCAAACTTAGCTAGTATGAATAATACTATAAGGAATGCGACTGACGACCAAATTACGGTTCCTACACTTACATCTGTCATAATAACGTTTGTTTATTGTTCTCTATAGAAAGTAGCGCTCCGGCCAACCGCCGGAACGTGACTTTTCTAATTTTACTATGCAAGCACAACCAGCAGACAAACGATAACAGCGAACAGTGCAACACCCTCGATAAGGGCGGCTGCAATGATCATGTTGGCACGAATGTCTCCTGTAGCTTCAGGCTGACGAGCTATTGACTCGAGCGCCGAACCGCCAATACGGCCAATACCGATACCAGCACCAACAGCAGCTACGCCTGCACCAATACCAGCCAAACCTTGGTTGGCAGCTTCTAACATTACAGATAGTAATTCCATGAGAACTTTGATTTATTTGGGTTATTAATTGCCTTTTTTTCTTTAATGGTGCGCTTCCTGCGTTGCGTCGCCAAAATAGAGCGCTGCCAGCAGTGTAAATACATATGCTTGTAGGAAAGCAATCAAGAACTCTATGAAATACATGAAGATCATGAAAAGGGTACTTCCTATGCCTACTCCCATCCCAACGCCTGCACCGCTTTGCTCCCAGAAAATAATAATCAGGGACACAAATGATAAAATGATAATGTGGCCTGCAGTAATATTTGCCGTAAGACGTATCATGAGAACCAGTGGCTTAATGAAAATACTTGCCACTTCTATAGGTATCAGAATAATCTTGATTGGAAGCGGAACTCCTGAAGGCCAAAATATATGACCCCAATAGTGCCTGTTTCCGTTAAAAGAGGTTACAATAAATACGACTACTGCTAACACCATGGTGACCGAAAGTGTGCCTGTAATATTGAAACCGCCTATGAAGGGAATCAACCCCAAAAGATTGGCTATCCAAATGAAAAAAAATACCGAGAGAAGAAACGGCATGAATTTGTCTGCGCGGTATTTGCCAATAGAGGGGATTGCAACTTCGTCGCGAATAAATAGAATCAACGGTTCCATAAATGATTGCAGCCCTTTCGGGGCTTCATTTCGTCTGCGGCCATATGCTCTGGCAACACTCACGAAAACCAGGATTACTATCAGGCCTGTAAGGAGGAAACCTGCTACACTTTTTGTAATAGAAAGGTCAAAAACTTTAGCATTTATAATATCTCCAGTGTCTGAATCAAAGCCCACCCCACCATCGGCATTTGCGAGATAAATATGTTCATGATAGAGTACATATTTGCCGTGTGGGTAATAATGAAAATCTTCGTGAGAACCATCGGCTTTAGTAAAGTGACCATGTTTTTCATTATGGTAAAAATTACTGCTTGAAAATACCTCAAACCCTTCAGGCCCTTTTACGATAACCGGAAGGTAGATTGCCAAATTGCCTACGATATGAATTTCGTGCGCATCGGCAATATGGTGCATAATCATTTCACCAGCATTGAACTTTTTGGCAGGTGCTTCGTGGTTTAGAGTATCAGTATGAACTTCATTGTGCTCATGATCTTGCCCTGCATGATCTTGCGCAGAGAGATTTAGGCCTGCAACAACCATTAATATTGTGAAGACAAAACAAAGGCGTAAGATCTGAGAAAATTGTAGTGGCATCTATCGCAGTTTTCGGCACTTAACAGGTGCTCAAAATCGACTGCAAAACTATACATTTAATGTTCAATTCGAAAGATATACTGTGCTTTTTTTAGACCATATCAGAAATGCACGTAAGCATATGATCATGAAGATGTTGTGTTTTTCACTTTCGGAACCATGTAGCCGATTTCAATCGTGGTATACAGCGCATAGGCCACCAAAAAAACGATTGCATTGTACTTCAGATGCTCCCGATCTAATAATCCAACAATAAGAATTATGGAAGCTGAAAGAAATATTTTTGCTCCTTGAAGCCCCATGAACCAAGCTATGAAAATCTGTGGGCGTTTCTTGTTGGCTTTCTCCATAAATCGATGCACCGCAAGTGAAAGTGCAATTAAAAAACCCAAACATAGCCAAGTTGTTGGCGGAACACGATCAATAGTAAAATGAGCCCAAACATACGCCCCTACAATAATAATTGCTGTAGAAAGTATAAAATTTCGATAGTAATGGGTCATTATTTAGTTTCGGGTATCTCGAATCACAATATAAATAGCGACAGCTATGCTGATAAGTGAAAGCACTACGGTTACCCAGGGTATCCCGTTTTGAAGAGTAGAGTCAATTTTTTGACCTCCCCATACACCAATTAATATAACTACCGCCATTTTTACAGCCATACCTGTGTACCGGTAAATATCAAGCTGATTACCCTTGCGTGGTGGTTTCTTTGACAAGTTTTTGCTCTACTAGATTATTTCTGCTTGATGTAGGGTTGTCGAATTCCTTGATGGGGCCATTGGCCATCTGACAATTGCCTGAGAATACAGCTCCAGGCTCAATGGCTAATTTTTGCGTAAGCATATCGCATATAAGTCTGGCTGTAGATTTCAGAGAGAGGAGTCCGTTTACCGAAATCTTACCGTTTATGATTCCTTCTATCTCGGCGTTTTCGCATAGTATTTCGCCATCAATTCTACCGCTGGGTCCTACTACGAGGCGTCCTTTTACATTTAGGTTTCCTTTCACCCTGCCATCAATGCGTATGTTACTGTCCGAAACAATTTTTCCTTCTATTTCGGTACCTTCAACAATACGATTGAGTTTTTCTGGTGAGTTGGGCTCTGCTGTTTTGGCCATATCCTTGGTATTATTTGATTTGAACATCACTCTTGGGGTTTTAAAATCAGAGGTAATTGTTTTTGAAAAATTCGTCGTATACGATTGTATTTTTATTTCTGAAAAGGACAGTGAAGTTTTTCGTTGTAATAACAAAGTTCTGATACTTCTTCTCATTGAGCTCTTTAAGCTCTGTTGCATTGAGCATGAAACTTCTGTAGTAATCCGTTGCTTGAGCCTTGTCGGCAAATGACCTTACAATGATAATCTGGTGATCTTTATCGATGAAGCTATTGGTAATGCGCAAGTTTGAATTTTTAAAGTAAACAGAATTAAACTGCGCAATGGTTTCTTTAATGGTATTGGCATCGTCCTTTTCTTTGGGGAATACAAGGGAGAAGAAATGCTCTGAAGCATCATCTTTTGAAAACATACTGGTATCCATCAAGTCGCCTGAAGGCAGAGGTTCAGTGGTAGTTTCGGTTGTTTCGGGCTGTGTTTGGCGATTTAGTTTTGCCTTAGCTTCATTTAGCAAGCCAAGCAATTCAGAAGCTTTGGCTTGCTCTTCAGTTCCCGGAAATTTGGAAATCAGCTCTTTAAGAATATCTTCATAAAGCTTTGCGTCCTGCCGCATTCCTGCTGATAGCGCTTTGATCAGGTAATATTTGGCAATGAAATTGTTATCTGGCTGATTTTGAATAACATTACTCGCAGCGGCCATTACTTCTAAATACTGGCGCCGATTGTATTTCTTGTAAGTTTCTTCATAAGCTGCCTTTTCGGAAAGATAATTCTCTTGTTTTCGGGAAACATATTCCGGATTGAGAATTAATCTGGCATACTCGCTGTCAGGATATTGAGATATAATAATGTCTTTATAATATTCTGAATTGTCTTTATATCCAGTGCCTACAAACGTCCCTGATTGCTCTTTCTCCAGATAAATTCTATACAATTGGTAATATGCGCTTGGGGCAGTTGCGCTTGTATCATATTGTAAAGTGATTCTAAGAAATGACTCGATGCTGTTGTCATCATCTTTGAGCCGCTCTTTATATATGGTGCCCATATCATAGAGGGCAAGTATTATTTCGTTATGAAGCCTTGCCTTTGCTTCATCCGTAAGGGGAATTTCTGACATGAAATCTTCTAAAGTTTTCAATGCTGCCGCTTCACTTCCTATATTCGCCGATGAGGTATCAGCGGCAGCGTTGGTAGGAGTTTTCGAAGTCTGGCTAATGTCCGACCTCGTTTTTCTCCTCCAATTGTCTTCATTTTTTCTTTGGCCCCATCGTCGCTGAAATTCCTGATATCCGGAACCTAATGTACCCGGGTTGTAGAAATACCAGTTCTTTCCGCCTCCTGATTGTGATGAACTTTTACCACCGGGATTTAAAGTCTGGGCCTGTAGTCTCTCAAGGGCCCCTCTTTCTTCTCTTTTCCTTTCATCTTCCTCTGCTTCGATTTTCGCCATTATCTTCAGAAGTTTTTTCTCGAGGTCGCGGTCACTCAATTCAGCAAGGGCAAGCAAACTATCATTGAATTCTATTATATCAATATTTATAACGAGGTCATTAAGCGAAGCTCCTTTGGCCAAAATGCCTTTGTAATTTGGGAAATCTTCTGGAAGAAAGGTAGCAGTTGAATCGTAGTAATTTTTTGCAAGCAAATACTCTTTATCATCGAAGTATATGTCAGCAAGACGCAAATAACTTTTGCCTTTTTGCTTTGGGTTGCTGATGCTTCGTTGCGCGGAGAGCCTTAGGAATTCTTTGGCTTCAGCTATATTTTGTTCTTCTATTTCAATTTCGGCTAGGGCATAGAATACCTGGTCGTGAAAATCGCGGTATTTTTGATCCCTCGACATTGCCATCAGCATCGCTTTGATTTTCGCTGAATCCATCTTACGGTCAAAAGCCAATGCCTGGCCAATCTTGGCATAAAACTCAATTTCATATCCCGGTTTTAGGCTTACCACGTCTTGAAAAGCTTTAATGGCTTGCTGATTGCGCCCATCTAGCTTATAGCATTGTGCCTTGATATAGGCAAGCCTTGCCTTCATTTGACGGTTTTTCGTGAAGTTTACGGCATCTTCAAGATGAACAATGGCTTCTTTGTAACGCTGCTGTCTAATGAGCTTATCGGCCATTACTGTTTCAAATTTGGCATCAAAGTCCTTTGGGCGGTCTTTGCCATTGTCCTTCTTAATAACCGCAAGCACAGTGCCCGCCTTATTATAGTTTTTTTGCTCTATGTACGTTCTTGAGAGCCAAATTGCAGCGTCGAATCGAGATGATTGTCCTTTGTATTTTTTCGCAACAAAACTGAACATCTCCTGCGCCCGGCTATAGTTTCCTTTGTAATAGAATGCTATGCCAATCAGCAGGTAACTGTCGTCTATCCATTTATTGCGCTCCTTTTTTTGGATTTCCATGCTGTGACGGTCTATGAGCGTAGAACATTTCTCAATGATCTTGTCCATATCAGGATAAAGCGCTTTTTGCTGCTCTTCGTTCGGTACTACATAAACAGGAATAAGTTCCAGATAATCCTCCTTCTTATTGGCCCAAAGCTGAAGTTCGGTTTCCTTGAGTAATTCATTTGAATTAAAATACCAATTATACTGGCTTGATGTAGAGTGATAAAAACGATTTATAAACTTATCTTTTTTACGCGAACACCCCTCTGATATAGCCGCGGCGGCGATCAGCAGAATTAGAACAATCCTGTATATAACAATCTTTTTCACCAATAGTAGTGTTGCACAAACTGCAAAGTTGCAAAAATATTGTGAGCAGCAGTAAGTTCTTTGTTTGTTGCACCCTGCAAATAATTCAGATATTTAGCCTCCTTTACCACCATGAATAAACAGAACCCCAAGGAACGTAAAAGGCTCATTCGCAGACTCAAAAATAAGTACCGCCTTGTTTTAATGAATGATGCTACGTTCGAGGAGCGCTTCTCAGCATCACTTACACCGCTTAATGTGATTGCCGGAGTAGCGCTGGTTTCGGTAATAATTGCCTCCATCGTAGTATTAGCCATCGTCTTTACACCAATAAAAGAGTACATACCTGGATACAGCGATACAAAGACCAGAATTAACGCGCTAAATGCATCACTGAGGGTAGATTCTCTGGAGCGCTCTCAGCTTGTATACAAGCAATATATGGATAATCTTAAATTGGTACTCGAAGGCAATATTGGGGCAGATAGCCTGGAAATCGCTCAAACACCGGCGCGAAGTGCCAATGACAACCTGGACTTTTCCAGAAGTAAAGATGATGAGAAGTTAAGATCCGATATAGAATCAGAAGAGCGGTTTGCTCTTACCACAGGGGCCGGCTTATCATCCGAAGCTATTGGTTTGCCCGGGGTGTTCTTCTTTACGCCCATAAAAGGCACAATTACTTCTTCTTTCGACTTGAGCACTGGCCACATGGGCATTGATCTTGTAGCACCTGATGGTGAAACGGTAAAAGCAGTTTACGACGGCACTGTGATTTTCGCTTCGTTTACTTCTGATGGGGGAAATGTAATCTATATTCAACATCCAAACAACCTGATATCCGTGTATAAACACAACGCAGTTCTGCTTAAGAAAGTCGGTAATCAGGTACAGGCTGGGCAAACTATTGCCATTGTAGGCAATACGGGCGAGTTTACTGATGGCCCGCACCTCCATTTTGAACTCTGGTATGACGGTTCACCTTTGAATCCGCAAGAGTTCATCGCATTCCCAAACTGATATACTATGGGTATAAAATCAATTTTGAGCAACCCTTTCGGCAAATGGACACTGTGGAGAGTAAACCAATGGAGATATAACGCCATCAACACTCAGAGAAATATACTTTTCAAGCTCTTAAAATCAGCCAAAGGAACGGCTTTTGGAAAAGATCACTACTTTGATCAAATAAAGGATTACGAAAGCTATAAATTGAATGTACCCATTAGGGACTACGAAGCACTCAAGCCCTACATTGACAGACTTGTGGCGGGCGAAGTTGATGTACTATGGCCAGGCAAACCCATCTACTTCTCGAAAACATCGGGTACCACTTCGGGCGTGAAATACATACCCATATCGCGTGAGTCAATGCCACATCACATTGAGGCAGCACGCAATGCGCTTTTGCTCTATGTGGCGCAATCAGGCAATGGATCATTTGCAGATGGTAAAATGATTTTTTTGCAAGGCAGTCCTGAACTTACCAAAACCGCCGGTATTCCTACCGGTAGACTCTCAGGAATCGTTGCCCACCATGTACCGCTTTATCTTCAAAAAAACAGACTTCCTTCTTTCGACACCAACTGCATAGACGATTGGGAAACCAAGGTGAATGCTGTAATTGACGAAACGAAAGACCAAAACCTTACACTCATTTCGGGAATACCTAGTTGGGTGCAGCATTATTTTGAGAATTTACTAAAACAAACGGGAAAGAAGACAGTGCTCGAAGTGTTTCCTCAGTTCTCACTTTTTGTGTATGGAGGCGTAAATTTTGAACCATACAGACCGAGATTCGAAGCTTTAATCGGCGGCAAGATTTCCAGTATCGAAACCTACCCGGCAAGCGAAGGATTTATCGCTTTTCAGGATGATCAGAATGACGATGCATTATTGCTAAATACAGATGCTGGAATTTTCTTTGAATTTGTACCGGCTGATAGGTTTTTTGAGGATAATCCTACCAGATTGGCTTTGTGGGAAGTGGAAACAGGAGTGAACTATGCTTTAATTTTATCCACCAATGCCGGATTGTGGGCTTACAGTATTGGAGACACTGTAAAACTCACATCAAAAAATCCCTACAAAATACTGGTTACCGGGCGAATAAAGCATTTTACTTCGGCTTTTGGAGAGCATGTAATTGCTGAAGAAGTAGAAGCTGCTATGAAGCATGCATTATTAAATTACGGTGGTGAAGTAATCGAATTTACGGTAGCCCCTGAGCTAAATCCTTCAGAAGGACTTCCATACCATGAATGGCTGATATCATTTGCCGAAAGGCCGCACAACATGCATGCTTTTGCTGAGTCGCTGGATATTGTGATGCAAAAGAAAAACATTTACTATGCAGACCTGATCAAGGGAAAAATTCTCAGGCCGCTGAAGATAACATCTTTGCACAAGGACGCGTTTAGCTCATATATGAAGTCTCTTGGCAGGCTTGGGGGCCAAAACAAAGTGGCCCGGCTGGGCAACGACAGGCAGGCCGCTGACCTTTTGAGCAAATGGAAAGTAGATTAATTGCATTAATATTTTTCGTATTGTCGGGTTTGCAAGCTGGAGCGCAACTCACTGCTTTTCCAACAAAGCACGATTTTGGACTGCTTCTGCGAGCTGACGCAAACTGGGTGGATGTTGAAATTATCAATAATGATCCTAAAGAAGCATTTATCTTTCGCGTGGAAGCATCAAATTCGGTCAGTATCCAAATAAGTTCTAAAAAAGTACTTCCTGATAGCTCAGTGTATATTAGAATACAATACACCCCGAAAATCTCTGGTCACTTCCGGGAAGAACTTAAAATGTATGCAAGTTCTTGGCAGCAACCTAAGTCATTCGTGATTTCTGGTGAGAGTACCTATGCCGTCGACTTATTAATGCCTTGTCCTGATTTTAGCAATTTACCAGGCGGCACTCACAGAAAAATACAAATTTCTGTCTTTGATCAAGTAAAAAATACGCGTTTTGCAGAAGCGAATGCGATTGTGTACCGAGATGGTCGAAAATACGCCGAAGCAATAAGTGACCAGAATGGAGAAATACAATTTGACCTATTGCCGGGAAGGCACTTTATTTCATTTGTAAACGGACCGTATTACAGCGACACGACTCTGTATATACACGGATTCAATCAGCATATCCAAGTAAATATGAATCAAGTTGGATTAGTTGGCCAAATCGATTGCGTTGATGATGAAGAAATTAGCCCAATGAGTAATCCGGTAATTTCTGGTTCAAATGAGATTTATCCTGACGAAGTTCAAGCTCCATCTACAATCATTGATTACGAAGATAGAAAGCAACTATCGCGCGAATTCAGACCAAGCAATGTGGTATTTCTGGTTGATGTATCCAATTCAATGAAGCATGAAGGACGGCTCGAATTACTTAAAATTGCCATGATTGAACTTTTGGAAGTTTTGCGTCCCACTGATAGATTTACGCTCATTTGCTATGCTGCCGAAACCCGTGTATTAATAGAAACAAGAGCGCAGCTTGATAAGGCTGCTTGTGTTGAAGTAATTCAGAATCTTACTGCAGGAGGGGGTACTGAGGGTGCAAATGCGCTAGACAATGCTGGCCTAAAGGCGCTTCAGCACGCCATTGAAGATGGTAATAATCAAATCATAATTGCTACTGATGGTGCATTTAATGAAGGTGCCGCTTTGGCAAAAAAGCTTGCGGTGAAGTACCATCGAAAAGGGGTTGTAATTTCTGTGCTTGGAATCAAATGCGGTAAGTTTGCTACTTCTGAAATGAGTGATCTGGCAATGCTTGGTGGCGGTCGCTTTGTGGCCATTAATAATTCTCTCGATGCCGGAGAGAAGCTCGTTGATGAAATCAAAGTCAGCTCGCGCAATTAATTCTATGACAAACCGCCCTTTGCCTATCTTTGCGAACTGAATGAGAGACAACACTGTGAAGAATATAGCAATTTTGGGTTCTACTGGCTCTATTGGTACTCAAACACTTGAAGTAATTGCCGCCAATCCTCTACATTTTAAAGTTGAGGTGCTTACTGCGGGTCGCAATGCTGAATTGCTTGCCCGCCAGGCCCTGGAATTTAAGCCAAATGCGGTTGTTATAGAAAGTAGCGAGAAGTATGAATGGCTCAAAGGCATCCTTTTTCCAGAAGGTATCAAAGTGTATTGTGGAATGGATGCACTTTGCGATGTAGTACAAATGGAGAATATTGATATCGTACTAACTGCATTGGTGGGTTTCTCTGGATTACGCCCTACCATGAAAGCCATTGATGCGGGAAAGTACATAGCGCTCGCGAACAAAGAAACTCTGGTCGTAGCAGGCGAGTTGGTCACAAAAGCTGCGAATGAAAAAGGCGTGAACTTATACCCGGTTGACTCAGAACACTCAGCGATATTTCAGTGCCTTGCAGGTGAGTTTCACAATAAAATTGAGAAAATTTACCTTACTGCGTCAGGCGGCCCTTTTCGCGGAAAAACGGCGGATGAACTCAGACACGTCACCAAGGCGCAAGCTCTGAAACATCCCAACTGGAATATGGGGGCAAAAATTACGATTGACTCAGCCAGCATGATGAATAAAGGATTGGAAGTAATTGAAGCCAAATGGCTTTTCGCATTAAATCCATCCCAGATAGATGTGATTGTGCATCCGCAGTCTATTATTCACAGCATTGTGCAGTTCGAAGATGGAAGTATGAAAGCTCAAATGGGTTTACCTGATATGAAATTACCCATTCAGTATGCCTTGAGTTATCCATCAAGATACAACACAGCCTTTCCGAGGTTTGACTTCAACAATTACGCATCATTTACTTTTGAAAAACCTGACTTCAGAACCTTTAGAAATCTCGGATTGGCCTTCGATGCCATGAGCAGAGGTGGCAACGCACCTTGCGTGTTGAATGCAGCCAACGAAGTGGCGGTACAATCATTTCTCGATGATCAGATTACATTTGCGAAAATGCCCGATTTGATAGAAAAATGCCTTCATTCAATACCCTTTGCTGATGGTCTTACCATTGATCAATACATTCAGACCGATCTCGAAACCCGCGCATTTGCTCGAGAACACCTGCCAAAATCAAAAATGGTGTAATCCTATATTAAATTATGACAGAAATTTTAATCAAAGCCTCTCAATTTATCTTAAGCCTTTCGTTGCTTATAGTGTTGCACGAATTAGGTCACTTTATACCAGCAAGGCTTTTCAAAACCAGAGTTGAGAAATTTTACCTCTTCTTCGATCCGTGGTTTTCGTTGTTTAAGAAGAAAATCGGTGAAACTGAATATGGTATTGGCTGGTTGCCGCTTGGTGGCTATGTTAAAATATCTGGAATGATTGATGAATCTATGGACAAGGAGCAAATGAAGCAATCCGCAAAGCCTTGGGAATTCAGATCAAAACCGGCTTGGCAAAGACTCATTATTATGATTGGGGGCGTTACCGTTAATGTTTTGCTAGCCTTCTTCATTTATGCCATGATGTTATTTGCCTGGGGCAAGGAGTTTATTCCGAATGAGAACCTCTCTTATGGCGTTTATGCAGATTCGCTTATGCTCAAGTATGGGTTTGAGCATGGAGACAAGATTAAGGCTGTGAACGGTATAGCACCGGAAACACTCAGCGATGTATTTCAAATGATATTGGTGCAAGGGGGTAGAAATGTTGAAATTGAGCGGCAGGGAGGACATATAGATGTGATTAGCCTTCCGGCTGAAATAGACCAAGAACTCTTGCGCCTTGGAACTGCAAGAATCTTTGCTGAACGATTTCCTGCTTTTGTTGACACAGTGCTCTCAGGTTCTTTGGCTGAGAAAGCAGGACTCGAAAAGAACGACAGAATACTTGCAGTGAACGATGAGAGTACAGCGTTTGTGCCTGATTTACTATACGCTATTCAAGGAAATAAGGGAAACGAAGTTGTATTGAAAGTACTTCGTAATAATAATGAACTCGATTTGAATGCAAACGTTGGGGATGATGGAAAACTGGGCTTTGGCTTCAAACCAGCCACAGAATTTTTGCAATCAAACAAACACACCTATTCTTTCTTTGAAAGTTTTCCGGCAGGTGTTAGGGAAGGCTCTACCATAGTTGTATCATATGTGCAATCACTCAAACTGCTCTTCAGCTCAGAGGGGGTGAAGCAGGTAGGAGGATTCTTAACCATTGGAAACTTATTTGACAATACATGGAATTGGCAGCGCTTTTGGAGCATGACAGCATTTCTTTCCATAATTCTTGCGGTTATGAATATCCTGCCTATACCGGCACTCGATGGAGGTCATGTGGTGTTTTTGCTTTACGAAATGATATCAGGCAGAGAGCCAAATCAAAAGGTTCTGGAATATGCCCAGTATGCAGGGTTGGTTATATTGTTGAGTCTACTACTTTATGCAAACGGTATGGATGTTGTAAGACACTTGTTCAAATAATTAAGCGGTAACCAGTGCTGCTGATTTGGCGTATATCGGGCAAACCCATTGAAGTATGAATACAGAAGTAATTGACGTAGAAGGTTTGAGAAGACTGTCAGGAAATGACAATGTTTTCGTAAGTGAGATATTAAAACTTTATGCAGAACGCACGGTGCGCGATATTAATGAACTTACCAGCGCGCGCAATTCCGGCGACTGGAACTCTGTAAGATTTGTTGTTCATAGAATGCGATCCGCCGCTGTGCCCCTGGGTTTAAAGAAATTAGTAGTACTGCTAAAGAAAGTGGAATTGGGAATTAAAGATGGTGAGATGCCATCCGATCTGCAATCCAATCTCGACGAAATTTGCAGCATCACTAGAAATGCCATTACAGATGCCAAAGCGAAACTCGTTCTTGTTTCAGTTTAATTGTCTCTAAATGACCGAAAAAGAAAGAATTCTGCTGGTTGATGATGAAATTATCACTTTGAAAATCACCAGAAAGTTGTTGATGGAATCGGGTTATTCTGTTGACATAGCACCGGGTTCATCAGAGGCTATGAAATTAATGGGCAAAAGATCTTACAATTTAGTGATCGTTGATATTACCATGCCTTCAATTAGTGGCTTTGACTTAATTCAACTGATGCAGAGTTTTGACTACAACGTGCCTGTAATCTTTCTCAGCAACAGCGACAATGATTGGACTATTGAAGAAGCCTATGCCGTAGGAGCAAAGCGATTCGTTAGCAAAGAAAGAGAATTTAATTATTTGCCCAGTATCGTAAAGGAAATATTGACTGGGGCGTAGTACAAGCCCCGATTTAGGCACATTCGTTTTCATAGTATTCGAATGGAAAGTCTACCAGAAACTGATGATACATGTCTTAACTGTGTGTATCAGATAGAGCAACTCTATGGTTATTGTCCCAATTGAGCTCAGAAGATAAGAGAGCCACGATTTCTTCTTAAGAGACTTATTTCGGATTTTTTTCAGAATAATCCGGCTTTGAATTCGCGCATCCTTATAAGTATAGGGGCATTGATTCTATAGCCTGGAATAATAGCCAGTGATTTTAATTCCAGGAAAAGTCTCACTTTACCCGCCTCTATCAGGATTTATTTTTTCACAAGTTTGACCTATTTTTTCCTTCAGGCTTGGTTTTCGCCTGATGATCAATTTAAGTGCGACATTGATCCGGAGGATATAAACCTAGGATATGTTGGTAATCCCAATGATAGTTCTTCGAATCAACTTTTTAGCATAGATAGCGCCACTTTCTCTGAAGACCGCGCTTCTGAAACGATTGATGATAGCCTGTCAGGAAGTCGGGTTTAAAGATGAATAGTTTCGTATTATCCGATTCACTAAGTACAAATGAGTCAGCGAATAAGAAAGATTGGAAGTATGAGGGTTTACTCAAAGAAAAACTGGCACATATCTGTGCAAATCCGGTACTTTTCAAGCAATTCTTGCTCAAGGCACTTTCTATAAGTGTATTTTTTCTTCTTCCTGTATTTGTTTTTCTGCTCTTCATCACACACTTCAGGATGTATCCCTGTTTTGTTGAACATCTCTTTTATAGTCTTCATTTTCAACTTTTATATTTATCATGTTCTTGTTTTTTCTAATTGATTCTCATTTAGGCTTTTCGGCTCATCATCCCGATAAGTTTTGTTTATTTTCTGCTTTCATTTCGAAATGCCTATTCTCAATCTACAGGCAAAGCATTTTTATGTAGTATTTTGATCATTCCGATTTAGTGGCTAACACGGTCCAAACAGTGCCACCTATTTCGGTCGGTTAGTGCCAGTGATTTCGGTTCAAACAGTGCCAGTAATTTCGGTTCTATTGGTGCCACCTATTTCGGTTCAAACAGTGCCACTTTAAAAGATCAAGTATTTAACCCCTATATCGCAGGTTCAAAACTGTGATATGGCAAATAAACTTGATCCAA
>JBBQZU010000001.1:0-290977 GCA_038207425.1 Flavobacteriales bacterium | reverse complement strand
CCTGTAAAGCCGGATTGCACAAGCGGCTCACCAAATAATCCGACGACGCGGGCGGCCCACCTGCCGTTTTCCAGATATTTCTATTGGCTGCGATGCTTGCCGACCCGAAACAAACAAGGGTACCGTTTACGATGCTGTGTGCTTCTGCGGTGGTGGGGCGAAGGTCGTTGAAGCCATTCTGAAAATCGAAGAAACCGGCAGTTGCCTGTGTCACAACAAATAAGAGAGAGAGAGAGAGAGAGAGTAACTTGATTAAAGATTTCATAATAGGTTATTTTAGATTTAGAATCAAGTTTACCAAAAAACACGCAAACGACAATGCGCTGGCACCGCTTTTTTTAAAGGGCCATTCCAAATTTCAATGCAATTTATATTCAAATCTATAAGGGTCCGGCCAGCACAAAGAAGTGCGTTTGATAGATGGTTAGGATGATTCCTTCAAATAAAAAAGAAAAAGCTATTGACCGGCCGTTCTTGCCACAGCCGATTTCAACCCAAACTGCTGCTGTGCCTTATCAGCTATTTGTCCGCCAATGGCCAGTGAAGCTGTGGCAGCAGGTGAAGGGGCGTTGAGCACATGAATGCTTGTGCCGTTGTACTCAATACGAAAATCGTCGCGGGTATCGCCATCACTGCGCAGCAGAAGGGCGCGCACCCCTGCCCTTCCGGGTTTTATGTCGTCCATGGTAAGTGAAGGAACGAGTCGTTGCAGGGTTTTCAAAAACAATTTTTTTGAGAAAGCCCGCCGGTACTCGTCAATTCCAAACTTCATATTCCTGAAAAAGAGCTTCCATGTGCCGCCATAAGTCAGGGCGTCTATTGAGTCGCGCAAGCTGAAGTCGGTCTTGCCATACCCTTCGCGCTTGAAGGTAAATACTGCATTGGGGCCGCATTCAATATCGCCGTTGGTCATGCGCGTAAAATGCACACCGAGAAAAGGAAAATCGGGATTTGGCACCGGATAAATCAGGTTTTTGATCTTGTGTTTTCCCTGCTCAGTTAGCTCGTAGTAGTCGCCCCTGAAGCCAACCACTTTCTCTTTCAGCTTCACCCCATCCTTGTGGGCCAGCCTGTCGGCCTGCAAGCCCGCGCAGAAAACCTGGTACTTCGACTGGTATACAGCGCGGCTGGTGGATATAGATTTTAACGCGCCTTGCGGGGTGATGGAAAGTACTTCTTCGCCAAGAGCGAGACGGCTTTGCGGATTTGCAGCAAGGCCAAGTTCTACCATTTTTAGGGTAGCCTGCCGGTAGTCAATTATTCCGGTTACCGGCACCCAAATGCCTGCTATGCCTTCGCAAAAAGGCTCACGGGCCTTGATGCCGGCGGCATCTATTCGCTCTATTCCTTCTATTCCATTCTCAACGCCTATGTGGTAAATCTTCTCGAGCATGGGCAGTTCTGATTCATCGACAGCCACTACAATTTTGCCGCATACTTCATGGTCAACTCCATACTTCTCGGCGAAAGCAACCAACTCCTTCCTACCGTTTACACAGTTCACGGCCTTCAGGCTACCGGGTTTGTAGTAAAGTCCGGAATGTAGTACCCCGCTGTTGTTTCCGGTTTGGTGGTTGGCCAGTACGTTTTCCTTTTCTATAAGGATCATGCGCAATTCAGGCCAGCGGGTTTGCATTTTATAAAATGTTGCTGCCCCCACAATTCCCCCGCCAATGATGGCAACATCATACACTTCACTTCCGGCCATAGAATCAAAATTTAGGGACAAAGGTACTGTTTTGCACATTTTTAGTGCATTGCCGATAAGGCGTTATATACTTTTTGCTAAAGCGATACCACAACGGCCCAGCTCCTGCCAAAAATCCGGAAATGATTTGCTCACTACCTCCGGTGATTCAAGAGTAATTGAGGGAAAAACCAAAGCAAGAGGCGCAAACGCCATGGCCATGCGGTGATCGTGGTAGGTGGTAATTATCGGAGCAGTTTCACCTGATGTAAAGTCGCTCAAAACAATAAAATCTACTCCCGTTTCGCAAATGGCTCCGCATTTGACAAGTTCAGTGGCAAGTGCATCAATGCGGTCAGTTTCCTTCAGCCTCAGGGTGCTGAGTCCTGTGAGTTTGCATGGGATTTTAAGGCCCGCGGCAGCAACAGCGATGGTTTGGGCAAGGTCAGGAAAAGCAGTGCAATCCAGCACTATGCTATGTTCAGGCGCGCCTTTTCGGGAAATGATGGCCCCCTGGGCTGAGAACTCTGTTTGCACCCCCAACTTTGCGAAAATACCCACGAGTGCAGCGTCGCCCTGTATGCTATCGCTGCGAAGGTCCGTCAATAAAACCCTTGCCGGGCCGCCAAGTGCCACTGCCGAATAAAAATAAGATGCCGCCGACCAATCGGCTTCTACTACAATTTCTGATGGTTGATAACCTCCTTCCTCAATAGCTATCTTCCCGTCGCGTACATGCACATAAGCCCCCGCGCTTCGCATCAGGTGGGCGGTCATTTCCACATAAGGCTCTGATACGCAGTGGCCTGTGTGCACAATGTTGAGCCCGCCGAGCACGTAAGGCCCAATAAGCATAAGGGCTGAGGTAAACTGACTGCTCAGCGATGCATCTACCTCAAGGTGCGCATGGCGCAACCTGCGCCCGTTTACTTCCACCGGGGCGAAGCCTTCATCTTCGTAGCACTCTATTTCGGCACCGAGTTTTTCAAGGGCTTTGATCAGTGGCTTTAGCGGTCTTTCGTGGAGCCTATGCGTGCCGCGCAGTATACGCTCGCCGGGGGTTATCGCCGCCCAGGCAAGACCAAAACGCAACGCCGTACCCGCTGCTCCCAGCCAGTATGATGGTTTTGATTCGGCCAGCATTGCGGCCAGTACCAGTGTATCGTCGGCATTACTCAGGTTCGATATTGTCACTGCCCCATCGCTCAGGGCCTGCATGACGAGTAGCCGGTTGCTGATGCTTTTCGAAGCTGGCAAGTTGATGCCCACAATACCTTCAGGCATAGCAGACTTTTGTAATTTAATGTGGCTCAGCCCACCCATCGCTGATAATAATTAAGTGAATCTATTACCTGATCGGCGTTTACTTCCTGATCGGGTATGCAGTCGCCAATGCCGTTGAGCAGGCTCATCATCACCTTGCCGCTGCGGCTCTTTTTATCGCGCCGCATAAGTTCTATAGCGCGGTGGTACATAAGCGGGTCCAGTTCCACTTTCGCAAAATGACTAAAAATAAAAGAAGTAACCTGCCGAAGGTCATTTTCCGACAGGGTGCCCCGGCGGTGTGAGATTGCCGCTTCGCAAATCATACCAAGCGCAACCGCCTCGCCGTGGAGCAGCGACTTCATATCGCCTTCAAGCGAAAGCGATTCAAGGGCGTGGCCGATGGTATGCCCGAAGTTGAGAATTTTGCGTAAGCCCGTTTCATAAGGATCGCTGCACACAATTTCGTTTTTGAGCTGCACCGAGCGCAATATGGGCTGTTCCAGCGATTCCATATCATAAAAACTCACCGCCTTCAATTGCTCCCAATAGCCGGGTGAGCAGATGAGCGCATGCTTGATCATTTCGGCAAAACCGCTTACAATATGGGCTTTGGGCAAAGTGGCGAGAAAAGAAGGATCAACATATACCCCGTTTGATGGATTGAAGAGTCCAACTTCATTTTTGAGGTGGTCAAGATCAATACCCACCTTGCCACCTACAGATGCGTCAACCTGCCCGAGCAGGCTGGTGGGCAGATTAAAAAAACGGATACCCCGCTTGTATGTACCCGCTACAAAACCGCCCAGATCAGTTACCACACCACCGCCTAGGTTTATTAGCACACTGTAGCGGTCGGCGCCCATTTCGCTGAGGGCGCGCCAAAGCTGTGTGGCTACTTCTATGCACTTGCTTTCTTCACCAGCAGGTATTTCGAGTACTTCGGCGGTTTGCAGCGATGGCACCTTGGCTACTGCAGCCGGTAGGCAATGTGGCAAAGTATTTTCATCACATAAAATGAATACCTTCGCGTTAAGGAAGGATTCGCCTGAGAGCACTTCCGACAAATCGCCCAGGCTATGCTTGCCCAAACAAATGGTGTGGCCGTCGGTTTTAACCCTATGAATATCGATAGTAGCCATGGTGTATTTTATGAGCAGCTAAGATAGGATGGTTTTTTGCAAAGGAAGAAATGAATACTGTTACCACCACACCCGCTACACAACCCTTCAAAGAACAGGTATCTTTTGAGAATACCGAAGTGGCTTTCTCATCGAAGTCAAATGCTGATTTGCGCAGGGCCTACTGGCTCTTTCGCATTATTGGAAACCAAGGGCTAAGCCTTGCGGGAAAACAACTTACCAAGATTGCGCTTGCCTTGCACCTTCCTATAAAAAGCATGATCAAGGCCACCATCTTCAAACAATTTTGCGGTGGCGAAACCATAGCCGACTGCGCCCAAACCACCAAAGTACTCGATGCATACCATATTGGCACCATACTCGACTACTCGGTAGAAGGTAAGGAAGCCGATGAAGAATTTGAAGCTACCCGCAGGGAAACCTTGCGCACTATTGAAACAGCGTATGGCAATCCGCATATTCCTTTTTGTGTGTTTAAAGTAACCGGCCTTTGCAGAAATGCCCTGCTGGAAAAACTCAGCAACGGCGAGCCTCTGGATGAAATCGAAACAATGCGCCATCAGCGATTGAAGGACCGCGTTAACTCCATTTGCCAAAAGGCTCACGAAACGGGAACACCCGTATTTATTGACGCCGAAGAAACATGGATACAGCCTGCCATAGACCGCATTGCCACTGCTATGATGGCAAAGTACAACCGGGAAAGGGCAGTGGTGTACAATACCTTGCAAATGTACCGCCACGACAGGTTGGCGCACCTTCATGAAGCGCATGCTGCATCTAAGGCTGCAGGATACTTTTACGGTGTGAAATTGGTGCGTGGTGCTTACATGGAAAAAGAACGGGAGCGCGCTGCCAATATGGACTACCCATCGCCCATACAGCCCGATAAGGCCGCTACCGACCGTGATTTTGACGCCGCTGTAGATTATTGCCTTGCCAATATTGATGGCATAGCATTCTGCGCAGGTTCGCACAATGAGCTGAGCAGCATGCACCTTGCCCGTGAAATGGACAGACTCGGTATAGCACACACAGATAAGCGGGTTTACTTCGCCCAGCTATTCGGCATGAGCGACCACATAAGCTTTAATCTGAGTAAATCCGGCTACAACGTAGCGAAGTATGTGCCCTACGGCCCTGTGCGCGACGTAATGCCCTACCTGATACGCCGCGCCGAAGAAAACACTTCAGTAGCCGGACAAACCGGGCGCGAACTCGGGCTTATCATCAAAGAACTAAAACGCCGCAAGCAGATGGCAGGCAGTCGCTGATGGCAGAAAATTGCCCCTGAATATTTCGTAAGACTCAAATTTATTACGTACTTCTCGTTACGTATTTTGCGTAAGGAATAAATTACTACACAGCCTTCATTTACATGTGATTACTAAAATATTAACTTTCAGAAATGGCGATAAAAAAACCCAATAATCCCTTTCTGCTTGGCGGTTATTACGGCAGGACCCACTTCTGCGATCGCGAAAAAGAACTGGCCGTGGTGCTCGATAATTTTGAAAATGGCCGCAATACAGTGCTTTACGGACGGCGCAGGCTTGGCAAAACTGTGCTCATACAACATTTCATGGCTGAGCTTGAAGCAGCTAAAAAAGCCGAAACGATCTACATTGATCTGTTGGCAACGCGAGACGCAGATGAAGCCGTCAGGCAACTGACTATGGCGGTACACGCCAAATTCGAAAAAACCACGGGAGGTATTTCCTCTTCATTTCTAAAGCTTTTGGGTTCGGTAGGCTCGATATGAACTTTGATCCGAATACCGGCCTGCCATCATTCAGCCTTGGACTCAGGCAAGGCTCCAAGCCCGAAACTTCGCTCACCGCTATTGGTGAATTTCTTGCAGTACGGAATTCGGAAGTGCTGATCGCAATGGCCGAGTTTCAGCAGGTGGCGAACTATCCCGTCGAAAATGGCGAAGCCATTTTTAGGAACTGGATGCAGCGTTTTCCTGGACTGCGGTTTATTTTCAGTGGAAGCAACAGAGGTATGATGACTTCCATGTTTGCTGAAAAGAAAAGACCTTTTTACCGCAGTGCCCAACTCATGTCGCTCTACCCGATTGAGCCCGA
This sequence comes from Flavobacteriales bacterium, assembly GCA_038207425.1. Lineage (GTDB taxonomy): Bacteria > Bacteroidota > Bacteroidia > Flavobacteriales_D > Cryomorphaceae > JBBQZU01. The sequence continues at coordinate 284,798 of JBBQZU010000001.1, read as the reverse complement.
TGTATACAGAAAGTTTATTCAAAGTCACTTTAAAAAGGGAAACAATCAGATAGGCGATGAGAGCATCGCAGCGATATACGAGTGGAGCAGAGGACAAACCTATTGTGTTCAACTGATTTGCAGTAAGCTGAATGGGAAATTTGACTCTGTAAAGTTGGAATACCATAAAAAAGTAGTTGATGAAATACTTGGACAGGAAGCGCCGGTATTTTCACAATACACCAACCTGCTCACACAAACCCAATGGAAAGTACTCCGCGCAGTGGCGAGAGATGAACCTGCCCAAAACCCATTGTCGAGAAATTTTCTGCTCAGGCATAATTTCGGTGCCGCAAGTTAGGTGAGCACCGCCTTGAATATGCTTATGAAAAATGAGATTCTTATCAAGGAAGAAAATGTATTCCTCGTGCAAGATGTACTTCTCGCAAGGTGGCTTGAATCGCTCGACCGTGTCAGGCAGCATTTGTGGTTAACCATAGGATTGTTGGATTGGATGGAAAACGCATGCGAAATCGGAACAGAGAAAACCAAAGAAAACCTTCGGGAAAAAATTTCGTTCATTGTTATGCTTGCATAACATATTTTAGTAGTTTTAGCCCAACAATGAGTCCCGAAGAAACAATAGATTTTCACCTCAGGTGGCTGTGGATGAAAACCATGCGCCTCTACAACCTTGAAGCCTCGCGCTACGGAGGCAGCATGTCGGTGGGGTATGTATTGCTCAATATCGACAAAGAAGGAACCCCTTCAACAAGGCTAGGCCCAAAGATGGGCATAGAGTCGCGCAGCCTCACCCGCACCCTTAAAACCATGGAAGAAAATGGCCTTATAACGCGATCGGCTGCGGCAGGCGATGGCAGGCTGGTATTGGTGCACCTCACATCGGAAGGAAAAAAATACCGCGAAAAAGCCCGTGAAGCGGTAATCTCTCTAAACGAATACCTCCATCAAAACCTCAAAGATGAGCAGTTAAAGGCTTTCTTTCAGGTAAGCACAGAAATCAACACATTGCTCGACAAGCGACAAACAGAACTTAGATATCAACTTACCTTACCCCCACAATAAACCACTTCTCTACCATGAGCGAACGAAAAATAAATAAGGTAGCCATTCTCGGCTCCGGAGTAATGGGATCGCGTATTGCATGCCACTTTGCCAATATAGGCGTAGAGGTTCTGCTGCTCGATATAGTACCACGCGAACTCAACGACAAGGAAAAACAGACCGGACTTGACATCAGCGCCCCCGCAGTGCGCAACCGTATAGTAAACGAGTCGCTGCAATTTGCGCTGAAAAGCAACCCATCGCCTATATACGATCAGGCTTACGCCAAACGCATCAGCACAGGAAATTTTGATGACGACATGGCTAAAATAGCCGATGCCGACTGGATCATCGAAGTGGTGGTGGAACGCTTGGACATCAAGCAACAGGTATTTGAAAAGGTTGAAAAGTACAGAAAGCCGGGGACCCTGATTACATCCAATACATCGGGTATTCCGATAAAAATGATGAACGAAGGCCGTTCAGAAGATTTTCAAAAACACTTCTGCGGCACACACTTCTTCAACCCGCCGCGCTACCTGCGGCTGCTCGAAATTATTTCGGGTCCGAAAACCGATAAGGCAGTGATTGCCTTTCTGATGCACTACGGCTCGCGCTTCCTGGGCAAGCAAACGGTGCTCTGCAAGGACACACCTGCATTTATAGCCAATAGGGTAGGCGTTTATTCCATCATGGAGCTATTCCATATTGTGAATGATATGGGCCTTACACCCGAAGAAGTTGACAAACTCACCGGCCCGGTAATAGGTCACGCCAAATCGGCCACTTTCCGCACCGCCGATGTAGTAGGCATCGACACGCTTGTGCTCGTGGCAAATGGCGTGAAAGCCAATTGCCCAGGTGATGAACGCAGCGAGGTATTTGCCATACCTGACTATGTGCAGAAAATGGTCGATAATAAATGGCTTGGTAGCAAATCAGGACAAGGCTTTTTCAAAAAAATAAAAGGGGCTTCGGGCGAGGCTGAAATACTCTCCCTAGACCTCAAAACTCTGGAGTACGTGCCACAGAAAAAGGTGAGCTTCCCCACCCTCGAAATGGCCAAACCCATTGACAACCTCGCAAAACGACTGCCAATGCTCTACAGCGGCACGGACAAAGCCGGTGAATTCTACCGCCGCTCCTTCCAGGGACTTTTCAGCTACGTTTCTTTTCGCATACCCGAAATATCTGACGAACTCTATAAAATTGACGCTGCGCTCAGTGCGGGTTTCGGTTGGAAAATGGGGCCTTTTGAGAAATGGGATGCCATAGGAGTTGAAAAAGCCTCAGTCGATATGGAAAAATCCGGAGTGAAAGTAAATACCTGGGTCAAGGAAATGCTCGCTGCCGGCAATAAAAGCTTCTATAAAATTGAAAAAGGCGTAAAATATTTCTACAACCAAAACACCAAAGCCTACGAACCAGTACCTGTGCTGGAAGGACAGATATTCCTAGACAATATAGGCGGCGACCAAATACTCTGGAAAAACGCCGGAACAACTATTAAAGACCTTGGGGACGGAATCATCAATGTAGAATTCCACACCAAGATGAATACCATAGGTGGTGAAGTAATTGAAGGGCTCAATAAAGCCATCGATATAGCGGAAGCCGGCTACAAAGGCCTGGTGGTATCAAATACCGGCGACAATTTCAGCGCCGGTGCCAATGTGGGTATGATCTTTATGATGGCGGCCGAACAGGAATACGACGAGCTTGATTTTGCCGTAAAGGCCTTCCAAAATACCATGATGCGTATGCGCTACTCTTCAATTCCGGTGTTAGCTGCGCCGCATAATATGGCTTTGGGAGGAGGGTGTGAGCTTTGTCTGCACGTTGATAAAGTAGTGGCGCATGCCGAGTTGTACATGGGCCTGGTTGAATTTGGTGTAGGTGTAATTCCCGGCGGCGGCGGCACTAAAGAGTTTGCCCTGCGCGCTGCCGACGAAATGCGCGATGGCGACATACGCATCAACACCTTCCGCAACCGTTTCCTAACCATCGGTCAGGCCAAAGTATCAACCTCAGCCTATGAAGCTTTTGAACTGGGCTACCTCCGCAAAGGAATTGACGAAGTAGTGGTAAACCGCGATGATCAGTTGGCTTACGCCAAACAGGCGGCATTGCTAATGCAAAGCAAGGGATACACAAAGCCTATAAAGCGCAAGGACATAAGGGTGCTTGGTAATGAAGCATTAGGAATCGTTCACGTGGGCGCCAACGCTATGCGCAGCGGAAATTACATTTCAGACCACGACCAGCTTATCAGCGAAAAACTCGGATTTGTACTTGCCGGAGGCGACCTGTCACAACCCACCGAAGTAAGTGAAGATTACCTGCTTAATCTGGAAAGACGTGCCTTCCTGGAGTTGTGCGCCGAGCGAAAGACCCTAGAGAGATTGCAAAGCATGGTGCAGAAGGGAAAAATTTTGAGAAATTAGTACAAGGTATTAAGCACTAGGACTTGAAAAATCGGATCGATGCACAGATATAGGGAACTCAAAGTATGGCAAGAATCGGCGAGCTTGGCCGTGGAAATTGCTGAATGTGTAAGAAATTTTCCGGCGAGCGAACGATTCGGTATTCCAGTTCAGCTAAAGAGAGCATCCGTTTCGGTGGCAAGCAATATTGCAGAAGGTGCTGGTAGCAGCAGCACTCTGGACTTCAAAAGTTTCCTTAGCGTGGCCAACGGCTCCCTATTCGAAGTAGATACCCAGTTGGAAATCTGCTTCAGAATCGGATTAATTGACCAAAAACTTCACCCGGCGCTATTGGGCAGGGTTTCGTACATCGGAAACATGATTTTCAAATTTCATCAATACATTGATAATGAGAGTAATAAGAGCAAGTATGGAAACGAAGGAGAAGAACTCTATCAAATCAACTTGAGCCTAAATTTCATTAACGACAAAAGCGTTGCTGGCAGCACTTTCAATGAACACCAAACAGACCATCTAAAACACGACACAAAATCAGAGTATTAACCCGTCAGGTCCTTGTACTTAGTACCTAGTACTTGACTCAATAAAAAAAAATGAACGCATACGTAGTTTCTGCATATAGAACCGCTGTTGGAAAAGCGCCAAGAGGCATTTTCCGTTTCACACGCGCTGATGAATTAGGTGCAAAATTGATTCAGCACATCATGAAGTCACTTCCTTCCATCAATCCGCAAGAGATTGACGACGTAATTGTTGGCAACGCTACCCCCGAAGCTGAGCAAGGACTGAATATGGGTCGGATGATTTCACTAATGGGTCTCAATACCGACAAGGTGCCGGGCATGACCGTAAACCGCTACTGCTCTTCAGGGCTGGAGACCATTGCCATCGCTTCCGCAAAAATACACAGTGGAATGAGCGATTGTATCATAGCGGGTGGTGTGGAAACCATGTCGCCCATTCCTTTCGGAGGGTGGCGCATAGTGCCCAATGCGGCCGTCGCCAAAAAGAATACCGACTGGTACTGGGGCATGGGGCTTACTGCCGAAGCGGTAGCCCGCGATTACAAAGTGAGCCGGGAAGACCAGGATCAGTTCGCATACCAGTCGAATATGCGCGCGGTAGCGGCCATCGATGGCGGAAAATTCAATGGTGATATCGTACCTATAGAAGTGGAAGAAATATTTGTGAAAAACGATCAGCGCCAAAGCCGCAAGTATACCGTTGATACGGACGAAGGGCCGCGCAGGGAAACCACAGTGGATGCCCTCGCCAAGTTAAGACCGGTATTCGATGCCAGAGGTACTGTAACGGCCGGCAATGCTTCACAAACATCTGACGGTGCAGCATTCGTAATGGTGGTGTCTGAGGCATTTCTCAAAAAGCACAACCTCACGCCAATCGCTCAATTGAAAAGCTACCATGTAGCAGGGCTCGAGCCGCGAATTATGGGCGTAGGCCCCATTTATGCCGTTCCGAAGGCCATTGAAAAAGCGGGTCTTAAACAGAACGATATTGACCTTATAGAACTCAACGAAGCTTTTGCATCGCAATCGGTTGCCATACTGCGCGAGCTCAACCTAAACCCGGAAATTGTGAATGTAAACGGTGGTGCCATAGCACTGGGCCACCCGCTTGGTTGCACAGGTGCAAAGCTTAGCGTACAACTATTCAACGAGATGCGCCGTAGAAAAAACAAATACGGTATCGTTACAATGTGTGTGGGCACCGGTCAGGGTGCAGCAGGAGTATTTGAATTATTGAACTAACAAAATAAAAAGCAGAGGCCATGGAAGCAACCAAAAATAATAAAGCCATTCGCGGAGGCGAATTTCTGATTCGCCAAACTGAACCAGCAGAAATATTCATTCCCGAAGAATGGAGTGAAGAACATAAAATGATCGCTCAGTCGTGTATTGACTTCCTGAACGCTGAAATAATTCCAAACCTGGACCGCATGGATGCTATGGAGGCGGGCTTTATGGAAAGTGCTTTGAACAAAGCTGGCGACTTAGGATTACTTGGCGTAAGCATACCGGAAGAATACGGTGGACTTGGTCTTGACTTCAAGTCAAGTATGCTCGCGGCTGAAGCCCTTGGCTCAGGGCACTCATTCTCGGTGGCATACGGTGCACACACAGGTATAGGCACATTGCCCATTCTGTACTATGGCAACGACGCACAGAAAGAGAAATACATAAGCAAACTCGCCACAGGCGAGTGGAAGGCCTGCTACTGCCTCACAGAACCGAGCTCAGGCTCTGATGCAAACTCTGGAAAAACCAAGGCGAAACTCACCGACGATGGAAAACATTATGCCATCAATGGCCAGAAAATGTGGATCACAAACTCGGGCTTTGCAGATGTGTTTATTGTTTTTGCAAAAATAGACGACGACAAAAATCTCAGTGCTTTCATTGTAGAAAAAGGCACACCGGGTATAGAGCTCAACCCCGAAGAGAAAAAAATGGGAATCAAGGGCAGTTCTACGCGTCAGGTATTTTTCAACGACTGCAAAGTGCCGGTTGAAAATATGCTCAATGAGCGCGAAGCTGGTTTCAAAATCGCATTGAATATTCTGAATATAGGTCGTATAAAACTCGCTGCCGGAGTGCTTGGCGGCATGAAAGATACCATTGACCATTCTGTAAAGTACGCCAATGAGCGCAATCAGTTTGGCCGCCCAATTTCAAAATATGGAGCAATACGATTCAAATTGGCTGAGCAAGCCATTTGCACCTATGTACTCGAATCATCCATATACCGCATCGCGCAAAATATTGAAGATGCCATAGACAATTTGCAATCATCTGGATTGCCAAAATCTGAGGCCATTCTCAAGGGCATTGAAGAGTACGCTGCCGAGTGCGCGATGATGAAAGTATTCGGATCGGAATGCCTCGATTATGTGGTAGACGAAGCCGTGCAGATATATGGTGGTATGGGCTACAGCGCCGAAACCCGTGTAGAGCGTGGCTACCGCGATGCCCGTATCAACCGCATCTTCGAAGGTACCAACGAGATAAACCGTATGCTCACTGTTGATATGCTAATACGTAAAGCAATGAAAGGGCAGCTCGATCTAATGGGCCCCGCCATGAAAGTAGCCGGTGAGCTGATGTCGATTCCTGAATCAGGAAGCGGTGATGGAACACCTTTCGGTAAAGATGTGAAGCTTATCGAAAACTTCAAGAAAACCGTATTGATGGTAGCCGGAGCCGCAGCCCAAAAGCTGATGCAAACCCTCTCTAAGGAGCAGGAGGTGCTGATGAATATTGCAGATATGGTGATATGGACTTACACCGCTGAATCAGCTCTGCTACGTACCCGAAAAATTATTGAACTTCACGGTGAAGCTGGCTCTGCTGATCAAATCGCCATGACAAAAGTTTGGCTTTACGATTGCGCCGACCGAATTCACAAAGCGGGTAAGGACGCCATCAACTCCTTTGTAGAAGGCGACGAGCAGCGTATGATGCTGATGGGACTAAAGCGCTTTACCAAATGCGACGATATTAATGTGAAAGCCATGCGCCAGCAAATAGCCCAAAAGCTGATTGCCGAAGGCAAGTATTGCTATTGACATTTGGAATAGAATGAATGGTAAAAGACGGCTCAAAAGGCCGTCTTTTGCTTTTAATACCCGAATCGCTTTACGAAGCACGGCATTAAATGTTAAATACACTGTGGTAACTAATCGCTGAAGGTTCGTAAAATGCTCCTGTGAGTGTTAACTTCGCAACAAATAATAACCGATGAAAAATATATTCACGCTGCTTATTTCTTCACTGCTTTTCACTTCGTGCGCGAGCTTTTACGAATGCGGACAAACCCGGCCCGAGCAACTCCTCGCCGGAAAACGCACAAAGACAGTACTCGGCGAACGCGACTCACTCTGCACCACGCTTGCCGCTGAGCAGGCTGAAACTTCGCGGCTCAATACCGAACTTAAGAATACCCAAACCGAGCTCTTAGCGCTTAATACCGAATATGAAAACCTAAGGGCCGAAAGCACCAAAACCGCAGGACAGCTCAGTGCCGAGCTTATCGCGAAAAGCGATGAACTTAACAAAAAGGAAAAAACCCTGTCTGAGCGCGAAAAAAGCCTTAAAGAACTGCAAGCCATCATAGCCCGGCAAGATTCTATAACCAACCGCCTCAACAGCATCCTTCGCGATGCATTGCTCGGCTTTCAGGCCGATGAGCTTTCCGTAGAAGTGAAGAATGGAAAAGTATACGTTTCTATGTCCGACAAACTCCTCTTTAAATCGGGCAGCGCAAATGCTGAAGCCAAAGGGCAAGATGCAATAACCGCACTTGCAGGAGTGTTGCAAAAGAACCCTGATATAGACATTCTCATTGAAGGCCATACCGACAATGTGCCAATTAGAAACTCTCCTACTTTTAAAGACAATTGGGATTTGAGCACCGCCCGGGCCACATCCATAGTGCGTATCTTGTCAGAAAAGCAAATAGACCCTAAACGCCTCACTGCCGCTGGCCGAGGTGAATATATGCCACGCGCCACCAACGAAACCCCTGAAGGCAAAGCTTCAAACCGCCGTACGGAAATTATTCTCTCACCTAAGCTCAATGAGCTCATGCAGTTGTTAGGCAATTAATCATTTTAAGATGCACTGACAGATAGTTCGCTTCATGCGAACTATCTATCTTTGCAACCCTATGGAAGTTCTTTTACACACCTTGCCAAACGGGTTGCGCATAGTACACAAACCTACTGAAAACGGACAAATAAGCCATTTCGGGCTTACCGTAAACGCCGGCTCGCGCGATGAACTTGAAGATGAGCAGGGTTTGGCTCATTTCATCGAGCACTGCCTTTTTAAGGGAACAAAAAAGCGTAAAGCATTCCATATCCTCAGCCGAATGGACAGTGTAGGCGCTGAGCTCAACGCCTATACCACCAAAGAAGAAACCGTTATATACGCTTCATTCCTCAATGTGCATTTTGAACGGGCTATGGAAGCAATTGGCGATATCGTAAGCAATTCCACCTTTCCCGAAAAGGAAATAGCAAAAGAACGCGACGTAATAGTGGATGAGATACTCAGCTATCAGGACAGTCCTTCTGAACTCATCTTTGACGATTTTGAAGAACTTCTCTATGGCCATCACCCGATAGGTCGCAATATCTTAGGCACCCAGGAGAGTGTGCAAAGCCTTACCCGTAGCCATATTCAAAAATTTATTGCCCGCAGGTACCGCACTTCTGAAATGATACTAAGCAGCGTCGGAAACGTTGACTTTCGAAAAGTCATTCGTTGGGCCGAGAAGTATTTCGGCCATTTCGCGTCAGGCCATCCTGAATTGGAAAGGGTAAAGGTGGAGCATATTCAAACAAGCTCGAAAACAGTAAATCTCGATACATTTCAGGCGCACCTGATGATCGGCGGACCTGCGTATGATGTGCACCACCCCATGCGGGTAGCCACGGTACTGCTTATAAACTACTTGGGCGGACCGGCAATGAACTCCCGACTGAATATGAATATCCGCGAGCGCCACGGCATTGCTTACAATATTGACTCTTCATATCAACCTTACGCTGATACGGGTTTTGTTTCTATATATCTGGGTACCGATAAGAAATTGCTCGAAAAGAGCACCGCCCTTATTCACAAAGAGCTTGATGACTTGCGCCGCCGCAGCCTTACCGTAACGGCGCTTCACCGTGCCAAAGAGCAATTGAAGGGGCAACTTGCGCTCTCGTCTGAAGGTGGGGCAAACCTAATGATGGGCCTTGGCAAAAGCCTCCTTACCTTCAACCGCATTGACACCACCGATGAAATTCTCAAAGAGATTGACGAGGTAACTTCAGCGCAACTCCTGCAGGTAGCCAATGAATGCTTCGATAAGGCTAAACTCAGCACTTTGGTCTACATTTGATATTCGCGAATAATCAGCAAATCAACTTCCACAAATGAATTTTTTAGATGCGGCAATTGATGCATACGTTTCCGGCAATAGCAGTTCTGAACCGATGTTGCTGCGTGAGCTGACCCGCGAAACTTACCTAAAGGTACTGCAGCCCCGAATGCTCTCCGGACACTTGCAAGGCAGGGTATTGAGTATGCTTACCCAATTAATAAAGCCAAAAAATATTCTGGAAATTGGCACCTACACCGGATATTCAGCTATCTGCATGGCCGAAGGGCTCGCTGCAGGTGGTCATATCCATACTATAGATATCAATGAAGAACTTCAGCCCATTGCAGAGAAGTATTTAAACCTTTCGGGAAATAAAGGCCGCATTACCATGCATATTGGGAATGCAATGGAAATTATACCATCCTTCAACATACCATTCGACTTGGTATTTATTGACGCCGACAAATCCAATTACCTGAACTATTACAACCTGGTTTTTGATCAATTGCCCATAGGTGCGGTAATCATTGCCGACAATGTGCTCTGGAGCGGGAAGGTGATTAATCAGGCTGAAATAGAAAATGATTCTGATACCGCCGCCCTTGTAACATTCAATACCTATGTAACGGGTGATAAAAGAGTAGAAAACGTACTTTTTCCTGTGAGGGATGGACTCATGGTGATACGAAAAACAGCCAACTGAAGATGAAAGGGAAAATAGACCTTAGAAGCGACACGGTTACAAAACCCACAGCAGGCATGCTCAAAGCCATGATGAATGCCGAAGTGGGTGATGATGTATTTGGCGAAGACCCAACTGTAAATCTGCTGCAGCAAAAATTAGCTGAAATGTTCGGTCAGGAGGCTGGGCTTTTTTGTCCTTCGGGCACCATGACGAATCAAATTGCCATCGCGGTGCACACCAAACCGGGCGACGAAGTAATTTGCCATGAGCAGTCGCACGTGTACAATTATGAAGGAGGTGGTATAGCACGAAACTCCCACTCGAGTGCCAAACTGGTAAGAAACAACCACTCTGTGATGATGCCGGATGAAGTGGATGCGCTGGTAAACGAAGATAAAGACTGGCTCGCACGCACTTCATTGGTGGTGGCTGAGGACACATCAAACCGCGGTGGGGGCAAGTGCTATACCATGGATGAACTCACTGCTCTTTCGGCATACTGCCGTAAAAAACAACTGGCTTTTCACCTTGACGGGGCCAGGGCTTTTAATTCCATAATATTCCACAAGCATGATGCGCTTGCGTATGGAAAACTATTTGACAGTGTATCCATTTGCCTGAGCAAGGGCCTTGGCACTCCTGCAGGATCGGTGCTACTTAGCAGCAAAACATTCATAAAAGAAGCCCGCCGAGTGCGCAAGGTTTTTGGAGGTGGTATGCGGCAGGCAGGATTTTTGGCAGCCGCGGGGCTTTACTCCATCGATCACCATATTGACCGCCTTGCTGATGACCATCACAGAGCCGCTCTTCTAGCCGATGCTTTGGTGCCTATGTGGTATGTAAAACATGTAATTGCACCTGAAACCAATATTGTAATTTTTGATGTACATGCCGAACCCGGAAGTGATGCCATACTTGCTGCCACGGAAAAAGCTGGTTTGCGCGCTGTGTCTTTCGGCAAAAACCGCATAAGGATGGTAACACATCTTGATATTAATGACACAGCTTTGCTTCAGGCTATAGAAATTATTCAGAACCTATTGGTTTAATTTCCCGCAACAGGCTTTACGTAAGACACTTCAACCTTTCGATCAGCAGGATTGGCGAAACGGCTATCTATATCGCCGAGGTAATTCACCACAATCCGATCACGATGAATATTTCTTTCTATGAGATAATCAAAAGCCGCATTTGCCCGTTGCTCTGATATCCATGCATTGAAATTCGCATTGCCGGTTCTGTCAGCAAATCCCGTCACCAATACCACCAGACCCTTATCAAGCTTAAGGTCAATCTCAACCCTGTTGAGTTGAGCACGATGGCCCGGTGTAAGTTGGTGCGCATTTTTTTCAAAAGTTAATGTCGCTACAAGTGCACCGCTTGCCACTGCTGTCGGGGTAGGCCTGGAACCGTTTAGCATAAAGCTCTGCATCATTTCGCGCAGGGCCGCCATTTCTTCACGCAGTACCGTGGTGGTAAGGTTCCGATCACCCCTTATTTCATTGATTTGCTCCTGCAGGTCGTTGAAACGCGATCCGTAATTGGAGAGTATTTTATTGTTTTCTTCAAGCAGCTTCACAATCTGATTGTTGAAGGTGGGGTCGGGCTCAGATGATCTTCTTCTCTTCTTTTCGGGTTTGAAGCTTCTAGGCATCTGCACCGGCTTGAGTGCGGTGAGCTGCTCTATATTCTCATTTTTGCCGGGCAGGGTATATTCCATCTCTGGCAAAATTGGGTGGGTATTCTCCTCCACTTCGTTTGCAGCAGTATTTGAATCGGTTCTTACATGTGCATCAAGAAACAATCCGGCTTCCTTTTCGGCAGATGCTTTGAGCTCATACACCATTCTCTGAAAGGTATATATGTCAACAGCGCCATTCCTGGGCCCTGAAGGCACATCAGATGAGTTATCGATTCGGAATCCATTCATAGATTTCAAATCGCCCGCTTTTGCGACTACCGATTTTGAAAAGGATTTAAAGTCTTCGTGAAAACCATAATCATGTATCCATAATGCGTTGCTCACAATGGCTGCGGCTGTGGCGCTGAAGCTTTCTTTGCTGTCAATGCCAACTACTTTGCCTTTGGAAGCGAAGTACTGATTATCTATATATGAACGCAATCCGTAGCGGATCATTTGCTCTACCTGTGCGCGCTGCCCTGATTGAAGGGGTTCGTATTCGTTTAGGACGTAGGTATGTTGGGTTACTTTACTAAGCACGTAGTTCTCTAAAGGTAGCTCACCATCTTTGCCTGAAAAATTATTTATAATTGTAACTTCTTGTGCAAAAGCACACAAGGGCAATATTGCTATGAGTGTAAGGGTGTATTTACGCACGAACAGCCCTTTATATAACATGAACTGATAAAATATACTGACAAATTACGTGCGTTTTAAAGTAACATCATAATGTGAGCCAAAAAGATTTGAAGGCAGATGTTAACAAGGCAATAAATAATTATCAAGAAACACTTAACATGAATGTGTTCAAAACACACTTATAATCACTGATATATAATGGCTTCAGTAGATTTCCTTTACGATGCGAGAAAATATTTGCAGGAAAAAAGGCAACCGCTGATTCGCGATGTCGTCTACTCCACAGAACGTGTAATTACGACAAGACATTTGAAAGGTTACAAAAACTAAAAAAAAAAAGTTATGAGCAACGCAACGCAAATCATCCAAGACTTTTTCAGCCAACTCTACGCAACATTCGGCGACGGCATTTTCATCTTAGGAGCAATCTTTGCCTTCATTGGTGTTGTAGCACAGTGGCGTCTTTATGCCAAAGCAGGTCAGCCAGGCATAGCCAGCATTGTTCCAATCTGGAACGTTGTAATATTCCTCAGAATAGTAGGAAGGCCTGCAAGTCACATTTTTCTATTCCTGATACCGGTTTACGGTCAGCTTTACATGATACCTAAAGTATACATTGAGTTGTGCAACAGCTTCGGCAAAAACACCATACTTGACTATGTACTGGTAATAGTGTTCAACGGATTCTACATCCTGAACCTTGGCCTTTCATACGAAGTGACCTACTCAGGCCCGGTTTACGGTACTGAGAGGGCCACTGCTTCGTCAGCCTTTGCTTAATACTTCTCGGGCCAGAGAGAAAGCCGCATTCACGCCTTCGGGTTTTTTACCGCCGGCAGTAGCGTAGAAAGGTTGCCCTCCGCCCCCTCCCTGAATCAAAGAAGCAAGTTCTTTGATTATATGGGCAGCATTAAATCTTGAAGATTGAACCAAATCATCCGACAAAGCCACACTGAGTGTGGTTTTTCCATTTTCGGTAACGGCCAGTACAATAAAAGCAGGAGCCAACTCTCTGCGAAGTTGATAAGAAAGGTCGCGCACAGTCTCAGCGTCTGCATCCACCTTGCGGGCAATGAACTTCACGCCATTTACTTCTTCGGCAGCAGCCAGCAACTCAACCTTGGTTTGTTTTGACCGCTCCTTGCGGAAAACTTCTACTTCACGCAGCATGGCTTGGTTTTCACTTTGCAGGCTTTCAATACCTTTTACCAGGTCGCTCGATTTTAACTTCTCCGCAGCATGACTCAGCGTGTCGATGCGTTCAAAAATATAATTCTCTGCGGCCACTGCAGTGATCGCTTCAACACGGCGAATACCGGCTGCCACTGAGCCTTCCGAAATAATTTTAAAAAACCCTATCTCGCCGGTTCTTTTCACATGAGTGCCTCCACAAAGTTCAATGGACTCCCCGAAACGAATCACCCTCACCTCATCGCCATACTTTTCGCCGAAAAGGGCCATCGCCCCCATGGCCATTGCTTTGTCCACGGGATAGTTTCGGTACTCTTCAAGCTGATAATCACTGCGAATCATGGCATTTACCATTTTCTCAATTTCCCTTGTTTCTTCGTTGCTCACCTTCGTGAAATGCGAAAAGTCAAATCGGAGGTAGTCGCTTTCCACAAGTGAACCTTTCTGCTCTACATGTGTGCCGAGCAACTTTCTAAGCGCATGGTGCAAAAGGTGTGTAGCCGAGTGATTCTTTGCCGTAAGGCTTCTCTTCTGTGCCAAAACCGTTCCTTTCATTTCAGGATCTACCCCCACCGGCGATTTTGACGAAATATGAATGATCAGGTTATTTTCCTTCACAGTTGCTTCAATGGGAAGCCGCATACCTTTTGATTCCACATAACCCTTGTCGCCAACCTGCCCGCCACCCTCGGGGTAAAAGGGAGTGCGGTCAAACACAAGCTGATAAAGGTCCTTACCCTTTTGGGTTACCTTGCGGTAGCGGACCAAAGTCATATCACATTCAAGGGTATCATACCCAAGAAATTGCGTGCCTTGCGCTTCGGTTACAGTAACCCAATCGCCGGTATCCTGCGCCGCAGCTTTACGCGAGCGCACTTTTTGAGCTTCAAGCGCTTTCTGAAATTCGCTTTCGTTATAGGTTTTTCCATGCTCAGAGAGAATGAGTGCGGTAAGGTCTACCGGAAACCCAAAAGTATCATAGAGTTCAAACACAACTTCACCACTTATTTCGCCTTGAGGCGACTTGGTCGCGATTTCTTCAATAAGTTGAATGCCCCGCGCCAAGGTGCGGAGGAAAGCTTCTTCCTCTTCGCGAATTACCTGATTTATTAGATTTTGATTTGATTTAAGCTCTTTAAAGAAATCGCCCATTTGCTCTACAAGCACACCTGAAAGCAGGTGTAGCAAAGGTTCTTTGCGATCAAGAAAGCTGTAGGCATAGCGCACTGCCCTGCGTAGGATGCGGCGTATTACATAGCCGGCTCCGGTATTTGATGGCAACTGCCCATCAGCTATGGCAAAGCTCACCGCTCGAATATGATCGGCCAACACACGAAATGCAATGTCTTTTTTGGTAAATCCGCCGGTATAGCTATGTCCTGTTTGGATTTCGACACACGAAATAAGCGGAGAAAATATATCCGTATCATAGGTGCTAGGCTTGCCTTGCAACACCATAGAAAGCCGCTCAAAACCCATTCCGGTATCAATATGTTTTGCCGAAAGGCCAACAAGCGAACTGTCAGAACGGCGCTGCATTTCCATAAAGACCAAATTCCAGATTTCGATAACCTGTGGGTGGTCGTTATTCACAAGGTCTCTTCCGGGTATTTCGTCCCTCTCCTTTTCGGTGCGCATATCAACGTGTATCTCACTGCAAGGGCCACAAGGACCTACGTCGCCCATCTCCCAAAAATTGTCCTTTTTGCTGGCAGAGATGATGCGCTCTTCAGGCAAAAATGCCTTCCATACATCAAAAGCTTCCTGATCGAAATCCAGATTATCACCCTTGTCGCCACCGAAAACAGTAACATAGAGTCTGTCTTTGTCAATACTGTATACTTCGGTAAGGAGCTCCCAAGCCCACTGAATAGCTTCTTTTTTGTAATAATCACCAAACGACCAGTTGCCGAGCATCTCAAACATGGTATGGTGATAGGTGTCAACTCCAACCTCTTCAAGGTCGTTGTGCTTGCCACTCACCCGAAGGCATTTTTGCGTATCGGCCACGCGGGAATGCACCACGGGGTCATTGCCCAGAAAAATATCTTTGAACTGATTCATGCCCGCATTGGTAAACATCAGGGTAGGATCATTCTTTACCACAATCGTCGCTGATGGGGCAATGTGGTGCCTTTTGGATTCAAAAAAATCAAGGAAAGCCTTTCTTATGGCAATGGACTTCATGGGGTCGCGTTTAGTGCTTCGATCGACAAATGTATTTCATCGACGTAACACTTTGGTGAGGTAGGGCAATTTAGATACATTTAGACCCCCAAAATTTGTGGGTAAATGGCAAAAATAAAGTACAAGTATAATCCGGCCACGCTGAACTACGAAAAAATTCAGCTCACCATACGCGACCGTTTCAAAACGTTGTTCACTTATTTGCTTGTAGGATTATTTTTCTCGGTTATCATTATTTCATTGGCTTATACATTTATTGATTCTCCCAAAGAACTCATGCTGAAACGCGAGAATGAACAGTTCAAGAAACAATATGAACTATTGAACAGAGATATGCACCAACTTGAAGCAGTGCTGGATGATATTGAAAACCGTGACGATAATATATACCGGGTAATATTTGAAGCCGAGCCAATATCGAAAAATGTTAGAAAAGCAGGCGTTGGCGGAGTAAACCGATACTCACACCTGAAAGGATTTAGCAATTCTGATCTCGTAATCAATACTACATCAAGGCTTGACAATATTGCCAAAAGGCTCTACATACAGAGCAAATCATTTGACGAGGTAATTGATATGGCCAAAAACAAAGAAGAGCTCCTTGCTTCAATTCCCGCTATACAGCCGGTATCAAACAAGGACTTGAGCAGGCTAGCAAGCGGATTTGGAATGCGGATAGACCCGATATATAAAGTACCAAAATTTCACTGGGGTATGGACTTCTCGGCGCCAGTGGGTACTGATATTGTAGCTACCGGCGATGGTCGCATAGCTTTTGTGCAGGACGATAGGTCGGGGTATGGAAAACACGTAATTCTGGACCATGGATACGGTTATCAAACTCTTTACGGGCACATGAGCCAGGTAATTGCAAAAAGAGGGCAAAAAGTGAAGAGAGGCGATGTAATTGGCAAAGTAGGCAATACCGGTAAGAGCACTGGACCACACCTTCATTATGAAGTAATTAAAGATGGAAGAAAAGTAAATCCGGCCAACTTCTATTTCAATGACTTAACACCGGAAGAGTATGATTTGCTTCTGGAACTTTCATCAAATGCTAACCAATCATTCGACTAATATGCCCTACAAAGAAAAAGAACTTGAAAAACTCTATTTCACCATTGGAGAAGTAGCCGAAATGTTTGATGTAAACACATCGCTGATACGCTTTTGGGAAAAGGAATTTGATATCCTTCAACCCAAAAAGAACAAAAAAGGCAATAGACTCTTCACCAAACAGGACGTGGAAAATCTGAAAATAATTTTCCACTTGGTGAAAGAGCGCGGATACACCTTACAGGGGGCAAAAGCAAAGCTTAAAGACAACCGTCAGGACCTTTCAGAAAATGTAGATATAGTGCGCCGGCTCGAAGACATTAAGGCCTTTCTACTGGAAATGAAAAAGGCGCTTTGAGCCTCAAGGAAGTATCAGCATCGCATCACCGAATGAAAAAAAACGGTATTGATTTCGGATAGCTTCCTGGTATACATGCATTGTAAAATCATAGCCCATATAGGCTGATATCATCATCAGTAGTGATGATCGTGGAGTGTGAAAATTGGTAAGCAGAGCATTAGCAGTACCAAAATTGTAGGGTGGTTTAATAAAAATACTGCTCTGCCCTTCGCCGGCACGAATGCTCCCGTCAAGACCGGACAAAGTTTCAAGCGTGCGCAATGAAGTAGTGCCCACAGCACAAAGTAATGCACGTGACTTGTCAACACCATTTATTTGCCTTGCAGCTTCTTCACTCACTACGTACCGTTCAGAATGCAATTTCACAAGGTCAAGATTCTCTTCATGAATACTATTAAAGGTGCCGGCGCCTACATGAAGGGTTACATGGGCTAGTCGCACTCCTTTTCGGGAAATGGCATCTAGTAGCTCAGGGGTAAAGTGAAGGCCTGCGGTAGGCGCCGCTAGGGCTCCTTCGCTGCTGGCATAGATCGTTTGGTATCGCTCTGCATCAGTGGCATCGGTCTTTCGCTTGATGTAAGGTGGCAGAGGTGTTGTACCTATTTCAAATAGCTTTTTTCTCAAAGAGATGGAATCGGTTACACCGGGAAATTCCACCAAACATTCGAGCTCACCAAGCCGTCCGGTATAGACACCCTGAAGCATTCCATTGCCAAAAAGCAGCTTGTTGCCCGGCTTAAGCTTTTTTAAAGGATCGAGATACATTACCCAGGCTGGCATTACAGAAGTGGCTTCGCGGATGAGCAATACATCAATCAAAGCGCCTTTATGCAAATGCTCCTTTCTCGCATACATCTTTGCAGGTATCACCTTGGTATTGTTCAATACCAGAAGGTCGCCTGAATTGAAAAAATTGATTATTTCAGAAAATTTGTGGTGACTTATAGTTTGATTCTTTCTGCTAACTATGAGCAGCCTTGACCCATCGCGCTGCCTAGCGGGATGCAAGGCAAGTAACTCTTGCGGCAGGTGAAAGTCAAAATCAGACAGCGTGTAGGTTTTTGGCTCCATTACACATACAGATGATCAAAAGTACTTTCCGGAGGCCAGGTAGTTAGCAATATAATCCTGAATACCTTCTTCGAGCGCGGTGAAAGGCTGGTCATATCCGGCAGCCCTGAGCTTGCCCATTTCAGCCTGAGTGTAGTACTGGTACTTATCGCGAATATCAAGTGGAGTATCAATAAATTCAATATTTGGCGGCAGCCCCAATGCTGCAAAACTATTTACCGCCAAATCTTTAAAAGAGCGCGCCTTTGCTGTGCCTAGATTAAAGATGCCGCTTTGTTTTCTTGATTTCATAAGCCAGATGCATACCTGCACCAAATCCTTCACGTAAATAAAATCGCGAAGCTGCTCTCCGTCATTGTATTGTGGGTTGTGCGACCTGAACAGCTTTACTAAACCTTTCTCCTTTATTTGGTTGAAAGCGTGAAATACCACTGAAGCCATCCGGCCTTTGTGGTATTCGTTGGGCCCATATACATTGAAAAATTTCAAGCCCGCCCAAAAGTAAGGAGCAGATTCCTGAGCCAATGCCCACTTGTCAAAATCGTTTTTCGAATCGCCGTATGGGTTCAATGGTTTTAACAAGGCAGGCAAATCATGGCTATCGCTGTATCCAAGTTCACCCAGTCCGTAGGTAGCACCAGAACTGGCATATACCAGTGGTATGCCATAGACGGTGCATTGCTGCCACACTTTTTTAGTATAATTCAGATTGAGCTCGTCGAATATGCTTTTATTGAACTCTGTAGTATCGGTGCGCGCGCCGATATGAAAAATGAAATAAACCAGCTTGTGATGAGCATCAAGCCACCGGGCAAAATCATTGCGGTGCACTTTGTGGGTAAATCGCTTTCCTTCAAGGTTTGGTGCCTTTGCTGCCTGAGAGAAATCATCTACAAGCACTATATCGTAATAGCCGCGGTTATTTAATTCGGATACGAGACAACTACCTATAAATCCGGCTGCTCCGGTTACAACAATCATTCGTCAATTTTTTGCCAAAGATATCTATTTACAAAGAGGCCCTTTCGGGAAAGAGCGACAAGCAAATAAGATCGTATATTTGCGGCCTATAAATCCGGCTATGGCCTTGGTTTACATCACGAGAAGAGAGCATTTTAACGCGGCACACAAGCTTTGGAATCCGAAATGGTCGGATGAAAAGAACTTTGAAGTATTTGGCAAATGTGCCAATGTGAACTGGCATGGGCACAATTACGAGCTTTACGTTACCGTAAAAGGTACACCGAGTGAAGACACAGGATGTGTAATGGACCTAAAAGTGCTAAGCCTGATTATAAAAAGAAGGGTGATTGAAGCGCTCGATCATAAAAACCTAAACCTTGACGTTTCTTTTATGAAGGGTGTAATGGCATCCACTGAAAATTTGGCAGTAGCCATATGGCATGAAATTATTGAAGAAATTGAGCCATACGGTTGCAAACTTCATAGTGTAAGACTGCACGAAACCAATAATAACTACGCTGAGTATTTAGGCGAATAAGCAGATTTCATTGAGCGACAATCACCGAAACATGACAGAAGAAGAGCGCCTTGCGAAGCTGGCTGCTCTATACCGTGAATCATTGATGCTTCTTGGCGAAGATATTGAGCGGCAAGGTCTTACTGACACCCCGATGCGTTTAGCCAAGGCCATGCGCTTTCTTACCCAAGGCTATGAATCTGATCCTTCGGGCATCATCAAGTCGGCTTTGTTTGACGAAACTTACAACCAAATGGTGGTGGTGAAAGACATAGAAGTATACAGCATGTGCGAACACCATCTCTTGCCATTTTTTGGAAAAGCACATATTGCATATATTCCAAACGGACGAATTGTCGGATTAAGTAAAATTCCTAGACTTGTGGATGCATTTGCACGAAGATTGCAGGTACAGGAACGTTTAACAAATCAAATAAGAGATTGTCTGGATGAAACTTTGAACCCGCAGGGAGTGGCCGTCGTAATCGAAGCACGCCACATGTGCATGCAGATGAGAGGGGTAGAAAAACAAAACTCAGTAACGACTACTTCGGCATTTACAGGCCAATTCCTAAAGGAAGAAACCCGGGCAGAATTTATAAACCTAATAGCTTCAAAACTACACTAACAATGGAAAACCGTAATCTTTGGACATCTGATCAAGCTGCAATCAACGCCACTGCCGACAGCGGCACAATGGCAAAAAACTTTGTAAGCAATGTGATGACATATATGGCATCGGCACTTGTAATTTCAGGTGTCATGGCATGGTATTTTGGCACAAATGAAAGCCTCATGGCTTTCCTCATTACCGAAACCGGCATGAGCGGCCTTGGCTGGGTGGTAATGCTGGCACCATTTGGACTTGTGCTCCTTATGGGTTTGGGCTTTCAGCGTCTGTCAAGTCCCGCTTTGCTTAGTGTATTTGTACTCTATGCAGTGCTGATGGGTATGAGCCTTAGCTTCATATTCCTTGCTTACACTGCAGGTACTATTTACACCACCTTCTTTATTACATCAGCTACTTTTGGCATTATGGCAGTATTGGGATACACTACAAGTACCGACCTTACCAAGATGGGATCTATACTGATGATGGCTGTGATTGGGCTCGTAATAGCTATGGTAGTGAATATGTTCATTGGCAGCAGCTTTATGGATTACGTAATCAGTGGTATCGGTGTACTTGTGTTTACCGGTCTTACCGCTTATGACATGCAGAAAATCAAAAATATTGGAATGCAAGTTGACCACCGCAGTGAAGAAGGCACCAAACTCGCACTTATGGGTGCGCTCAATTTGTACCTTGACTTTGTAAATCTTTTCCTGTTTATGCTCCGCTTCTTGAACAACAAGAACTAAGCAATACATTAAATATCTTTGAGAAATCCGCCGAGCACATAGCCGGCGGATTTTTTATTGCGTTTTTAAGAATTGACCACTTTCATTATCATTGTGGCCACTAACACTGAATTTATCTATGAAAGCATATGTATTTCCCGGACAAGGATCACAGTTTCCGGGTATGGGCAAGGACCTGTTTGAGCAACATGATGCAGCCCGCAACATGTTTCATCAGGCCAATGATATACTCGGGTTTCGCATCAGCGACATCATGTTTGACGGTAGCGAAGAAGACCTAAAACGAACAGATGTAACGCAACCCGCCATATTTCTGCATTCTGTAATAATGGCCCGGCTTATGGGAAGTTCTTTTGCGCCGGCCATGGTTGCGGGCCACAGTCTCGGCGAATTCAGCGCATTGGTAGCTGCAGGCGCCATTGATTTTGAGTCGGGTTTAAGACTCGTAGCGAGCCGTGCCAACGCCATGCAAAGGGCTTGCGAAATCACCCAGGGCACTATGGCAGCCGTTTTGGCGCTTGAAGACGATGTAGTAGCGCGCATTTGTGCCGACATAGAAGGTATTGTGGTTCCTGCGAATTACAATTGCCCCGGGCAGCTGGTTATCAGCGGGTCTGTAGCATCTGTTACAGCAGCGTGCGAAAAGCTCCGTGAAGCTGGTGCAAGAAAAGCTGATTTGCTATTTGTGGGTGGTGCATTTCACTCTCCGCTTATGGAACCGGCGCGAATTAATTTGGCGAAAGCCATTGAAGCCACACCTTTCGGCAAACCGATATGCCCCATCTATCAAAATGTAGATGCCAGACCTTATACTGATCCGGAGAAAATAAAGCAAAATCTTGTAGCTCAATTAACGGCTCCTGTATACTGGACTAAAACCATGCAGGCAATGATAGCCGACGGAGCTACAGAAGCGATAGAAGTAGGCCCGGGTAAGGTGCTCCAGGGATTATTTAAAAGAATCGACAGGGCATTTGCAACCAGTGCCGTAGCCCTATAAGCTCCAGTAAAGGTACTTGGTAATCTTGCCGCGGTAAATTCCTTTCAGATCAGCAAAAACCGCAGTAGGGTTAAGAATATTGGCAAAATATGTTTCAGGCAAGCCAGTGTACTCAGCATGGTTTACTGCTACAATCACTGCATCGTATTTGCCTTCGGGTGCTGACTTGAGGTCATAGCCATATTCATGCTTAATTTCAGAAGCACTGGCTCGAGGGTCAATTACATCAACGCTTACGCCAAATGATTCAAGTTCACGCACTGTGTCAACTACTTTAGAATTGCGTATATCGCTTACATTCTCCTTAAAGGTTGCGCCGAGCACAAGTGCGCGAGCTTCCTGAACATGGATACTCTGGGAGATAATTTTCTTTACAACCTGCTTGGCCACATAGCCACCCATAGAGTCGTTTACAAAACGACCGGAGTTTATGATTTGTGCATGGTACCCAAGCTTTTCAGCCTTGTGGGTAAGATAATAAGGATCAACTCCTATGCAGTGACCTCCCACAAGACCGGGTTTGAAATTGAGAAAATTCCATTTGGTACCTGCTGCTTCAAGCACTTCGTAAGTATTGATTTTCATCTTGTTGAAGATGATGGAAAGTTCGTTGATAAGGGCAATATTTACATCGCGTTGGGTATTCTCAATAATCTTTGCTGCCTCAGCCACTTTGATAGATGATGCTCGGTGTACACCTGCATCAACCACCAGCTCATATACTTTGGCAATGATTTCTGCAGATTCTTCATCGCAACCGGATGTTACTTTCACAATAGTTCTCAGAGTGTGCTCCTTGTCGCCAGGGTTAATGCGCTCAGGGCTGTAGCCTACTTTGAAATCGGTTACAGATTTGAGACCGCTCAATTCTTCGATTACCGGCACACAGTCTTCTTCGGTACAGCCTGGATATACGGTGCTTTCAAAAACCGCATAGTCTCCAATTTTAATAACTGCCCCAACTGTGCGCGATGCGCTCAATACAGGTCTGAGGTCAGGATTATTGCTGCTGTCAATAGGTGTTGGCACTGCCACAATAAAGAATGATGCATCCTTAAGTCTATCAGCATCAGCGGTGAAATCAATATCGCAGCCTTGGAATGCCTCAGCTTTGAGCTCGTTGCTTGGGTCAATGCCTTTCTTCATCAACTCAACCCTTTCTGCGCTTATATCAAAACCGATAACTGAGAGTTTTTTGGCAAACTCGAGCGCAATGGGCAAGCCGACATAGCCAAGGCCAATTACTGCGAGTTTTTTCTGCTTTGCCAGAAGTTCATTATAAATACTCATAATTTTTGTTGGTCTCTTACTTTGTAAATACGCTCAATGATATCAACCACTTTAAGGCCTTCAAGGGCATTGGTAGTAGCCACATTGCGATTTTTAATTGTGTCGATTACATTTTGGATCACGAAATGATGGTTTGCAGCGCTGCCTTTGTAAGCGCCGTAGTCATTTGCCGGGCCTGACTCAGCAAGTTGTGGCATCTCATAGCCTTCTACATTGCAATATTCCACAGTATTCATATACTGCCCGCCCACCTTGATACTTCCTTTGCTGCCGATAATGGTCATACTGCTTTCCAGATTCTGACCCCACACTGCGGTAGAATAGTTCAGCGAGCCCAAACCTCCGTTTATAAACTTAAAGTTTACAAGGCCTGTATCTTCAAAGTCGGTTAAACCTTGGTGGTTAAAATCTGCAAATCGGCCCGAGATATCTTCTACATCGCCAAAAAGCCAGTACATGATATCAATGAAGTGAGAGAACTGCGTAAAAAGCGTTCCACCATCAAGGCTGGCAGTTCCCTTCCAGTTTCCGTTTTTATAGTAGCGCTCATCGCGGTTCCAGTAACAATTGATTTCAACAAGAAAAATATCGCCAAGGCGCTTGCTATCCATCATTTCCTTAAGCCAGGCTGA
This sequence comes from Flavobacteriales bacterium, assembly GCA_038207425.1. Classification (GTDB taxonomy): domain Bacteria; phylum Bacteroidota; class Bacteroidia; order Flavobacteriales_D; family Cryomorphaceae; genus JBBQZU01. Next base: position 260,786 of record JBBQZU010000001.1, on the reverse strand, counting down.
AGGAGGTGAGTAGCGGTTTTGCATAACGCAAAATACGTGACGGCTCACTTGCAATGATTTGAATATAACTTCTTCGCATTGAGCCTTGGTAAGTCCCATCGGCTTCTCGCATACCACATGCTTTTTCTGTTGCAGGGCGAAGAGTGATTGGCTTGCGTGCAATCCGTTGGGTGTACAAATATTCACAACTTCTACATCGCTATGCGCAAGGAGCAACTCTTCGATACTATGGAAATATGGTACCCCGAAACGAGATGAGTCAGTTTCGCTGGCGGGCAATATATCTGCCATAGCCACAAGTTCTGATTCTTCATTTCGCTGAATCATTTCAGCGTGTCGTTTACCTATATGGCCGCAGCCAATTATTGCAAACTTCATTTTGTTATTGCTCATAAGGTTGTACTTCGTTATTGCTGAGCTTGTACCAGTCATTTCCTTCAGGGCATTGGGCCATTCCCTGCTCATTAAATTTCAGCTTGTGGCCAAATTTGCTCATCCAGCCTGAATGGCGGGCAGGATTTCCTACTACCAGGGCATATGGTTTTACTTCTTTGGTCACTACGGCACCGGCACCGATAAAAGCGTATTCTCCTATGTCATTTCCGCATACAATGGTTGCGTTGGCACCTATTGATACGCCTTTGCGAACAACGGTCACAGCGTAGGCTCCTCTCCTGTTTACCGCACTTCTTGGATTTATCACATTGGTGAAAACCATAGAAGGCCCAAGAAATACATCATCTTCGCAAATCACGCCCGTATAAATCGACACATTGTTTTGCACTTTTACATTACGGCCCAGCACCACACCGGGAGATACGACGACATTTTGGCCAATATTGCAGTTTTCACCTAAAATACAATCAGGCATAATGTGGCTGAAATGCCAGATTTTCGTGCCTTTTCCAATTGTACAACCTGGATCAATCACGGCGGTTTCGTGCGCAAAGTAATCCATCAGCGTCGTATATATTTATCAAAATCTTTGTGCTCAGCTTTGTACAAGTCTTCAGGCTGCAATGACCGGAAGAATGCCAATGTTCGCTGCAAGCCTTCTCTTCGGCCAATCTGCGGCTCCCAACCGAGCAATGCACGGGCAAGTGAGATATCCGGCCTGCGCTTTTTTGGATCGTCATGCGGAAGCGGATGATAGTCGATACCGTGGTTAATACCGGTGAGGTGCACGATCTCACCTGCAAATTCGGCAATGGTAATTTCATCGGGGTTGCCAATGTTTACCGGTTCGCTATACTCAGAGCGCAGTAGCCGCACAATGCCCTCTATGAGATCGTCAACATAACAAAACGAGCGGGTTTGCGAGCCATCGCCAAAAACGGTAAACTTCTCACCCCTTAGTGCCTGGCCTATAAATGCAGGGAGTACCCTGCCATCATTGAGCCGCATGCGCGGGCCATAAGTATTGAAAATACGAATAATGCGTGTTTCTATACTATGAAACCTGTGGTAAGCCATAGTGATGGCTTCCTGAAAGCGCTTTGCTTCATCGTACACGCCGCGGGGGCCTATTGGGTTTACATGGCCCCAGTATGATTCCTTTTGAGGATGCACTTCAGGATCGCCATATACTTCGCTAGTGCTCGCTACCAGAATTCTCGCATTCTTTGCTTTGGCAAGTCCAAGCAGGTTATGCGTTCCGAGGCTACCCACTTTAAGGGTTTGTATTGGAATTTTCAGATAGTCAATCGGGCTTGCAGGCGACGCAAAATGAAGAATGTACTTCAGGGGTCCTGATACGTGCACAAAATTGCTCACATCATGGTGGTAAAAGGTAAACTGCTCCAATGGAAACAGGTGCTCGATATTTCTGAGGTCGCCTGTTATCAGGTTATCCATACCGATTACTTCATAGCCATCTTTTATAAACCTATCGCAAAGGTGGGAGCCCAGAAAACCTGCAGCTCCTGTTATTAGTACGCGCTCTGTGCTATTCATGGTTTTACTGTTTCACGGCCTATACTTTCATAGTAGAAGCCGTACTGTTGAAGCCTTTCGACATCATAGAGATTGCGTCCGTCAAATATCACCCGTTGATTCAGCAATGCGCCGATGCGTTCAAAATCAGGATTTCTGAAAACCGACCATTCAGTAGCTATTAGCAAAGCATCAGCGCCCTGGAGCGCAGCATACATATCATCGGCAAATGAAACACGCGAGCCATACATTGCCTTCACATTTTCAATAGCTTCAGGATCAAAGGCGCAGATGGATGCTCCTGCTTCGAGCAGTGCATCAATCATGTAAAGCGCAGGAGCTTCTCGAATATCGTCAGTATCGGGTTTGAATGCGAGGCCCCAAATGGAGAATTTTTTTCCCGAAAGGTGGTTGTTGTAAAATCGCCTCAGTTTAGCAACAAGCAATAATTTCTGACGGTCATTTACTTTGAGCACTGAATTGAGGATTTCAAAATGATATCCGTAATGTTCACCGCTGCGGGCAAGTGCCTGAACATCTTTTGGAAAACAGCTTCCACCATAGCCGATACCAGGAAAAAGAAACCGTTTTCCAATACGCGTATCGGTGCCTATGCCGGCACGAACCATATCAACATCGGCGCCTACAAGCTCGCAGAAATTTGCTATCTCATTCATGAAAGTAATCTTTGTAGCAAGGAATGCATTGGCTGCATATTTGGTTAGCTCAGCCGATTTTTCGTCCATTACAATAAGTGGATTACCCTGCCTTACAAATGGTTTATACAAGTCTTCCATTATAGCTGATGCCCTTGCTGAGCTTGTACCGATCACCACCCTGTCGGGCTTCATAAAATCTTCCACAGCAAAACCTTCCCGTAAAAACTCAGGATTTGATACCACGTCAAATTCAACCCTGGCATGTTTGGCAATAGCCTTGTGAACCTGTTCAGAAGTTCCAACCGGTACTGTGCTTTTATCTACTATTACAGTGTACTCTTCCAGCAAGCCACCAAGTTGTTCGGCAACTCCAAGTACGTATGACAAGTCAGCCGAGCCATCTTCGCCAGGAGGTGTAGGCAGTGCGAGAAATATAATTTTCGCTCCTTTAATTGATTCCTTAAGATTGGTGCTGAAGCTGAGCCTTTTCTGCCTGATATTTCGGTGAAATACCGTATCGAGATAAGGCTCATAAATGGGAACTTCACCGGCTTGCATGCGGCTAATCTTTTCTTCATTGATGTCAACGCAAACTACGTCATTGCCCGTATCGGCAAAGCAAGTACCGGTAACTAGGCCCACGTAGCCGGTTCCAACAACGGCTATTTTCATGATTTAGACCGGTTAATAAAAGCCTTTACTGAATCAGTAATGTACCTAAGCTGTTCCGTGTCGAGCTCAGTTTGCATAGGAAGTGAAGCGACAGATTCGCAAAGCATTTCGGTAACTGGAAAATCGCCTTCCCTGTATCTCGGGTCTACATATGCTTTCTGCAAATGAAGTGGTACCGGGTAATAAATCATCATCGGGACCCCTTTCTCAGCGAGGAAATCTTTCATGGCATTACGATCTACACCATTCAACTTCATAGTGTACTGATGAAACACGTGTGTGGATTGCGCAAACCTCGCTGGTGTTGTGATCTCGGGCATATTGGCGAAAGCTTTATCGTAATGTAAAGCTGCCGTATTTCGGGCACTGGCGTAAGCGTCGAGGTGGCGCAACTTTATACGCAGAATAGCTGCCTGTATGGAATCGAGGCGTGAATTAACGCCTACTTCATCGTGGTAGTACTGACGACTTTGCCCATGGTTTGCAACCATGCGTAGCTTGGCTGCATATTCATCATTGTCGGTGAAAATAGCGCCGCCGTCACCAAAGCATCCGAGATTTTTGCTCGGAAAAAAGGAAGTAGCTCCAATATCGCCCATCGTTCCGGCCATTTTTTTGGAACCATCACTGAAGGTATACTCAGCACCAATAGCCTGTGCCGTGTCTTCAATTACAAATAAATTGTGCTTTTTGGCGAGCTCCAAAAGCTCTTCCATTGGGGCGCATTGCCCAAAGAGATGCACAGGCACTATTGCCTTGGTCTTAGATGTAATCGCAGCTTTCACAGCCTCAACATTAATATTGAAAGTACCAGGATATACATCCACTAAAACCGGTTTAAGCTGCAGCAAAGCAATTACTTCGGCGGTAGATACGTAAGTGAAATTAGCTGTAATAACTTCATCACCCGGCTTCAGTTCAAGGGCCATCATGGCAATTTGAAGTGCGTCTGTGCCATTGGCGCAGGGTATTACATGTTTTACTTTGAGATATGCTTCAAGCTCTGCCTGAAATTGTTTTACTTCGGGTCCGTTAATAAATGCTGCTGAGCGCATTACGCCCAAAACTGCATTATCTACCTCGTCTTGGATTTTCTCGTATTGGGTTACGAGATCCACCATTTGAATTTTCTTCATGTAAAGGTTTAAATTTGCGAGGGCGAATATACTCATTTATAAAAACTCAGGGCTTATGAACCCTCAATGCCAAACCGGAATAAGATGACCAAAAATCAATTGATCTTCACAGCATTAAGTTTGTTTTTTAGCTATGGAATACATGGTCAGGGCAAATTATCTAACGAAGGTGTGCGTATGTCGCTGTTCCAATTTCAAGGCGGACTTTACACACCATCAGGAGATATGGCAAAAACATATGGCAATAATGCAGCCATCGGGTTTTCATATGCTTACAAAACAAAAACCAATTTCCTGTTTGGTGCTGATTTCAATTTTATGTTTGGAAACGACGTAAAAGATGCAGGCAATCTGTTCAGGGAACTTCGCACAACGGAAGGTCAAATAATTGGAATTGAAGGAGAATTTGTGAATGTAATTGTGCTGCAAAGGGGGTTTGCAGCCGGAGTATATGCAGGCAAAATTTTTCCGATTATAGGCCCAAATCCAAACTCAGGTCTGGTTGTAAAATTTGGATTCAACTACCTTGAGCATCTCACCTATATTGAAAGTCGTGAGGCTGAAATCCCGCCGCTGGAAGGTGATTTCAGAAAAGCATACGACCGAAAAAGGGGCGGGCTGGCGTTCTACCAGTTTATAGGTTATCAGAATTTCAGCAATAATCAATTTGCCAATTTCTTTGTAGGTCTCGATTTTTATCAGGGTTTCACCCAGGATTTGCGCAGCTATAATATTGATGAGATGCGCTTCACCGACGATAAGTTTCTTGACTTTCTCTTCGGGATAAAATTAGGATGGGTACTCCCCGTATACAAGCAAGTCGACAACCGTTTCTACGTGCAATAGCATGAGGCCGCTCTATACATTTGGAGTAAGTCTCTATGTCGCAATGATCTCTTTGGCGGCACTTTGGAACCCAAAAGCAAAACTTTGGATTTCAGGACGCAAGGCGTCGGTAGCACCTCTTGATCAACGACCTGTTTGGATGCACTGTGCATCATTGGGCGAATTCGAACAAGGTAGACCGGTGATTGAACTGCTGAAAAAGCGATTTCCCGAAATTAAGGTTCTACTTACTTTCTTCAGTCCATCGGGCTATGAGGTACGGAAAAATTATGCAGGAGCTGATTTGGTGTGCTATCTGCCCATTGATACTCCAGAAAGGGTGAGAAATTTTATTGAAACACAACGCCCGCTCATTGCCATATTTGTGAAGTACGAAATATGGCACAACCTCATAGAAGCGCTTCATAAAAAAGAAATACCTGCATACCTTATAGCGGCGAGATTCAGGAAAGAACAGATTTACTTCAAGTGGTGGGGCGCATGGTTTGCCGCATCATTGCGAAAGTATACACAGATATTTGTACAAGACCACCAAAGCAAGTCACTTCTAAGCGCTTTGAACATTGACTCTCTGGTAACTGGCGACACGAGATTTGACAGGGTAATAGAAGTTGCGCAAAATTGGCAAGCTTCAGATGTGGCTGATGTTTTCGCAAATAACAGCAGGTTATTGGTGGCGGGAAGTACCTGGCCCGAGGATGAAAACATGCTGAGTGAATATCTGGAGAAAAACGGGGCGAAGTATCCTCTCAAAATCATTTTAGCGCCCCATGAAGTTGGCCCGCAGAAAATAAGTGCGGTAAAAAGAAGATTTAAAAATGTGGCCCTTTTCTCTGATGACTCCGAGATTAAAAAAAATGCTCAAGTACTGATTATTGACACTATAGGTTTGCTCAACAGACTCTACAAGTATGGCGAAATTTGCTACATCGGAGGTGGATTTGGTGCGGGGATTCACAATACGCTTGAAGCCGCAGTATATGGCAAGCCTTTAATTTTTGGCCCTGAATACCATAAGTTCAAGGAGGCAAAAGAACTTATAGATTGCGGAGCAGCAATAAGCTACACGCACTATCAGCAACTCGAGGGAGCTTTGAATAATTTCCTAAGTAATCAAACTGTAATTGGTATTGCCGGCAACGCAGCAGAGAAAATGATTTATGCAAATAGCGGCGCCACAGCAGCCATCGTAAAAACAATAAGCACAAAACTTTGATTGTCCTGCTCTCAGGAAGCTTGCCTTCCGTACTGGGCTATTTTGATTCTTTCGCTAACAAATTGTATGATCGCCGCGGCAATGAGTACAATGGCTGCATATTTCGTGGTGTGCATCACAGATGCTACTTCAGCGTTTGCAATCCATATGGCAACGTACGCCCAGACCACCGATAAACTGAATACATAGTCTTTTTGACCAATAAGCAGAAACATGGCCAAGGCAAAACCTAAAATCAGCAAAACTACTGCTGTAATTTCTTCCCGGCCAGCAAATAATTTTAGATTAAGCGAGGTAAGAAACACTGCAAAATTTACCATTGTGGCCACGCTCACCCAACCAAAATACAAGCTGAAAGGAACCTGAAAAAAGTAACGGTGAGTGGTGTTCAGCACCAGCCTGAGGCGGTAAAAGAGTTTAAATATTGAGATCAAACTCCAAAGAAGCACTGATATAATCAATACCGAAACACCCAACCACTCATTCTGAAAAGCAATAAGCCACAGCATATTTGCCCCGCAACCAATTAAAATATAAGGCCATACCAGTGTGTAAAATCTAATTTCTTTGGCCCTCTGCAATTGAAAGACGGCGAATACGAGCAACATAAGATAGATTACCCCCCAAATGGAAAAAGCATAGCCTGCGGGGGTAATCAATGTTGGAAATTTGACACTTACATCAGCGTTTGTCTGTCCGCCAAAGGGAATAGCATTGGAAAGAAAGTTCATCAAAATAACGAGTACCACCGAAATAAGTAGTATCCAACGCTTAACAATATTGTATACAAATGCAGTTTTCATAATATACCAGATTACCAAGGTGATTACGTCACTTCTGGCGCAATTGTTTTGCAAGGAAGCAAGAATCATTTACTTTCGGTCGAACTCAATTCCAATTCAAATCCAAAGAGCCTACAAACCTAACTATGAAAAAGACATTTACAATCATACTTTCCCTACTGATTCTCGTCGGATTGGTGTTTTACATACTTCTCTACCCCAAATTGGAGATTATATCAGGGTACAACGCGAAGATTTTGTGCTCATGCATGTTTGTTTCAGGATTTACTCAGGAAGAAGCTGAAACAGTGGAATTGGGTTTTGGGCCACTGTGGCTCGCAAGCAATTATGTCGATTTAGCTTCAAATACTGTGCATTCATCGGTACTTGGAATGCACAAAAAAACTGCGGTGTACCGCACAGGTCAAGGCTGTGTGGTGGTGAACACAAGTCAGGTTTCAGCGTTACCGGCAAAAACATTCAACCCAAAGTTAATACAATATGCTGACGACCTATATAAAGATGTATGTGTAAAGGGTAGCGACAAATTGCACAACGCTATCATGAGCGGATTTGATCAGGATGAATCTGAGCTATTGAAAACAAGAGCGGTAGTAGTGCTCAAGAATGGTGAGCTAATAGGTGAAGCTTACGCAAAAGGAATTACTACCAGTACGCCGCTCCTTGGGTGGAGCATGGCCAAAAGCATAACAGGTATCCTTGCAGGAAATCTTCAAAAGAATGGTTATTGGCAACTCGATGAACCCATGCCTCTGCCTGAATGGCAAGATGATGATAAAAAGAAAATTACGCTGAAACATGCTATGCAAATGACTACCGGACTGGATTGGGAAGAAGATTACAGCAAGGTTTCGAATGCCACCCTGATGCTTTACCGCGAAATAAATATGGGTGCCTACTCAGCTTCCGTCGCTTTGGCAAATGAAACAGGAAAAGTTTGGGTGTACAGCAGCGGAACCAGTAATATTCTAGCCAATGCCCTCAGTGGTGCTTTCGAAAATAAAGAAGCTTATCTGCGCTTTCCATATGATTCGCTTTTTGCGCCATTAGGCGCCACCACTTTTCTGCTTGAAACGGATGCTTCCGGTCATTTTGTAGGCTCATCATACGCCTACGCATCAGCGCGCGATTGGGCCAAAATTGGTCAACTCATGCTGCAACACGGTAAGTGGAATGGCGCATCAGTGGTAGATTCTTCCTGGGTAGCATTTCTGCAAAATGCAACCGAAGCATCAAAAGGTGCCTACGGCGCCCAATTTTGGTCCAATGGCGGTGGTAAATACCAAAATCTAAACCCAGGTGATTACTGGCTCGACGGATTTCAGGGACAACAAGTTGTGATATTACCAAAAGAAAAACTGGTAGTTGCACGCCTTGGTGTAACCTACGATGAAGCAGACTTTGATTTTGACACATGGATCGGAGAGATAAAAAAGGCCGCATCTGAATAATAACAATTGGATTGCAAAAAGCCGGCGAAATGAAATTACTATTTCGCGTAAGCAAAAAAAAAAAAACCGGACCTCAAAAGAGATTCGGCTTTTCGGTGCGGATGAAGGGACTCGAACCCCCATACCTCGCGGCACCAGATCCTAAGTCTGGCGTGTCTACCAATTTCACCACATCCGCATGTAGCAATAAGGGCGGCAAAGATAATTAGTTTTGGTTAAAAACAAACCCATTGAAGCATTACCCGAGTTTATATCTTTGCTAAAAATCAAAAAATGCGAAGTTTTTCACCATCAGAACTGTCAACTGCGAAGCTGCATGGACTCTTGCTGGGCTCCATAGGCCCGAGGCCAATCGCATTTGCAAGCACTGTTGACAGGGAAGGAAAACCAAACCTATCGCCCTTCAGTTTTTTCAATGTATTCAGCGCACGGCCGCCAATACTGATTTTTTCGCCGGCAAGGCGCGGCCGCGACAATACTACCAAGCATACACTCCAAAACGTGCTCGAAGTAAAAGAAGCGGTGATCAACATCGTAAACTTTGATATGGTGCAGCAGATGTCATTGGCCAGCACGGAGTACCCAAAAGGCGTTAATGAATTTGAAAAATCAGGTTTTACTATGCTGGCTTCTGATTTGATACGACCTTTCAGGGTAAAAGAATCGCCGGTACAATTTGAGTGCAGGGTAAATGAAGTGGTTTCATTGGGCACAGAAGGTGGGGCTGGCAATCTGGTAATTTGCGAAGTATTGCGGCTGCATGTACGCGAAGACCTGCTCAACAATGACCTTATTATAGACCAAACCCGAATAGATACCGTGGCCCGAATGGGAGGCGATTGGTACGCTAGAGCAAATGGCAACGCCCTCTTTGAAGTACCAAAGCCTATCCAAAATATGGGAATTGGTGTAGATCAAATACCTGTGGATATCAGAAATAGTGCTATCTTGTCGGGCAATGATCTGGGGCAGTTGGGCAATACAGAAACCCTTCCAAACGAGACAGATGTGAATGAATATAAGCTTACGGAACTGAGCGATTTATTCGTAAACTTGCAGGACAACCCCGCCCACTTAGAGCAGGAGTTGCACCTAAAAGCAAAGTCGCACATCAGCAAAGGTGAAATTTATAAAGCCTGGCTGACATTACTGAGTTTTAACAATTAACCATAGACCCTTATGTTTTCATTTACAGGAAAGCTTGTCGTAAAATCCGACACACAGCAAGTAACCGACTCGTTTCGCAAAAGAGAATTTGTAATGAGCGACGAGAGTAGCCAATACCCTCAGGAAATAATGTTTCAACTTACTCAGGATCGCTGCCCACTGCTCGACCCTATGAATGTAGGCGAAACAGTAAAAGTTAACTTCAACCTTCGCGGCAGGAAATGGGAAAATCCGAACACAAAGGAGATAAAGTACTTCAATACGCTTGAAGCGTGGAGAATAGAGAAAGAATCAGTCGGTTCGCCTCTCGGCAGTGATTTGCCGCCTTTGCCGAGCGCTGAGCCCGCATCGATGAGCAGAGAGAGCGACGACCTCCCTTTCTGATCACTTGGCATCCTATTGCTAAGAGAACATGACCTTTTCAGAGCGGTTTGAAAAGATTTTTCGCAGCGCGCTACCCAGCCCTTTTGCGCTTACAGTGCTACTTACGATCGGGGTGCTTATTGCGGCAATATTATTTTTCAAACCTATAAATGAAGGTTTTGGTGCGCATACCATCGAAGTGATTGGTATGTGGTATAAGGGCATTTGGGATGGCCCAATGCTCGTCTTTGCACTACAGATGATGCTCATTTTGGTTCTTGGACATGCCCTGGCTCTTTCAGAGCCTGTTGAGAATATCATCGCCTTTGCAACAAGATATTGCACCACTACCGCAAAAGCTGCAGCCATTACCACCGCACTGTGTGTGATGGCAGGGTTTGTAAATTGGGGACTTGCGCTTATTTTCGGGGCTGTCTTTGCCCGTAAGGTAGCAGAGTATGCTATGCGCAAAGGCCATAGAATCAATTATCCCTTAATAGCTGCTTCAGGCTATACGGGCATGATGGTTTGGCACGGAGGTTTGAGTGGCAGCTCGCTTATCAAAGTCGCCGAGCCAGGACACCTAGCAGCACTTATGGCCGGAAGCGAAGTCGATCTCGCCACATTGCCTGACTTCATTGGCTTTGGCGAAACGGTGTTTTCACCCATGAATATAGCAGTTTGCATTGCCCTTATTATCATACTGCCATTCAGCGCATACTCCATAGGCAAAAACAGTGTTGCTACCCACTATCTATTACGGCATTACCGAAAGTATTTAATCGAAACTTCAGAACCCGAAACCACTGCCGAAAGGTTGGACCGAAGACCACCCTTAGCAATTATACTGGGTATCCTTTCACTTTTCGCAGCAGGCTCACATGCAGCATATAGCATTAGCGAAGGAGATGTGAATTTTGTAGACCCTAACCTTATAAATCTTATTCTACTTGGAGTCGGATTAATAGCACACGGCACTTTAAGCAAATTCAATAGTGCCGTAGAACACGCAGCAGCAGGAGCGGCAAGCATCATAATTCAGTTTCCTCTGTATTTCGGTATAATGGGCGTTATGAAATCTACCGGAATGGCAAGTGCTGTATCTGAATTTTTTGTGGGTATCTCAACTCCGGTTACGTATCCCATACTTACTTATATAAGTGCCGGCTTGGTGAATATCGTGATCCCCAGCGGCGGCGGGCAGTGGATGATCCAGGGGCCTGTAGTCATTGAATCGGCTGTGCGCATGGATTTGCCTTTGGGTAAAAATATTCTTGCCCTTGCCTACGGCGATCAGATAACCAATATGCTTCAGCCCTTTTGGGCCTTGCCATTGCTGGCAATTACCGAACTTAAGGCGCGGGATATTTTACCGTATACACTTTTCTTTATGGCAATCGGAGGCGCAATATACCTCACTGCTCTTTGGGTATTTTAGGCTTGAGAGCGTGTGTCGAGTGCATCACGAAGTCCGCTGCCTACGAGCATAAAGGCGAGCACCAATAGCATAATACAAAAACCGGGCAGTATGGCCAGATAGGCCAAATCCGTTGTAATATATGCGTAATGGTCCTTGATCATTTGCCCCCAAGATGCCATCGGAATTTGCGCACCAATACCCAAAAAGCTCAACCCGGCTTCGAGCAAAATGGCACTTGCAAAATTGGCAGCCGAGATTACTATAACAGGCCCCATAATATTTGGAATTACATGCATAGAAATGATACGTGGCGCCGAATAACCCAGCGCCCTTGCCGCTTCTATATACTCCATATTGCGAAGTGAGAGTACCTGCCCTCTTACCACCCTTGCTACTTCTACCCACATGGTAAGGCCTACTGCGATAAACACCTGAACGAATCCTTTTCCCAAAGCAAAGGTTATTGCAATAACCAACAGTAAGGTAGGTATTGACCATACCACGTTGGTAAGCCATGTGATTACATCATCAACTTTACCTCCGTAATATCCGGCCACTGCGCCCAACCCTATACCCAGGATGAGCGATATTATTACAGAAATAAGACCTACTGAAAGAGAAATTACTGTACCGGCCATAAGCCTACTCAGCAAATCACGACCAAATTTATCAGTACCGAGCAGGTAGTATTTTCGGTATATGTGATAGTCGCCAACTGATTTTAATACCTCAGCAATATTTGCCTGTACCTGATTTCTGCTGCTATTTGCGCCAATACAAACACCATCCGCACACTTCACAGTGCCAGGTTCGAGCTCATATACCACATCCATGATGTGCATCGCGAAAGGCATACCACTCTCTTGGTCGTTGCCGCCGTAGAAGAAGCCTGTAATGCTGTCATTATTCAGTGTATAACTATGCAATGGCAATTCTGCGTATGAATTATGTTTACCCCCAAAAAGCAGGGCTGAGAAAAAATTATCTGAGGTGTTTTTTGCTTCTCTTGCTACTCTCAGAACTTCTACATTGAAGTTTGGCCCTTTTCGGGAAATATTGAGTTGTTGGGTATTGGCATCTTTGGTGGAATCGGGCCTAATATTGGCCCCAAGAATTGAAATTACCGATGCCAGAATTATGATAAACATTCCCGCCATGGCAAGTTTGTTTTTGCGAAAGCGAAGCCAGGCAAGTTGCCCCGGAGTATGCAAAGTATCGCTATGCATCAAAATGCTATTTCCAACGAGGGGTCCAAAATACAGCAGTTACAGTGAGTACCAGAAGATACAATGGATAAACTGCAAGTGCAGGAATAATCCAGATAGCACAATCGGGCCGTCGAAAATACAAAACTCCCCACGCTGCCAAAGCCAATTCAGGAATCCATTTCAACGAAAGTACAACCACAGCAGTTGATGAGATGCCGGAGAGAGCCGCATTCGCTGTGACCCCAATAGTCAACATATTGATTATTAATACAAACCAGGACAATATACCAAATCTAAGATTCGGCACTGCAGGTACTTTGGCCACCCAGCGAACGCGTTGCTGCCATAATTTTGCAAAACTTTTTGGAAATGCAGCTTCTACCAGCGGCTTATATGTTATTAATGCGTCAACTGAACGACTACCAAATGCCTTGTGAATAGCCAGCATGGTGAAGATATCATCACCTCCTGACAAATGCCAGTCGGTGCGGCGTGTTTTTGTATCAAGGAATGCTTTTCGGTTTACAATCAATCCGGCTCCGTTTGCAAGTATGGGTTTACGCATTTTTGCGAAAGCAACACCCACGGCTTGCAATATTATAAATTCAATTGCAAATAGTTTTGAAGCGATACTCGGCACTGAAACAGGTTTTACAGGCAATAGGTACAACTTGGCTTCTGGAGATAATCCAGAGATATAATTGAGTATTTCAGGGTTAATATTTGCATCGGTGTCATTGGTAAGCACCCATTCGGTATGCGCATATTGCATGGCATAGGCTATGGCTTGCTTCTTTCCTGTTAATCCGGCAAGGAGTGTAAGCAGCTCAGCACCGGGCGGAAGTTCTTTCGCTGTGATATCCCTATGGAGATCGGTTGAATGGTCATCAACAAAGATCACGCGGCTTTTTAGAGCCAATCCAGAAGATTCTACCTCGGCAAATCTTTTGAATAGGTCAGAACCTTCATTCCTGAATGGTATTACAACGCTAAGGATACCAGATGCTTCAGATTTTGGAGCAACGGTCTTTTTGCTGATTACCATCAAGAGCACAGCAAGCAGTATGAGCGAATAAATTGCCGCAAGCACAATGGCAGCAGCAGAGATAATGAAATAGAAATCAGGCATTGAAGCGCCGGGCATATCCGAATATTAAACTGGCTGCAACTACAGGTATCACGATATTGGCGAGCCAGATAATCAAGGCTACTATGGCTGGCATCAGGGCACCAGGCATAAAGGCGCCAAAAATGGCTATTGACAGTGTTTCCCTCACTCCAAGTTCGCCAAATGCTGCTCCGGGTACAATGCTCTGACAAAAGTACAACAAGGCTACGCCAAAGAAACAATCTTTGCCGCTAAGCTCACATCCGAAAAACTTCAGTATGAATATAAATTGGGCTGTAAATACGAGATAGCGCAAAATGCCCCATTTCAAGGCGTGAAAAAGTGTTGAAAGGTTTACAGTTCTTAGCAACCTCCATGCTTCATATATTCTCCTTCTTACCACGGGAAGATGAATAGCCACTATGCAAATGAATAATAAAAGAAACACCGCGAAAATGAGCTCCCAACTGGCCGACCATGCTTTAATTGAATTGGGAACAAGCGGGAACATAAAGATGGCAACAAGGCCAAATAGTAGCGTGATACTGCTTTGAATAGCACTTCCTGCCAAAGCCATAGTGGCCCCTTTTTTTATCAGGTGCTGAGGCATTTTGTAAAGCCTTCCGGCGAATTCTCCTATCCTGTTTGGCGTGACAAAGCCTGCACATAGTCCGGCCAATACCTGCTTTAAAGCAAGCGAAAAAGGAATATGACCCGCTCCCATAAGTATACTCCACTTTCGGGTTTCGCAATACAAGTTCAGAGGGGTAATGGCAAATACGATTAACAATGCAAAAGGTAACTCAGGCCAGATGCCATTACCAGTTTGAAACAAGGGAACTCCATTTTCTGCGACAGCGAAACCAATTATGACCAACATGAAGAGCGCCGAGGCAATACGCAACCCTGGTCGTGTAAGAGCAATGGAAAGTGTTTTATACATTAGAGGCCTAAAGGTAAGCGATTGGCATTAGAACGGATTATTCTTGGTATTGACCCCGGCACGACAATTATGGGCTATGGCATTATTGTGCAAAAAGCTGCAAAAATATCGCTTTTGAGCTATGGCGTTATACATCTGGAAAAGTATGAAGACCATGCCCTTAAGCTAAAAGTGATCTTTGATAAAACCATTGGACTTTTAGACCAATACCATCCTGATGAGTTGGCCATTGAAGCCCAGTTTTTCGGAAAGAATGTGCAAAGTATGCTCAAACTTGGGCGCGCACAAGGGGTGGCAATTGCAGCAGCCTTGAGCCGTGAAATCCCTTATACCGAATACGCGCCGAGAAAAATAAAACAATCGATTACCGGCAATGGAAATGCTTCGAAAGAACAGGTTGCGAAGATGATTCAGACATTGCTGAGTATGCCATCAATTCCTGAACAGCTTGATGCTACTGACGGAATTGCTGCTGCGGTATGCCATAGTTTTCAGGCCGACAATAAAATTCCTTCAGGCAACGGAAGCTGGAAGGCATTTCTGAATGCAAATCCGAAAAGGAAATTGAGGTAGTTTTTCAGGCCTTGCAGATTCGATCAGCGATTGAAGCCATCTCTTCTGAAGTGAGTGATAACTTGGGCCTGGCAAAGTTCATATCGCTCACGCTGTTCATGGGTATCAGGTGTATGTGCGCATGTGGAACTTCTATGCCGATAACGCAAACTCCTATGCGCTCGCAGCTTATTACTTTTTCGATCTTTTTTGCAACTGCTTTCGCAAATACCATCATGTCGCCAAGAAGTGCATCGGGTACTTCAAAAATATAGTCGATCTCCTGCTTTGGTATTACAAGGGTATGGCCAGCTTTGAGTGGGCTTGAATCCAAAAATGCCAGAAATCTGTCGTCTTCGGCAATGATCTGAGCGGGAATTTCACGGTTTACAATTCGGGTGAAAATGGTTGCCATAGCACTATCTTGAAATTTCAACCACTTCGAATTTCACTCTTCCTGCAGGCACTTCAATTTCGGCCACTTCACCTACCGCTTTACCCAGCAGACCTTTGCCGATAGGCGAGTCTACAGAAATTCTCTTCAGGCGAATATCTGCTTCATTTTCGGCCACCAATTGATATTCCACCAATTGATTATTAGCGAGGTTTTTGATTTTTACTTTGCTCAGGATATAGGCTTTTGATGCATCCATTTTTGACTCATCAACAATTCGGGCATTGGCGAGCATATCATCCATTTTAGCTATACGTGCTTCCAGAAGGCCTTGGGCTTCTTTCGCAGCATCGTATTCCGCATTTTCGGAAAGGTCGCCTTTATCGCGTGCTTCGGCAATTTGTTGTGATATTTTTGGGCGCTCAATTGTTTTCAATTGATGCAATTCAGATTTAATTCGGTTGAGACCTTCTTGGGTATAATAGTTTATTTTCGACATGGCTTCTGTGGTTTTGTCCATATATCAAAAAAAGAGAAAACCCTTTGAAAGGGCTTTCTCTGAGTTACAAATGTAATAATTTTTAAATTACTCTGTGCGACCTATGTGTATTCTTGCGCCGATTCCGTGTGTGCCGTTAAACGGATCAGATGCCCTGTAAGCGTAGTCCACACTCATACGGGTTTTTTTCTCACCGAACTCAAATTGCAAACCGGCACCTGCCGAAAAACCGGTGTATGCAATCCTTCGCAATTCCTTATCTGTAATATTGGGTTCATAGTGATACCCTGCACGCAGATAGAGCATCTGCTTAAAATTGTACTCTGCACCGACAAGAAAATTGTCTTGGGTAAAGGAATTGGCTACAAAAGCGCCGCTTGCCGTAAGTCCGTGGTCTTCGGTAAAAAGAAAGTCGTAGCTAATCCCAATATTCACCAATGAAGGCAGCTCATAATTTTGAGAACGCCACTCCGCAGTGAGGGAATGGTCACCTGCCGGCGCCTGTGTTTCAAAACTCAAACCATCGCCTGAGAATGACAGAGGTGGCCCTATATTTCGTAGTGATATTCCGAATTGAACCTGATCTCTTTCACCGGTTACGTATTTGATGCCGGCATCAAAAGCCACCCCACTGGCCCGAAGGTCAGCAACTCCTTCGCTTACCAATTTCACAGTCAAACCTCCGTAAATACTGTTTGAAAATGCCTTGGCATATGACAGGCCAATATTCAGCATATTGACATTGAAGAAAGTACCATCGCCATCGGGCGTCTCAGTGGTGGTGCGGCGTATATCACCAAAATTATAGGAAGAAACGCTCAATCCAAGCGCCCCTGTTTCACCTACTCGCTGCACCAAGCCAAGGCTATTGATGCCCACATCAGCACCTGAGAGGTAATTGATGTGGGTAAAACCAATTTCGGTTTGTTTTACCATAGCCATACCGGCAACATTGAGGAACATCGACTCCAGCGGGCTGGCGCTTGCCATATTTGATCCGGACAGCGCATTGCTGCGCACCCATGGATTTATCAATAGCTGCTGTCCACCCGCCGATCCGGCCCTGTCAGGATTACCTGCTTTTACCGGAAGGGTTGTTCCTACAAAAAAAGATGCTATAAGTGCAAACGATGCGTATTTTGAAATGTGTTTCATCTTCTGGTCTATTGTTCGATCAGTTTCGGTTTAATTAGAAGTTTCTCAAGTCAGTAGGTCTGGTGGCTGCAAAGAATTTCACCACCCTCTCACCAACGTTTGGCACCTGTATATGCACGAGGTACATGCCGCCGGATATCGGAATAAACTTCTCATTTTGCAGGTCCCATTCAAGGAAAGTCAAGGGGTTGTCTTTCTCAAATATCCTTACGAGCGAGCCGTTCAGCGTGAATATTTGAATCTTGCATTCCTGAGGCAGATTTACAAACTTAACCCTGTTATCTACCCTACTTGTTTCATAAGCTGAGTAAGCGTAATAAGGGTTAGGTACTATATCAATCATATCAAGGGATGATTTGGCCGTTACCAGATTTTGTGTTATGGTCTCAAACCCTTTTGAACTAAACTGGTAATAAGGGTACCACTGATTCTCACTAAGTTCCCTATTGGTTGTAGGCGAAACGAATGGAAGAGAACCCGAACCGAGCGCTTCGACAGCAGTTGCGTAAGCCTCATAAGGTTTGGCAACTCTGGCTGAAATTCGCGCTTCACCCGGGACAAGACCTTCTTCGATAGATCTCCATTGCTGACCTACAGCTAGCATTGGAAACATTACCCAATCCATACCTCTGTATACATTACGACGCTGTGTAATGGTACCATTCATGTTATTGTAAGCATACTGACCACCATCATACATAGGCATTTGGGTAGTGAGCTCACGGCGCAGTGCTTCATTTCTGAAAATATAGATATAATGCTCCCCGCCAAAAAGCTCTTGAAGGCCAAGTGTAGTGGTTATTCTTGACGATGGGTTCCAAAGCATATCACGGCCATTGTCAGCAGCCAGGTATGAATTTTCACCAAAACCAACATTAAGTCGTTCACCGGTTTCAAGATTGATCGCATATCCAGGGAACCAGCTCATACCGATTGAGAGCCCCAGAAGGTCGCTCAACTGAGATATCTGCGGATACTCCAGAATCAAGCCAGCAAGAAGCACCTGCTGAGCTGGAGCGCTCAATGTGTTCAAATAATCCTGAGTTATTACCTGTGCGCCATTGAAAGTGCATTCACTGATATTGGCACCTGTTTGTAGCTGATTTCTTCCATTCTTATCAACTGAGAGTGCACCGCGAAGGAACAACTTCTCTTTGTTAAACTGAGAGAAATTAATATCAGTTTGCATTTCGAATACCAGACACCTTGTCCATTTGCTCTTATCAGGAGTAAAAATCAATTCAACTGACCCGATCACGGATATATCGCGATTTGCATTCTGAATCTGCGCTCGTGCATCAGTAGACATAGGCGAAGGGCCGCAATTATAGGCTGCGGCAAGTCGAGCGGGAGAGAGTATTCCATCTACCACATTCTCAAAAATTTGCCTGTCATCAACATTCAGGTGATCGTCAAAAACGAATGGAGCTATGGTACCATCTTCCAGCAAGAAGCAGGGAGATGTTCCTTCAGAATCTTCAGTAACGGTACCCGCACGGATCCAATTTTGCGATGTCTGACCTTCAGCATCTTGTATACCTGTAAGCCAATCAACAGGGCCTGATGTAAATGTGAGCGATGAATTAAGCAGTTCGGGGTAGAAAGTCGCCAATGCTGAAAGCGGATTATTTCTTTGGTACTGATATTGACGAACTTCTAATGAAATACCGTATTCCGGGATGATCTGCTCATTGGCTGCGCTAATGGTAGTTTCACTGCGGACGGTATCTTGAGGTGAATCTAGATTCACCAAATACCAACTTGCATCTGCAATATTGCCAGTATAATTGCCATTGGCATCTTTCGCATTGTAGAACTTCAATTCGAAACTGGCCGGCTGCACATTTAGCGGATCTACAATCTTAACCTTCAAAGGGCCAAAACCAGGCTCATAAACGAGCTTGTCAATTTTGTAAGGGGGACCGGCCATAATAGCATCAATACTTTCCTGAGTAAGTTGTAGTTGGTTTCCACCATTGCCCGCACCTTCAATTCTGCTTATCGGCAAGCCTTCACCAAATTGGCTTTGGGGTATCGTACCGCCATTGGCAGGAGAAGGCTTGTGAGGAATTGCAATGACTTCACTGATCTCGCCGGTAGCACCTTTTCTACCTCTAATGTAAGGTCTGGCTTGTCCAGTAAGTTGATTTGGGTTTGGATCATACTCTTCATAATTATTATACCCATATGCAACGGCGATATAGTAATATTTCTTGAAGTTAACCAGTCTGTTGTCGCCAATGGCGAATAAATCCTGGGTAATTCTGATGGAATGGCTAATGCCCAGGTCGTTACCATTAACTTTTTCGGTTGGCACTGGCAGTTGAATCTGTTGGTCAAATTCGTAGTTAATAATCTGACTGATACCATCGCGAACATCGCATTGGAATACCAGACGCGATTCTGCAGGATCATCTATACTTGAAATTGAAGCTTCAGAACTTCTAAGCTGGTATACTTGATAACCCTGGAAGCGGTAAAAGCGGTCGTTGGGCACATCTTCTACATTTGCTGGAGGAATAGTAGGATCTAACTCTGCATATTGCTCAAACCTGTTATTCGAAATTGGGTTTGTATTTCTTAAATAGAGTATGATCTCTTTGTCAAGCTCTTGGAATGTAACATCCGGAGCATCGGGGCCATCAAGCAGGCGGAAACAATTCTCAAACAATGCCTGAGCCTTGTCATCAACTGTAAGAAGCGCCCTCACCGAAGCAAATGGCCCCCCCGTTGTCGCTCTGGCATAAACTACTCCAACGGTAATATTATTAAATTGACCAGGTTTCAAGGTGAAGGGGCCCGCAGATTGCAGAAAACGTCGGTCGTCAGGCGGGTTACCGGACGTTTCCTCAGTCCAGCCTGCAGGATTAGGGAAATTAGGATTGATTCCTTGGGTACCCCAGAAAAGCGGATCGCTCAAGCCCGGAAACATAAAGTCAGTAGGAACAGCATTTGGATTCGTAGGATTGTAGCCCAGACTACCTACAGTCATAAGTGTTCCATCTTTCCAAATACCACGCATCATATTGTAAAATTCTATGGCAATATTAGGGTCAGTAGTAGGTATTGGAGCACCCTGTCCTGAGTTTGAGAAATAAAGAAATCGACGCATTCCGAAACGCTCGTTATCTATGATAGTATCGCGTTCCTCTTGCGGAAGGTCGAGATTAAGATAACCGAGTCCGTTGAGTGCCTCGTTAAGACCAATGCCCACTAGATTGTTGATGCCGTCATTATCCTGGTAAGGACCTTCAAAGAAATCAACCCCGATGGCCGGTGGTTGCTCACCATAGCCGGGACCGCTTACGGAACCTTCGTCATTGTTGTCGCCGTTATAGCAATATCCCAGACCACGGCCTACATCACAGCCTACATAATCATCTACTGCATTACCAAGATCAGAATCGACAAACTGAGCAAAGAATGTATTTTGTAAAGTAAGTGTGCCACGGTTTATCAACACATAATTACAAAAGGTCATGTTATTGATCTCATCATTGGTTGTAAAACCAAACATTTGAGCCTGAATTTCCATTCCAATAGGCTGACCCTGAGATTCGGTATGAATGTTACCATTGTCATTGAAAACCCAATACATGGTAAAGTCACCAAAAAGTGGAACCGGGTCAGTAACGAGTCGAAGGCGGCAATCGATTTCCTGCTCAAGGTCATACAGAGGATAATCTCCACGGTCGGGCTCATAAAGTCCCGGTATAGTGACAATATCCTGCGTTACCGGGTCGCGCAGATCGCGGAAAGGCGCTATATTAAAACTTTGTCCAAGACCTACATCACCGTGAGCAGGCCAGTTTAATATCTCAGGAGGTATTTGATATCCATCAGCAAATATTGGGTCTTCAAGCGGGTCTAAGCCCTGTGCTACAAGCGTAAAGTAATACCTGTGTCGCTCTACCATTTGCCTTGACATAAGATAAAATCTATCCCACTTTGCGCAGGTTGGCTGAATAGTGGATGCAGTGCCATCGATGGTTAATGGTCCAGGCCAGTAATCATTTCCACGCTGGCGGAAAGTGATACCGGCAAGCTTTAAATTACCCGCAGGGTCAACCCCTCCCATCCAAAGCGCCCCGGCATAGAGGGCGTGGTTTCTTTCGCCGGCTGGTACTTCATAGTATGGTTGACCATTACCCCGGTCGAACCAAGTATTTCCACCCGTTTCTGCAGAGGTGCGCACGTTGTTCACAAAGAACTCAGTGATAGTTTGAGCCGGTGAACAATTGGCTGCCTTGGCTTTTACGCCATTCTGAGAATTGTTTGCCTTTGGCCCAAGCCATTCCCGGGCCTGAAGGTGATTCGCGCTGGCAGTGAGCAGAGCTGCGCAAAGAACTATGGTTTTTAACACTCTCATGGGATTATATTTATTTTTTGGCAATTGATTCATTAAAAGTCTAGTCTGATACCCAACTGAATGGTGCGGGCTACTGAATAATTGCCCGGTGAATTTACTTTCAGGCCGTACATCTGTCTGAATGATTCTTCATCGAGCTGGGCATTGATGGCAGGCTGAAATTGCGGTGCATTAAGGTATCCATCATCATCAGGATTGCCTGTAAATCGGTAAACGCTAATGATATTCTGGGTATTAAGCAAATTATTGATAAGTAGGTAGGTATTTAGCATTGCACGTTTTTGGCGATCGCCATCCTTACCAAATCGAAGAGTCCAGCTTTTGTCCAACTGTGCATCAATTCTAAATTGTGAAGGCAATCTGGAGCCATTCACCGAGCCTGACAATTGTCTGTTACCGCCACCTGTAATAAAGGCATCGGCGGTAGCCCTTTGCTGCTGCGAATATGGGGTACCTGAGCCCAATGTACCTACGAAATTAAGACCGGTATTGGAAAGTATTTGCTTTCCGTTTATTACCGGACCATTGTAGTCCTTACCTGCCCTGTAGCGGTAATCAAATGTGGTGATGATAAGGTGTCTCTGGTCGCGATCCGTTGGGAATATAACGCGAAGGTTTGGCTCACCTGAGTTTACAAGATTCACTGCGCTGTTGGCATTAGATCCTGTAGCTGAAGCAAACTGCAAGGTGTAGTTCAAGCGAAGTGTAATGTTGCCTGTGCGACGTAAATCGTAAGTAAACGACATCCCCTTGATAGTACCAAAGTCGAAGTTGTCAAAAGTGGTATATGTAACAGGAAATGCTTCCAGGAGTCTTCGAGCCTGAATCTCATCCTGCGTTTCGCGGTAAAAAGCTGCAATCTTTAGCGATGATGATCGAGAAAGTACCTGTTGGAATCCAAGTTCATAGTCCGTGGTACGCGTTGGGCGCAGATTTGGGTTGGCTATAGCAGCATTTCCACGGTTTATGATAAAAAGGTAATCCGTTGGATTAAAGATATTTTGGCCGGTAGGGCGCTGGGTAAGTATATCATAGTGAGCAAAGAATACTGCCTCATCGGATATAGGGAATGAAAAGGCCACGCGGGGCATTACATTAATCTGTGGCTTATAATCTCTGAAAGCATTTTGATTAAGATTTTCACCTACAGCATTTGGGTCAACCAAAAGTGGCGCAATACCAGCGGCAGTTCTAAGCACTCTTGGATCGGCAACTTCTATTCCTTGTGCATTGTACCAGGTATTACCATCGCGGTATCCATTCACAGCCGTTGGGTTTTGAAGATCGTTCACATATACTACCCAATCTTCACCAACACTAGATGGATGCTCGAAGAAAATCGAACTTTCAGGATTTTGATTTCTGGTTTCTGCAACAGTGCGCGCTTCACCTATTACAAACTGATCTTTCAATACAGGTTGATTCGCATCAAATCGGTCAATACGCACACCCACGTTAAAAATGATATCATCAAAAGCAAACTTATCCATAATATAGCCGGCAATATATATTGGCTCGAATGCGCCTCTTGGTCTGGTGAGGTTTCCATTTGCATCACGCTCGTTAAAGAAATCATTGATGGTAGGTCTTGAACCGCCGGTGAGCTTTTCGCCTTTGTAATCATAACCGTAATAGTCTACATATTCAAAACCCTGGTTGAGTAGCTCATCTGCGCTGAACATATCAAGATTGAAGGTGCTGGGGTCGATGGCATCAACATAAATAATGTCTGATCCATTGGGGTCAAGGCCTAAGGATGTCCTTAAATTTCTGTCAAAGGTACTTTGGCTTTCAATGTCATTGAGTCGAGGGAATGTGAAGAACGCATCGGGACCAATGAAATTAACCGTAGGTGCTGCATTAAAATCAAGCTGAGTTAAGTGCGAATTTGTAAGCTGTCGGGCAGCGTTCCACAAGCCAATAGGAGCAACGTTAAAATTGCGCTGGGTGAACTGTTCGAATTCAAAGCCAAGTGTTATGGCATGTGATCCAACATCAGCTGATCCGGAACCTGTGATACGGAATTGGTTTTGGTCAAAATTTCTGAAGGTGTTTGACGGAGTTCCTACGGCATTAAAGAGATTGTATACAGATGCTGGGGTGCGGCCATTTCTAAGACCACCGGCGGCATCAATATCATCGATGGTTCGAACGTTAAAACCGATCTCATCATAAAAATTGTAAAGTGCACTGGTATATGATGCAAGATCAGCATTGGTATTGCTAGGTGTAAAGTTTGTTTCGAGCACCCTGAAACCGTCGTGGTAAAAACCCACTGCGGTTGTATCGCCCCTGAAATTGTAATTAGGGGTTTCAACAGTTTCAAACTTACCAATGTGACCGTAGTTGAATAGATTATCCTGGTGACGCGGGTCCCACTGGCGGAAGTTGGTCTGTTCGTAGTCGACCATGATGCTGTAAAAAGCATTTTTTATCAAGCTTTGGCTCTCTCCGCTTTGATCGCTCGCAAATCGCTGTGTAAAGCGGCCAAAAGTTCTGAAGTTCAGGTTGCGAGACTCGCTGTTGTTTTGAAAGTTCATCAAGCTATTTCCGTAGCTGTAGTTGGTAGAATTGGTTACGTCGAAAGTACCACCGAAAGAGAGGTCAATATTTGGGGTTGTGGCAACGTCAATTTTTCCAGTCATGGAACCACCTGTTTGCGCAGCGTTTTGGCGTGCATCCACCTGCTCCCAATCATCTTCGCCAAGAAATAGCGCTGCTTGGTTACCTTGAATACTAGGCGTAAATGAAGATGAAAGCTGGATTTGACCGTTCTGATCAATAAAAACGCCGGAACCACCTCCGGGAGTGAGTCCATTAAATACGAAATTCAGAGGTTGGTCAACAATGCTTTGCCTAGAATCGTTCTTCAGGCGGAAGTTGCCTATTGCAGAAGGACGCGTATCCATTGCGGTTCTATAATTACCCGATAAGAAAAATCCAAGCAGCGCCCGTTCTCTTTTTCCATCGGCATCCTTTTTCCAAAGAAGTGGGCCGGAAAGTACACCTTCCACTTGTGTGCGGGCAAAGGCGTCGAGACCAACTCCATCTCCATCCTGGTTCCTGAAGCCCGAAGTAATAATGTCAATACCTCCAAAATAAAAACTGCTGGCGCCTCTTGTAGTTACAGCAATAATACCGCCGGTTGCATCACCATAACTTGCAGGTATACCACCGGTCATTACCTGAACTTGTTCTATGGCAGCCTTGGGAAGGTTTGTGCTACCGCGTACTTTGATACCATCTATATAGTAGAAGGTATTTTCTTCTCTCGCACCGCGGACTGAAATACCGTCTTCATTTTGCTGTACGCCGGCAACGGTCGTAGCAATAGATGCTGCGGATCTACCTGGCAGCTTTTCAATGTCTTCACGTGTAATGGTAGCTCCTGATGTTCCTCCATCAGGATCTATAAGCGGAACCTTGTAATCAATAAGTTCAAATTCAGTAAGCTTAATACCCGCTTCTAGTTTTATGTTAACTCTGGTAATTTTCTCACCAATTATTTTGACGCCGCCAATTCGTTGAGCATTATACCCTACATATGATACGAGCACATCATAACTGCCTGGCGAAATAGGTTTAATGGTGTAATTTCCATCAAAATCGGTTGCCCCTCCGGCAACCTGTCGATCGCCGGATTGCAACACAATGTTAACAAAAGGTAAGGCTTCTCCTGTTTCTGAATCGGTGAGTTTACCCATTAAGGTACCCGAACCCACCTGAGCTACAGCGGAAAACGAAAGAAATGTGAATGACAGAACTGATAGGTAAAGATTTCGCAACATAAGATACAGTTTACGTTTTGTTAATTTTTCGCAACAAGGGCGCTAATATATTCAAAATTGATTCAACCAACCAAAGCAAAAAAAACTTCGTCTGAAAATCAGCTTCTTTAAAATCCAAGACTTGACCAAATTTAGATCAGGTAATGATTGTGTTGATTTTATCAAATTGAGCAATTGGATAATATCGCTCTGTAAAGCTAAGTTCATTTAAGCTACTCTCAAAGGAATCGGGTTTGTACGAATAAGCAATTCTTAACAATTCAGACCGACTACCTACCCTTTGGTTTTTTGGTAAAGATGCGTTGAAAAAAGCTGCGATCGTGCTTATTGCTCTGAAGCCTGCCTGCTCGTTTCTTATTGTTTTTCATTCGCTTACGGGTTTCCTTGGTTTGTATTGAATCGTGCTTCTTTTTATCTTCTTTGAGCTTTTCTTCTGAATTTTGATCGCGATCATCCTGCAGTTTCAGAAATTCTTTTTGTTGCTTTTCAGGCGATTTTTGTTTCTCTTGCCCGTATACCATCGGTGCGGCAAACAAGAGTGTGATAATCACTGAAATTTGTAAGAGGTAAGGTCGGATTAGAAATCTCATCTTTGTGTAAAATATGAATAGTTCTGCAATGCGAATTTCACCTTTTATTCTGATTTCAATGCTCTTCATCTCAATTTCATGTGATAAGGTAGATGATGGAAGCGAAGTGCAGGTACCCCGCATCCCTACTGATTTTGTGATAAACTTAAATTTACCGGATTATGCCGATTTGCAAAATCCTGGCGGGTGGTTAAATCTTACAGGTGGTTCGCAGGGAATAATGGTATATCGCCTTACCCTTACTGAATTTGTTGTACACGACCGGCATTGTACCTTTCAGGTGCCGGATGGCTGCCGAGTGTCCGTTGACGATACGAATCTTATCGCGGTGGATGATGAGTGCTGCGGATCAACTTTTTCTGTGGTAGATGGTGTACCCCTAAGCGGATCAGCACGCAGGCCTCTTCTAAGATTCCAAACCCAGTTCAATCCCAATACGAATGAACTTCGTATTTTCAATTAAAATCAATCAAAGATTTCAGGCAAACCAAAAAACCCTGCTTGGTAACAGGGTTTTTTGATTAGAAATGCTTATTGAAATCAATACCTGTATGTTTCAGGCTTAAAAGGCCCTTCAACTGCAACCCCGATATAATCAGCCTGGTCAGGGCGCAGGGTTTCAAGTTGAACACCAATTTTGTCAAGGTGCAGGCGGGCTACTTTTTCATCCAAAGCTTTTGGCAGGGTGTAAACCTTATTCTCATATGCACCGTGATTGTTCCAAAGCTCCAACTGGGCAAGGGTTTGGTTGGTAAATGAATTAGACATTACAAATGAAGGATGGCCTGTTGCACATCCTAGATTTACCAATCGGCCTTCAGCCAGCAGAATTATGTCCTTACCGTCGATGGTGTAAAGATCAACCTGTGGTTTGATATTAATTTTGGTATTGCCAAAATTCTTGTTGAGCCAAGCAACATCAATTTCATTATCAAAGTGGCCAATGTTACAAACGATGGCTTTGTCCTTCATATTCTTGAAATGCTCTCCACCAATAATGTCTTTGTTTCCGGTGGCGGTTACGACAATATCAACTTCTTTCACGGCGTCGCTCATACGCTTCACTTCATATCCATCCATTGCGGCCTGAAGCGCACAAATAGGGTCAATCTCAGTTACAATTACGCGGGCGCCGGCTCCACGAAGCGATGCAGCCGAACCTTTACCCACATCGCCGTAACCTGCTACAACTGCTACCTTTCCGGCCATCATTATGTCTGTGGCACGTCGTATAGCATCAACAAGCGATTCCTTACAGCCATATTTATTGTCGAATTTTGACTTGGTTACCGAATCGTTCACATTGATTGCAGGCATCGGCAAGGTGCCATTCTTCATTCGCTCATACAGCCTGTGCACACCCGTTGTAGTTTCTTCTGAAAGTCCGCGAATACCGGCTATCAGTTCAGGGAACTGGTCGAATACCATGTTGGTAAGGTCACCGCCGTCATCGAGTATCATATTAAGCGGCTGCCCGTCAGGGAACAATATAGTCTGCTCAATACACCAGTCAAATTCTTCGGCAGTCATACCTTTCCAGGCATATACCGGAACACCTGCAGCAGCTATAGCAGCAGCGGCATGGTCTTGTGTAGAAAATATATTGCAGCTTGACCAGGTAACCTGAGCACCGAGTTCGGTAAGGGTTTCTATCAGCACGGCCGTTTGTATAGTCATGTGCAGACAACCAGCGACACGTGCACCTTGCAAAGGCTTGGATTTACCAAATTCCTGGCGAAGGGCCATCAGTCCGGGCATTTCAGCCTCTGCGAGTCTTATTTCCTTGCGGCCCCATTCCGCAAGGCTTATATCTTTTACTTTGTAAGGTAATCTTTTGATTTCAGCAGATTTGCTCATCTTTTGTTTCGTTTTTTGAAGGTGCAAAGATAATAATATGAGCCGAGTATATTTGACACTGCTTTTATTTCAATTTAAATTTACACAGTCCACAATGCCACTTGTCTTTTATAGCCTTGAGTACAATAGCGAAGTTGCCTTGTGGGAAGCTACTGAGTCTGATGCATTCTTTCAAAATTCGCTTGAGCAGCAGGGCTATCCGTCAGAAGCACTGCGCCAGATAAAACATGTTGAAAAACGACTGCAATGGCTGGCATCAAGATACCTTCTCTGTAAGATTTACCCTGAAGCCATACAGCAATATATGGGCAGGCAGCCGGTGCTCTTCAATGGCCCGCATATTTCATTGAGCCATTCGGCAAATAATGTTGCTGTGGTGCTTTCCCATAATAAGGCAGGTATCGATATTCAGGTTTTCAGCCAAAAGCTGGAACGAATTTCGATGAAGTTTACAAATGAGCACGAAGTAAAACTAACCGGGGTTGAGAATCGCGTAAAGTCACTGAGTATTATTTGGAGCATAAAAGAAGCAGTTTTCAAAAAGTATGAAACGGGCCTTCCTTTTCATGATATAAGGCTAATCGATTGTAATCTCGCTGACGGAACAGCACACGTGCAACTTAGCTACGGTGGCCAAAACCACCATCATACCATTGTGGTAAAACTTCTTGATAAGCTCTCTCTGGCCTATTTAGTGGATTAATGTACATTTGCTCCAAAGGTCATTTTGAGCATACTTGAATATATAAAAGCCGCCCGGGTTGATGGTAAAAAACTTTTTGCCCAACTCATCGATCCTGATAAAATTAGCAGTCGTGAGCAGCTTTATGAAATAGCCCGGCTCGCAGAAGATGTGAATTTGGATCTATTTCTTTTTGGTGGAAGCTTAATTACGAAACCAGAACCATTCGATATGGTAAAGGAAATAAAGGCAATGTGCAAAGTACCCGTTGTGCTCTTTCCGTCATCGCCGATGCAAATCAGAAAGGGTGCTGATGCTGTACTTTTCATTTCGCTCATTAGTGGCCGCAATGCTGAATACCTTATTGGCCACCACGTAGCAGCGGCTCCTTATTTGAAAAAAACGGGCATGGAAATACTACCGACCGGGTACATTTTGGTAGATTCAGGAGTACCCACCACGGCCCTGTATGTGAGCAACACGTACCCTATACCTGCCAACAAACCTGAAATTGCGGTGGCAACCGCGCTTGCCGGCGAAATGCTGGGCTTACAGCTACTTTACCTTGACGCAGGCAGTGGGGCTGTCAATACTGTAAGCCCGGAAATGGTTTCAGCAGTTCGCGAAGCTACCACCATACCAATAATAGTTGGTGGTGGAGTTATATCAGCTTCACAAGCAAATGAGCTCCACAATGCTGGAGCTGATCTGATAGTTGTAGGCACGGCTGCTGAAAAAAATCCCAACTTCATTACAGAACTCTGCGCCCTTAAGGCCAGGTAAGACATGAAAATAGTTGTTATTTCCGCACCGGATACAATTGAAAATGAAGCCAGAGAAGTAGTCAGAATGTTTGATCTGGGTCTTCAGTATTTCCATATTCGCAAGCCAAAGTTTACCAAGCGACAGATGGTTGAGTACATCAAATCCATTCCTGATGAATATCGCCGCAGGTTAGTTTTGCACAGCTATCATCAATTGGTTTTTAAGTACAAATTGGGTGGTATTCACCTCAGCAGGGTCCATAGAAAAAGAGGTAAATTATATATGCTTATTCAATGGTTTCGGCGCAGAATGCACCCTACGCTTATTGTAAGCAGAACATTTCATAAGCTCACCGACATTAATTCTGATAAACAAAAGTATAGCTATTGCTTCCTGAGTCCGGTTTTTGACAGCATATCGCACAGTACCTTGAGCGCTGGTTTCAGCAGGCGCGCTCTTCTGGTTATTATACCACAATCAAAGCAGCCCATTCTGGCTATCGGTGGCGTATCTCTGGAGAATATTAGAAAAGTAGCCGAATTGGGTTTTCACGGGGCAGCATTGCTGGGTACTATTTGGGAGCAAGGAAGCTCACCGCGTGAAAAGTACAGCGAGCTCTCAAAAATCGCGGAAGCAATTGCCTTGCAGCGGCTAGAATCTTAGTGTAATACCTGTTAGAAAATTAATTCCTGCCTGCGGATAGAAAAAATTCTCGGTAATACGGTCGCCAACAATATAGCTGTAGGTGTACCCATTTGATGAATACATTGCATTGAAAATATTATTCACCAACAAGCTAAATTCTACTTCTTTAAAAATGGATGACTTCAATACATACCCGAATTTCACATCGATGGTACTGAATGCATCGAGCGAACGGCTGCTTTGTTGGGTATTGTCAAGGTATTGCTCGCCAACGTATTTAGCAATAACAGCCATTTCGGAATTCTTCAAAGGTTTGAATATAAGTGTTGAAGCACCAATTATTGAAGGGCTAAAACTGATCTCAGTATCTGTAAAGACTTCTTCAACCACGTCAAATCCATCGGTGTAGTCGTAAAGTACTTCCACATACTTCCTGATTTTATTCTCACTTAGGGTCAAGTTGGCGTTCAACACAATCTTCTCGCTTAATGTGAAAGTGGCATCACCTTCTATCCCCACTCGGTAGCTATTATCAACATTGCTTCGCACAGAAGCACCTACATCATTGAGCTGCCCTGTAAGCACCAATTGATTGTAGTAGTTCATCAGATATCCGTTTACATTTGCCGTAAGGCGATCCTTCTTACAGGTATACCCTAGCTCAAAATTGAATAGCGTTTCATGCACTGGTATGGCGCCGGGCAGTGCATCTACAAAATCATTGCGAACGGGTTCGCGGTTGCCAATACCTGCATAACCGTATATGCTGCTTGCAGTATTCAAGGCGTAGCGCGCTCCTGCTTTGGGATTGAAAAAAACGAAATCTTCCGATACATCAAATGGACTTCGGTCATTGTCGATTCCGGCAGTTTCGTAGCCTACAATTCTCAACTGTGCTTCAGCCATGAACATCCATCTTCCTGAAGTATAGTCCCACTTCAGGTAATTATTAAACTCATCTTTATTGCCATAATTGAAATAATAGCGGTGACTGGGCGCGATATCACCGGCCATCGACGCCCAAATAACTTCACCAAAGTGGTCGCCACGGTATAGGTGTATCCCTCCACCCAAGGTTACATTATGCCCTTTCCTATTGAAGTTCAGCGCATAGGTGCCACCGTAGAAATGATTGTCGAGCCAGCGTCGACGCACCATGTCAGTACCCGCCATTGTATCACTTCCTATGATTACTTCGGGAAGCCC
This sequence comes from Flavobacteriales bacterium, assembly GCA_038207425.1. Classification (GTDB taxonomy): domain Bacteria; phylum Bacteroidota; class Bacteroidia; order Flavobacteriales_D; family Cryomorphaceae; genus JBBQZU01. Next base: position 229,360 of record JBBQZU010000001.1, on the reverse strand, counting down.
GTAATCCGCAAATTGATCATTCTCTCTGAATTGTTCAAAAAATCCGCTGCCATAAGTATAATGCAGGCTTCCCGTTAACTTTATCCAGGGCCGAAATGCATGGCTTAGGTGGAGTTGATAATGGTCTTGTCCATAGTCATCCACTTCATTTTCATAGAGATAGAAGTTGTAAGTTCGTCCGGAATTAAGCAGGTTATCAAGCTGAACCTGTGTGAATCCTGCTCTTTGGGCGTGGGCAATCATAGCAGGTACATCATTTTCAATTCTACTCTGCGGTGTGCCATACCAACTCTGAAAAGTTCGTTCCTTTCCGGAAAAAACAACAGCTTTTACCATGGTACGATCATTTATAAATCCTCCACTCATAAAGTAGCTGCTCATGTTGCTTTCGGCCCGGTCAATAAACCCATCGCTGTTTATGGCTGAAAGTCGTCCATCGAGCCAAAAGCCCTTACCTATTTTACCTGTTTGAAACTGAACGTTGCGCCGCCAGGTATTGAATGATCCGTAGGTGAAGTTTACCTGTGCACCTGCCTCGCGCTGCACCTCGTCAGTAGCAATATTGATTGATGCCCCAAAGGCTCCTGAACCATTGGTGCTTGTACCAAGACCTCTTTGAATTTGTACGCTGCTCATGCTTGAAGCGAGGTCGGGCATATTCACCCAAAAAACACCCTGCGATTCGGGGTCATTGATTGGTATACCATTTACCGTAACGTTAATGCGGGTTTGGTCGCTTCCGCGAATGCGTATTCCGGTATAGCCAACTCCGGCGCCGGCATCGCTGGTCACGACTATTGATGGCGTCCACCCGATCAAAAATGGAAAATCCTGGCCCATATTGAGCCTTTCAATTTCCTGCTTTTCAATATTCTGAAAAGTACCGGGTGCCTTTGGCGAAAGGCGGGTTGCTGATACAACGACTTCATTGGCCATAAACGGCAAAGGATCAAGCACAGCATTCACCACTGCACCGGCTGTAGTAGTATCGCTCCAGGTTGCATAACCTAGATGTGATATACGCAGCACAAAAACCTTCTCGCTGATTGCACCAAGATTGAAGGTGCCATCAACGGCGGAGAAGGTATGGCGCATTGAATGTTCAATGGCTATATGCGCTCCGGACAATGGTAAACCATCAGGGCTTGCAACAGAACCTGAAACAGAATTTTGCGCCGCAAGCGATTGGCAAAGCAGCAAAGCCCACAGGGCAGTTGCAGCAATAATTTGATACATAAATATTTAATTTTTAGTTAACGGCCGCCACTCAGGGAAGCAGCGGTACCAACTAATTTTCTCCCTACGCCGGTATTATCCGGATCAGGTGCTTGCTTCGTAAGAAAGCCGAAGCAAAGGGTATAATCTCAGCCTGTCGTTGGGTCACATTTGACCGCTTGATGTAAGGCACCCCTGTGAGATATTGCAAATGTAGGCATTGAAAAATAGCTTTAAGAACAAATAATCAGATATTTTCAAATGATTCAATAGCCTGTATAGCCGATTGAAAACGGTTGTCGTAATTTCCCGAAACAACCATATATCTTGCATTAAGACCAATGAGATATTGCGCGTAAAGATCAAATAGCAAGTCGCGTTCTGATTGGTTTGGGCTTTCGCGAAATGGGTCGGGCGTCCAAATGATATCTGGCTTACATAATAAATATAGGCTAACCCGGCTAGTACGCAAAGCTGACTCGATCAAGGCAGAAACCTTACCAAACCTGAATTTAGACCAGATGCTAAGCACGAGCATATCCGTGTCGAAAATTACCAGGTCGCGGGCCGTCTTTACGGCTTCATCCTGCAGCTTCAACTGCCCCAAGCATATATTATCGAGATCATCAATGGCATAAAGCCCACCAGTGCTGTTGAGATAAGTGCGGGCATATTCCTCAGTGCAGGGAGCATTGAAATGTAATGCAAGCTGGTTGGCGAGGGTAGATTTCCCACTGCTTTCAGGCCCTGTAATTGATATTATCAGAGGTGGCTCCATCACTGGATTTCTTTTTTGATTCGTCTCAACCATTGCACATATCCATATACTGAAAGCATGGTGTATAGTGCCGATAGCAATGCAAAAATTTCGAGCCCTCTTGAATGATACAGGTATATAGTAAAGGCGTTAATAACCATCCAGTAAACCCAATTTTCCAGAATTCTCCGGGCAGTAAGCCAGGTGGCTATAAATGCAAAACTTGTGGTAAATGAGTCGAGCAATGGCATTGCGGCATCCGTATTTACTTTCAAGAGGTAATACAGGAGCGCGGTGCCGAGATACCCGCCGAGCAACAATTTCAAATGCATGGATAGTGGCATTTCAACTACTGCAATACCATTTTTTCCTCCTCTATTGGCTACCTTCCAATACCACCAGCCATAACAACCAATCACAACATAGTAACTGAACAGAAAAGCTTCTGCGTAAATCTTCACTTCGATAAAGAGAAATACCCCCAATGCCGATGCAAGTATGCCTACAGGCCAGCACCATATACTTCTGAGCGCAGCCAGAAAAATATAAATCACGCTAAATACTACCGAACTATATTCAAGCCAGTTGGTCAACACCCTGTGTGTTGATAATCAAGATCAATATCGCCGGGTAGCACCTTCATTACAAGTGATGCGCGCAAACCGTCGCCGAAAGTTTTGCCTATAGCTGCCCCAATGCCAGTCCATACCTGCCCGTATTCACCTTGAATTTGGGTGCTCAATGCGTTCACCCTTACTTTCAAACCTTGCTTCTGCAAATTATTGATAAATTCAAGCACTTCATCCTTGTACTTTTCGGTAAGTGGGTATAGGGAAATTTCTATGGTGATATTCATTTCAGTAGCATTTACAAGGAGCAGAAAAGTATATTGCAGACTCTGGATACTGTGCTCTGATGGCATCCTGTTCGGCTTTGGTAAATTCTATCATGCGCATATCGATCACTTCCACGAACTCGAGACCATCGGGTAATGAGGTAACGTAGGTACCCCTAAGATTGATGTTTTTCAAGTTTCGGAGCTTCCACAAATCATCAGGCAGGTTGGCAATGGGTGTAAATGCAAACGAAATTGTTTCCAAGCCTTCCATATCCAAAATCTCCTGCGGAAATTGCGTCATGCGTGATTTTTCTATGCTGAGTTCACGCACGTGTTTCATTTCGCGAAAGCATGGATGCATTGCGAGTGCAGTAGTTTTACTCAACTTAATAATATCCGCGTTGCATTCACATACCGCCTGCACCGTGTGATGGTCAGGTCTCTTCAGGGCTAAAATTCCATCATCACTGATTTTATCGCAAATGTGTGCTTGAATTTGGGCGGCAACTTCAGTATTTGCCCATGGTGTGCTTACCAGCGTAAGAAGTAAAAAAATTGCGCGCATCGCGGGTGTCGCGATCAAGCTGTGCTTTAAGAAATTCAAGATTATCAAACTTAATTTCATTTCTGAGTCGGGCAGCAAAGGTAACACGTAGCTCCTTACCATAAAGGTCGCCATTAAAACCAAACAAATGCACTTCGAGTGAAGGTTTCCGGAGTTCTGCAGAAACTGTAGGTCTGATACCAATATTGGCCATGCCAAGGTATACCTGCTCTCCAAAGTAGACTTTTACCGCGTATACGCCGTTTCCGGGTATAAGCTTTACAGGGTCCTCCACATCAATATTGGCGGTAGGATAACCGATAGACCTGCCCAATGCATTGCCCTTTACTACTTTGCCCGACACACCGTACTCGTAGCCCAACCACTCTGTGGCTTTTACCACATTTCCGGAAAGCAGGGCGTTTCGAATTTTTGTAGAACTAATATTTACCTGATCAATAACCTGAGCGGAAATTTCTTCTACTTCAAAACCATATTCGGGCCCAAGGCTTTTTAAATTGGTCAAATTTCCTTCTCTGTTGCGGCCAAAATGATGATCATATCCGATTACTAAGCTTTGAACATGGAGCCTGCCAATGAGAATTTCATTGACATATTCGATCACGGTAATTCTGCTGAATGCTGTTGTAAAGGGATGAATTACCAAATGCTCAATCCCGGTTTTGCTGAGCAACTCAATTTTCTCAGCAAGGGTATTAAGCAATCTGAGATCATTATCATCCGGAAAAAGCACCAGTCTGGGGTGTGGATAGAAAGTAAGTAATACGGAGGCGAGACCTGACTCGGCTGCTTTCGCACAAATTCGAATTAGTATTTTTTGATGGCCTATATGCACCCCGTCAAATGTGCCTACAGTTACAACAGCATTTTGTGATGCATGGTATTCAGAGAGGTTGTAGTATACTTTCAAGGAAGTGTGGTGAATATTTTTATTTCGGAACTTTTAAAAAATGTCTTTTACAAACACCTTCGCCAAAGCGGTTCAAAAGTATGAAAATAAAATAACGACACTCGTTGGTGCAAAAGGTTTTAAGTCTTAGCTTTGCCCCGCGAAAAAAGCACGATAATTTACTCACAAAACCCCCGTTAAAATGGCGAAAAACACCGGTAAAGTAGTACAGATCATAGGTCCGGTAGTAGACGTAAGCTTCTCTGACGAAAGTAACTTACCCAACATTTACGACTCTCTTATAATAACCCGTCCTGATGGCACTGAGTTGATACTCGAAACCCAACAGCATATAGGCCAGGACACCGTTCGCAGTATCGCAATGGATGCTACTGATGGTATATCAAGAGGCACCGCTGTAGTTAATTCAGGTACACCTATTGTTATGCCAGTTGGCGATCAGGTAAAAGGTAGACTTTTTAATGTAACCGGCGATACCATAGATGGTATAGGCCAACTTTCAAAAACAGGAGGTCACCCAATACACCGTGAAGCCCCGCGTTTCGAAGATCTTTCAACCAGCGAAGAAATTCTTTACACAGGTATTAAAGTAATTGACCTTATTGAACCATACTCAAAAGGTGGTAAAGTAGGTCTTTTCGGAGGTGCCGGTGTAGGTAAAACTGTACTTATTCAGGAGCTCATTAACAATATTGCGAAAGGCTACGCTGGTCTTTCTGTTTTTGCCGGTGTGGGCGAGCGCACGCGCGAAGGCAATGACCTGCTTAGAGAGATGCTGGAGTCAAATATCATCACCTACGGTGAAGAATTTAAACACTCTATGGAGAGCGGAGGATGGGATCTTTCTAAGGTGAACAAAACCGAAATGCTCGAATCGCAAGCTGCATTCGTATTCGGACAAATGAATGAACCTCCAGGAGCACGTGCACGTGTAGCGCTTTCAGGCCTTACACTTGCTGAGTACTTCCGCGATGGTGACGAGCAAAGCGGTGGAAGGGATATTCTTTTCTTCATTGACAATATATTTAGGTTTACTCAGGCGGGTTCAGAGGTTTCGGCCCTTCTGGGCCGTATGCCTTCGGCAGTAGGTTACCAGCCTACCTTGGCAACTGAGATGGGTGCCATGCAAGAGCGCATTACCTCAACCAAAAGAGGTTCTATTACTTCAGTTCAGGCGGTTTACGTACCTGCCGATGACCTTACTGACCCTGCGCCAGCTACCACCTTTGCTCACCTTGACGCTACGACAGTACTCTCAAGAAAAATTGCAGAGCTTGGTATTTATCCAGCAGTAGACCCGCTTGACTCTACCTCGCGAATACTTACCCGCGAGATTGTGGGCGACGCTCATTATGACTGCGCTCAGCGGGTGAAAGCTACGCTGCAGCGATATAAAGAGCTTCAGGATATCATTGCGATTCTGGGTATGGATGAACTTAGTGAAGAAGACAAACTCATAGTAGGTCGTGCACGCAGGGTTCAGCGATTCCTTTCTCAACCATTCCACGTGGCTGAGCAGTTTACCGGTCTCCAAGGTGTACTTGTTCCTATTGAAGAATGCATCAAAGGATTCAACATGATTCTTGATGGTGAAGTAGACCAGTACCCTGAAGCTGCATTCAACCTGAAGGGGTCTATTGAAGAAGTAATTGAAGCTGGTGAGAAAATGCTCGCTGACTATAAAGAATTATGAAAGTAGAAATCATTACTCCCGACAAATCACTTTTTTCAGGCGAGGCTAAAGCCTTAACTATGCCGGGAAAAGATGGTAGCCTGGGTATACTTGAAAATCACGCACCGCTCATCACATCGCTGAAGGGTGGAGATATCAAAGTAACTGACAGCAGCGGCAAGGAGTTGCTTTTTACCGTAACCGGTGGCACTGCGGAAGTCCTGAACAATCAGGTGCTGATACTTGCAGAATAATCTGCCTACATGCTCTTTAAACAGAAAGCCGCTTTAATTTAAGGCGGCTTTTTTATTATATCAGTTTGTATACTACTGGCAATACCTGGAATAGCGATGGCGGGGTATGGTGCGCAACAAACGACTGAAGCAATGTTTGCTTTGGATCACTGTGGTGCATACAATTAAAGAAAGGCACTTCCACATCGTAGCGCAGCACAGTATTATATCCGGATAATGTCTTCTTCATGCTTTCAATTTAGGTTACAGCAGAAACTGAGGTATAAAACAACGCCACGCACAATGGCGTGGCGGAGTTGCTGCTGAGGATTAATAGAGACCGTTAAAGGGAGATCTCAGAAGTCTTTACTTCCTGCGTGCTGTTACGATATGGTTTTTACAGAGTTACCTTTACTTGAAAAAAATTTGCTCTTCACTCATGCAACTTCTCGTTGTCGAGATGGCGCGTGGCATCTCTCACGGTTTTCTTTTCAAAATTACGAGCAATTGACGTACTCAAATCAACCCCTGTTTGATTGGCAAGGCATACCAATATCCAAAGCACATCAGCCATTTCGTCGCCAAGATCTTTATTCTTGTCCGATTCCTTTTCGCTTTGCTCACCGTATCGGCGGGCAATAATTCGCGCCAGCTCTCCTACTTCTTCAGCAAGTATGGCCATATTGGTAAGTTCATTAAAATAACGCACGCCATATTGCTTTATCCATGCGTCCACAGCCATTTGCAACTCTGAAATGGTCAGGTCATTTTGCTCCAAATCTTTATTCTTACCACTCATTCCTTTGCTTTTGAGTCAATCCATATTGTTACAGGGCCTTCATTGATGAGGCTCACTTTCATATCGGCACCAAAAACCCCTGCTCTCACTGCTCCTCGCACTTCATGTTGCATACAGTCAATGAAGTATTCATACAACGGTATGGCGGTATCAGGGTGCGCAGCGCGAATATAGCTGGGCCTGCTTCCTTTCTTGGTTTTTGCGTGCAGTGTAAACTGGCTAATTACAAGCACCTGGCCTTTAATTTCATTCACCGAAAGGTTCATTATACCTTCCTTATCGGCAAAAATACGCAGCGATGCCACCTTATGTGCAAGCCAAGAAGCGTCATCTCGGCTGTCAGATTCTTCAATTCCCAATAATACAAACAAGCCATGCTCAACCGATGAATGCATCTTACCGCCAATAGCCACCGAAGCCTGCGAAACTCTTTGTACCAGCACCCTCATGTTCGGTAAGTTTCTTCGTTGTCATTGTTAAACATGCTCAGGTAGCTATTGTATCGTGTGGGTGAAAGAAAGCCATCATCGAGCGCCTTTTTCACTGCACAGCCTGGCTCATTGATGTGCAGGCAATTGTAAAATTTGCAATTGGGTAGTAAGCTTCGCATTTCAGGAAAGTAGCCTGCGAGCTCTTCCTTATTTATATCAACCATCCCAAAGCCGCGTATTCCAGGTGTGTCTACAATATAGCCACCTATTGCAAGCCTGTGCATTTCTGCAAAGGTTGTGGTGTGTTGCCCGGTGCGGTGAGCCGCTGATACTTCGCCAATCCGCAAATTCATTCGGGGATCAATCGCGTTGATCAAACTTGACTTGCCAACGCCCGAATGACCTGAGAGCAAGCTTATCTGATCCTTCAATATGGCTGACAATTGATCAAGACCTTCGCCAGTAATTACTGAGCAGGCTATGGTTTCGTAACCAATGTGGCTGTAGGTGGTCATAAAATCAGAAAGTACGTGCCGCTCATCCCTATCGAGCAAATCCACCTTATTAAAAACGATGGCAACAGGAATGTGAAATATTTCGGCAGCCAGACAAAATCTATCAATAAAAGTCGGAAAAGTAGTGGGGCTTTTCATTGTAGCCACCAGAATGGCCTTGTCGAGATTGCTTGCTATTATATGGCTTTCATGAGAGAGATTCACTGATTTGCGAACGATGTAATTATACCTTTCCTCAATTTCACTGATCATCCACTCACCTTCGGCACCTTCTATACCTACCCAATCGCCCACCGCAACCGGATTTGTAGAGCGTAAGTTTCTCTGCCGAAACTTTCCTTTCACCCGGCAAGCTATCATTTCGCCATTATCCAGCTCGGCCATGTACCAACTTCCTGTGCTTTTTACTATTCGGGCTCTTTGCATATGCTGTCGCGAAATTAACACAATGACCGCCTGCACGCCCAGATTTTCATTGCCCCACTCAGATATTGACTAAATTCGCCCTTCATAAAGCAGAAAATTGTCGCTCGAGATTCACAACGTCACAAAATATTACGGTAATCAGGCAGCTCTGAAAGGGGTGAGTTTTAGTGTAAATCCCGGTGAGGTAGTGGGCTTTCTTGGACCAAACGGAGCGGGCAAATCAACCATGATGAAAATTATAACCTGCTATTTACCTCCGAGCAGCGGCAGTGTAAAAGTAAGCGGGTATGATATTTATGAAAATTCGCTTGACGTGCGCCGCAATGTAGGCTACCTTCCTGAAAATAACCCGCTGTATCATGAAATGTACATCAGGGAATACCTGAGTTTTGTAGCAGGTATGTACGGGGTGAAAAACCGAAAGAAACGGGTGGATGAAATGGTAGAAATGGTGGGGCTTTCACCTGAAGCTCACAAGCGTATAGGTACTCTGTCAAAGGGATATCGGCAGAGAGTAGGCATTGCCCAAGCGCTTATACACGACCCGAAAGTGCTCATACTTGATGAACCTACAAGTGGTCTTGACCCCAACCAACTCGATGATATAAGGACATTGATAAAGCGCATAGGCAAAGAAAAAACAGTGCTCCTTAGCACCCATATTATGCAGGAGGTTGAATCAATCTGCAATAGGGCAATTATTATAAAACTCGGCGAAATAGTAGCCGATGGTACGGTGGAAATGCTGGGGAATCTAAAAGATACCGAAGTAATTATGCTACACCTTTCGGCAAATATTGATGAAGTTAAGTTCAGTCAGTTGCCAGGAGTGATTGCCGTAAAATCAATAGGCGAAAGCAAGTACCTCATTGAAGGTGAAAAAGATGGAGGCCTGGGTCCATCGCTTATGGCAATGGTAGCAGCCGAGCAAATTACCATTGAAGAAATGCGGCGTGAGAAGCGCAAATTAGAAGATGTTTTCAAATCGCTAACACAATAGGTTCCGCGAATTGATTTTTTCTATTTTTGTCGCGCCTTGGTGGAAAGATTTGGCCTATTGCAACCACTCAAAAAAATGCTAAAAATGCAGTTCAAATCTGCTCGCATCAAGGAAATTTATTAATTCAACCTAACACAGTTCATGCCTTACTCATTCACTTCAGAGTCAGTATCTGAAGGCCATCCCGATAAAGTTGCAGACCAGATTTCTGATGCAATTTTAGACCATTTTCTTGCATTCGACCCACATGCCAAGGTAGCATGCGAAACCCTTGTAACAACCGGACAAGTAATCCTGGCGGGTGAGATAAAGTCAGCAACCTATATCGATGTACAGCAGGTAGCACGCGATGTAATAAACCGCATTGGGTATACCAAAGGCGAATATATGTTTGAAGGCAATTCATGCGGTGTGCTCAGTGCCTTGCATGAGCAAAGTCCTGACATAAACCGTGGTGTAGATCGGGGAAACCCTGAAGAACAAGGTGCCGGCGATCAGGGCATGATGTTCGGTTATGCCACCAATGAAACAGAAAATCTGATGCCGTTGGCATTAGACCTCTCGCACCGCATTCTGAGAGAACTTGCAGCACTGCGCAGAGAAAACAATGAAATAAAATATCTACGCCCTGATTCAAAATCGCAGGTAACTATTGAATACTCAGATGACCATCATCCGCAGCGAATTGACACCATTGTGCTATCAACACAGCATGATGAATTTATACTTCCAGTATCAGATACCCAGGAAACCATAGACCGCGCTGAGCGCGAAATGTGCGATCAGATAGCTCATGACGTAAAGAGAATTCTCATGCCACGGGTTATTCGACAATTGCCCCCACATATCCAGAAATTATTCGGCGACAAAATAACCTACCACGTAAATCCTACAGGAAAGTTTGTAATAGGCGGCCCTCATGGAGATACAGGCCTTACAGGTAGAAAAATCATCGTTGATACATACGGTGGTAAAGGCGCGCACGGTGGAGGTGCATTCTCCGGAAAGGACCCCAGCAAAGTAGACCGTTCAGCCGCATACGCTGCACGCCACATTGCCAAAAATCTTGTAGCAGCAGGTGTAGCTGATCAGATTCTGGTTCAGGTATCGTATGCCATTGGTGTGGTAAAACCGATGGGCGTTTTCATTGATACTTATGGCACTGCCAAAGTAAACATGACCAACAGCGAAATTGCCGAAATTGTAAAAACGCTTTTTGACCTGCGCCCGGGCATGATTGAGAAAAACCTTAAACTCAGAGCCCCTATTTATGCTGAGTCTGCAGCATACGGGCATATGGGCCGTGAAAGCACGAAGGTAACTAAGACCTTCAACCGGCAGAATGGTTCCGGAAAGGAAACGCTAAACCTAGAAGTAGAACTTTTCACATGGGAGAAATTAGACAGGGTTGATGATATTAAAAAAGCATTCAGTCTCTGATCTCGTTTTTCAATTGAATAAAATGACTGCCGGCATAAACCAGCGGTCATTTTTTATTTTTAACAGTTTGTAAATTGTGTTCAAGAAAGTGATTTACAGCGAGAGCATGCCTATAGCACCAAGTTGTAAGCATGGATAAAGCAGAAATATTATCTATATTTGCAGCCCGAACAAAAATTCCCGATAAACAACCGTAACAGCTTGTAAGAATGAATATTACTGAGGAGCGTATAGACACACAAAGCGCATTTTTGAAGATCAAAATCCACCCATCGGATTATAATAGCCAGCTTGATGAAGCCCTGAAAAAATACCGCCGGCAAGTTTCAATGCCGGGTTTCCGCCAGGGTAAGGTGCCGCTCGGAATTGTAAAGAACCGCTATGGCAAAGCACTGCTTGCCGAGGAGCTCAATAAAATGCTGAACGATGGAATACAAAACTATATACGCGACAATAAACTCAATGTGCTTGGCAGCCCGCTGCCGAGCGACAATCACCATGAACAAGGCGATTGGGAAAATCCCGGTGATTTTGAATTTGTATATGAGCTCGGTCTGGCTCCTGAACTCAATGTGGAAATTGAAAAGAGCGATAAGATCACATTCTACAAGATCCGTGTGGATGATGAAATGGTAGAAGAAAGAATTCAGCAAATCAGCAAGCGCTACGGCGAGATAAACGACGTGGAAATTGTAAGCGCAAATTCTATCATGATGGGCGACCTGATTGAGCTCGATCAGCATGACGAAATAAAGCCAGGTGGCATTATGAAATCATCCACGGTTTTCATGGAAACTGTAACCGATGAAGGCAAACAAAAGCTGCTCGGACAGAGAGCAGGCGATTCAGCGGTGGTAAATCCACATAGCCTTGCGGCAAACCACGATGAGCTGGGCAAAATGCTCGGGATTACCCATGAGCAAGTTCACCACCTGCATACCAATTTCAAATACAACATAAGTATTATCAAAGAAATAAAGCCCGCTGAACTTAATCAAGAGCTTTTTGATAAATACCAAGGCGAAGGTGAAGTAAGCAATACTGAAGAATTCAAAGCCAGACTCAAAAAGGATATCGGCGAAAACTATATCAACGAAAGCAATACGCTTTTCAGGAGAGACCTTGCAGAATTATTATTGCAGAAGTTTAATCCGAACCTTCCCGACAATTTTATGAAAAGATGGATTTTGGCTACCAATGAGAAACCCATTTCAACAGAACAGCTCGACTTCGATTACCCCAACTACCGCAAAAGCCTTCAATGGGAACTTATAATGAACCAACTTATCGGCAAAAAAGCGATAGAAGTACTGCCTGATGAAGTGCTGAATAACGGCATGGATGCACTTGCAGCGCAATATGCCCAATACGGAATGCCAAGGCCCGACGAAGAAGAGCTTCGAAAAAATGCGCTCAATATGCTCTCAAAGTCCGAAAATGCCCGCGGAATTTACGACCGTTTGTACAATGAAAAGCTGATTGCATTAGGTCGTGAGCGTGCCAACGTTTCCGAAAAGGAAGTATCTTTCGCCGAGTTTGTTGCTATTGCTGAACGTGAACCGGTAAGACATTAACAGCTAACTTCAATTGATTTTTTTAACTAAAAAACTACATGTCAGACAATAACGAATTTCTCAAATACGCAACAAGGCACAAAGGCATTAGCAGCCTTACCATGCATGACTATGTGCGCAACCTTACTCCATACATCATTGAAGAACGTCAGCTCAATGTAGCCCAGATGGACGTTTTCTCAAGACTTATGATGGACAGAATCATATTCCTTGGCACTGGTATTGACGATCAGGTGGCCAATATTATACAGGCCCAACTGCTTTTTCTGGAAAGTGCTGACCCAAAAAAGGATATTCAGATATACCTAAATTCGCCCGGAGGCTCGGTATACGCAGGTCTCGGTATATACGATACCATGCAATATATCACCCCTGATGTGGCCACAATTTGCACAGGTATTGCGGCTTCTATGGGTGCAGTGCTTCTATGCGCGGGTGCCAAAGGAAAGCGTACTGCGCTCAAACATTCGCGCATTATGATACACCAGCCGCTTGGTGGTGCACAAGGCCAGGCTTCTGATATAGAAATAACCGCAAGAGAGATTATCAAATTGCGAAAAGAGCTCTATGATATTATCGCAAACCATAGCGGACAGACTTACGATAAGGTTCATGAAGACAGTGACCGCGACTTTTGGATGACATCTGAAGAAGCACGCGATTACGGTATGATTGACGATGTATTGGTAAAGAATCCTAAACATTAAAATCATTTCGCTCCAACAATAGTTACGGATGGCCCATACTGAAAAAAGAGAAATTAAGTGCTCATTTTGCGGACGCAATAAGAGTGAAGTAAATGTGCTCATTGCAGGGGTATCAGGACATATTTGCGATAGCTGCATCGTTCAGGCGCAAAGTATTATAAAGGAGGAGCTTTCGCAAAAAGCTTCTAAAGAACTTGAATCGAGCATTGCACTCCAGAAGCCTTCTGAAATTAAAGCCTATCTCGACAACTACGTCATTGGTCAGGATGCCGCTAAACGCGTTTTGAGCGTGGCAGTTTACAACCATTATAAAAGGCTTTTGCAAAAACCCGACAAACAGGGCGATGACGTAGAGATTGAAAAATCAAATATCATCCTGGTTGGTGAAACAGGTACTGGTAAGACATTGCTCGCCAAAACCATTGCCAAAATGCTAAATGTACCTTTTTGCATTGCCGACGCCACCATTCTTACCGAAGCAGGTTATGTAGGCGAGGATGTAGAAAGCATACTCTCAAGGCTGCTGCAGTCAGCCGATTACGACGTAAGCCTTGCCGAACGTGGTATAGTGTTCATAGATGAAATTGACAAAATTGCCCGAAAGGGCGATAACGCCAGCATAACACGTGATGTAAGCGGCGAAGGTGTGCAGCAAGCACTTCTGAAACTGCTCGAAGGTGCTGAGGTAAACGTACCCCCGCAAGGTGGACGTAAACACCCCGAACAAAAAATGATTCAGATCAATACCAAAAACATCCTGTTCGTATGTGGAGGTGCTTTTGACGGTATTCAGAAAATCATAAAGAGAAGGGTCAAAACTTCTACCATCGGATATAGCTCAAGCCAGGAAAATCTGGTGTATGATGATGGCAATATGTTGCAATATGTGGCTCCGTCTGACCTTAGAAGTTTTGGGCTTATACCTGAACTTATTGGTCGATTTCCGGTATTGACCTTCCTTAATCCGCTTGACCGCGAAACGCTGCGACGCATTATTACCGAACCGCGTAATGCCATAATGAAGCAATATGTAAAGCTTTTCGAAATGGATGGGGTCAAACTCACTTTTGAAAAGGAAGTATTTGATTTCATTGTAGATAAAGCAATGACCTACAAGCTTGGCGCCCGTGGATTGAGATCAATCTGCGAAGCTATCATGACCGACCTGATGTTTGAATTACCTTCGAATCCGGATATAAAATCCTTTAAAATCACTCTTTCGTTTGCAAATGAAAAATTCAGCAAGTCGAAAATATCTCAGCTCAAAGTAGCTTAATCTAAAACCCAAAAACCACGTTTATCCTATGAAAAAGTTCCTTCTTGTTGCCATTTCAGTAGTGGCAAGCCAAATGCTAATTGGTCAAAACCTACCTGCACCAAGCCCCAAAGCGAAAGTATTTCAAACTGTAGGCCTTACAGATATTGAAGTAGAATACAGCAGCCCCGCAGTAAACAACCGAAGTATTTGGGGTGATGTAGTACCTTATAATGAAATGTGGAGAACCGGAGCCAACCGCGCTACCAAAATCACATTCAGCACCGATGCCAACTTCGGTGGAATAGATGTGAAAGCCGGTTCATATGCGCTCTTCACCATTCCTACTGAGCGCAGCATTACAGTATTGTTGAATTCAAATTGGGATCAAAGCGGCTCAGGCAGCTACGACGCGAAGCTCGATGTGGCCAAAGTAGAAGCCAGATTTAGCGATGCAGAAATAATGGCCGAGCGTATGCGGTTCACTATTGAAAACGCCACTGACTACTCAGCTAATCTTATAATGACTTGGGGCAAGAAAGCCTTTACAGTTCCTATCAAAGTTGAAACTGATCTCTACGCCGAGCAAAGCATTGAAACAAAAATTAAAGAAATAAACAACCTGCATGGTTTCTATGAGAATGCTGCAAGCTATTATATGCGCGCCGGCAAAGACCCAAAGAAAGTACTAGAGTGGGCTCAAAAATCTGTGTCAATAAACGAGCGTTTCTGGAATACACATACGCTTGCCAAAGCCTATCAACTCAATGGCGACAAAAAAATGGCGCTGCAAACTGCCCAACGCTCACTGGTACTCTCTCAGGAAGCCAAGTATGACGAATATGTAAAGATGAATCAGGATCTGATTAAGACCCTTGGGGGAAAATAAGAATCGCTCAACTCATAGCGAATTATAGAAAGTCTTCTTCGGGAGACTTTTTTTGTGCTTCAATAATTGAAAAAAGTGAGCTCATTCCCATCACCAACAAACAGCCGATAGCGTTGAAAAGTAAGTACGAAATCTTCTCTTTATAAACGATGTAAAGCACAATCACAAGAACTTGACTAAGCAGTGCGGCCAGAAAAACAGCATGACCCTTCACATACTTCAAAAAGAAAGCAGTAATAAATATGCCCAATATGGTACCATAAAATATACTTCCAAGAATATTCACGGCTTCAATTAAGTTTTCCAGCATATCTGCAAATAGCGCAAAACCCACAGCTACAGCGCCCCAAAATGCGGTAAGCCACTTTGAAGCCAATACATAATGTCGGTCACTTGCTTCGGGTTTAATAACCCGCTTATAAATATCAATGGCCGAAGTAGAACCCAGGGCATTTAGCTCACCCGCAGTGCTCGACATGGCAGCGGCGAGTATGATGGCAACCAACAGCCCAACAAGACCTATGGGCATAAACGTAAGTATGTAAGTAATAAAAACATAATCTGAATCGGGCTGCTTTTGCTCCGGGAATATTTCCTTTACCAGCCCCTTCGCTTCATCCCTTACGGCAAATGCCTTCGAATTGAGCTTCATTAACTCAAGCTGCCTTTCATTTACAAGCGCTTCATTTCCGGAATCCATGGCATCAAGAAGCGAATAAGCAGCGGCACCCCGCAACTTATGAAGGCTATAATGCGCTGCGCGCAAATCATTCAGTTCATTTGAATAGCCTGCATCTTCCAACTTTTTGAGTGAAGTGGCATCAAAAAGCACATCATGCCTTTGAAACTGGAAAAAGATAAACAACATGACCCCAATGAGTAGAATAAAAAACTGCATCGGAATTTTCAAAACCGCATTGAACATAAGCCCCATGCGACTTTCACGAATGTTCTTTCCGCCAATATACCGCTGCACCTGCGATTGATCTGTTCCAAAATACGAGAGCGACAGAAAAAAACCTCCGAGTAAACCGGACCAAAAGGTATAGCGCTCTTTAATATCAAAACTGAAATTGATAGCTTCAGTCTTACCCATTTTTCCTGCAAGTTGAAGGCCCTTCCACAACCCGACATTTTCCGGAAGGCTGCGCACGATCATGCCAAAAGCTATAGCCATACCGAGAAGAATTACCGACATCTGCCACTTTTGAGTCAGACTCACTGCCCGTGTACCCCCTGATACGGTGTAGCCTATTACCAAAACTCCAACTACAACTATGGTGCTTGACAAATTCCATCCGAGCACTGACGAAAGCACGATGGCAGGTGCATAAATGGTGATTCCTGCTGCCAAACCGCGCTGCACCAGAAATATACTTGCGGCAAGAAGTCTGCTTTTTAAGTCGAATCGCTTTTCAAGAAACTCATAAGCCGTAAATACCTTAAGCTTATAGTACAGCGGAATGAATACTGCCGAAACAAGAATAAGCGCTATAGGCAAGCCCAGGTAGTTTTGCACGAATGCCATACCCGACTCATAAGCTTGCCCCGGCACGCTGATAAATGTAACTGCACTTGCTTGCGTGGCCATAACCGAAAGGCCTATTGTGCCCCATTTCAACTGCTTATCGCCAAGCAAATAGGAATCAATGTTCTTATTTACTCTGGTTTTCCATGCGCCATATACTGCAATGAACAGCAGTGTGGAAATCATCACGCCATAATCAAAAAAGCTCATAGCGTAAGCCTGGTAAACAGATACATAGCGGCTACCACTGAAACGAAACAGACCAACACCCGGATATAGACCTTGGTCCAAAAAGCACGCTCAACAGGGTCAGATTTTGGCTCTTCACTATTCATTACCCGATGAAGCACTATGCGAAAGGTTCATAATATTGGCAAGCAATCTGTACGCGCCGGGTACGCCGGCTGGCAATTGTCTGAAGAATGAAATGCCAGTATAAACAAAGTATCCGTTCTCATAGGGTGCTACTATCAAGGCTCCGTCCCTTGGCGGTTCGCCGGGATCATTCCAGGATATAATAGATTCAAATTTCGGGTCTTTTGTTCCTGCAAAATACAATCCCCTCTCCTGCACCCAACCCTCAAAATCTTTCGCGCTCAGCTTATTTGGCACGTTCAAGACCGGATGACCGGGGTTAATAAAATGTGCCGTTGAATACTCATCAGTGACCCTTTCGCGACCAATTTCGAAAGAATAAGGCCCGATGGTATCACTCTTAATGCCGCGTGATGTGTTGTATTGTACTATCCATGTACCGCCTTGAGCTACATATTCATTAAGCAATTTATTCAGGTAAGATAGTTCCGGCCTGGTGTTGAATGCCCTTATACCCGTGAGTATGGCATCGTACCTGCCCAGGTCGCCTTTCTGTACCATTTCAGGAGTGAGTACCTCAACAAAATAACCTGCTGCCTGAAGGTATTTGGCTACATCATCGCCGGGGCCTTCAATGTAGCCTACGCGCTTCACTCCACCCATAGCAAGTTGAATATTGCGTATAGGAATCGTTGCCGGAGTGATGATAATCTGTGCTGGTATATGATCATATTCAATTTCCTGCAAACCCATAGCTGAAAAAGGCTGTGAATTTGTCGAAACAAAAAGTATTTCAACATTCCCATCCTGTGCTTTGCCTGCTGATTCGATCAAAAATTCAATCCTTTGAACTTCCCCTCTTTTTGACGACTTGAATTGTACAGATTCAGGCGTGCTTTTCCACCCCAGGGGTAGTTGAAGCCTTATTGATCCTTCAGTGCTCTCATTATTGTTTTGCGCAAGCACTGATATGGATTTCGTTGTGTTGCCTGTCATTACTACGCTGCTTTCGCTGAAATTGAAAGTGACCTTGGGAATAACGCGAACCGGCCAATAACGTACTGCTTTCACGGGGTCCACAATCTTGTACATCAGCGGAGCAACCATTGTAAGGCTATAGCCATATAGCTCAATGGCTATCTCTAGTTCAACTGAAGGTTTGTTCTGTGGTGTGCTTAATAAATTGTAATCTGTAACATCGTATAAACCTTCGTATGGTTTATTGAGCCAATAAGGATTGGAAAGTGGTTCATTCGTATTAAAAGTTAGGCCAAATTCTTCCGAAAAAAGTTCGTTCTTCTTCAATTCTGTATGAGCCTTAAGGTTCGTTTCCCTAGACGTAATAGCTTTGAGCATCAATACATCATCCGTATTCTGAATGATATTAACTCTGAAATTGGTTTTCTCGCCCGGAGTGTAACACTTCTCGCTGGCAAGCGCTTCGGCCTTGATACCGGCCATTTTAATAACAAGTACTTCAAGCTCGGTTATTTTGCTTTCGCGCAATGAAGATGCCGGCAACTTGCGAAGGTTTTGTAAAACTGATATAAGCGCCGGCACGGATGCCTGCGGAGCGCTGTGATTAAACCCTGAAATGATTTCTTCCATCATTTTGCCAACTTTGGGCGAGTTGATCCGGGCCCAGCCAGTTTCTACTCCGTCAAAAATACCTGCATCTCGATTTGCCTTTTCGCCTTTCACAAACTCCAGATATTCAATGTTCAACCCATATGAAAAGTCAGACCCAAAGCCCTGACTCTTGTGCTCGCTTCGGCTTCGGGCAGCCATTTGTGCGTATGATTCTCCCAAGAGTGAATTGTACTCACCTACATTGATCAGGATAAAATCATCTGAGTTTTTTGCTTTCTCGGCAATATTTTCAATCCACCACGAACTTGCGTTAAAGTATAAACGCTTTACTTTCCAAGGTTGTACAAAAACCAATTGCTTCGGAAAAGCATCAGGATTACCGGCTAAATCAAAAGCTTCTTCGGCCAGTAGTGCACTAGCCTCGTGGTGTCCATGGCCTGCACTGTTGCTAGGAGGAAACCTGGTAATGAGCACATCAGGTTGAAATTTCCGTATTACCCAAACCATATCGTGAAGGAGGGCATCCTTGCCCCATTTTTCAAGTGTCTCAACCGACGATTTAGAATAACCAAAATCTACAGCTCTAGAAAAAAACTGCTCGCCGCCGTCTATTGCTCTTGCACCCAGCAACTCCTGTGTGCGCAATACGCCAGTTGCTGCGCCTGTTTCGGTACCGATCAAATTTTGGCCTCCATCGCCTCTCGTAAGTGAAAGGTAGGCTGTACGGGCTTTCAAATTGTTTTCGAAATACGCTATTAAGCGGGTGTTCTCATCATCGGGATGGGCTGCTACGTATAATATATTTCCAAACCTATTTGCTTTTAGCAGGTCGTGAAATATTTCTGATGATGTGTAAGTCTTCGGGAATTGACCATTCGCCGAAAGGCTTGCAAATAGAATGAACAGACTGATAAGTATACGCATGGAACTTTAGCAAGTGTGCGGGCAAATATAAGGCTAAAGGTGAGCCTTTCGCTAAAGTGACTTGAAGCGGTTTCGAAGACGCTGAAGAAAACTCTCACGGGATTTTGCTTGATGCGTTTCGGCAAATTCAGCAATACCATGAACTCCAACAGTAAAGTCTGGCTCTATTTTTTTGCAACTCTGGGTTTCCAATAAGCCGTTAAATGATTCAACAGTAACATTGAACATTACTGATTCACCATTTAAATCGGATGATACAGAGTACTTCTGAAAATGGAAATTGAGCGATCCATTCAGCTCAATTTTATTAAAAGCAGTGCTGTTAGGATTCGCGCATTCTGTGGGAGTCTCTGAAGGCCTAAGCTCTGCCCGGCTAACTGTATAAATATTCTTAGTGCCAGTCTTCAGATGGTTTACAGTTTCTATTTGCAAGCAGCTATCGTGATTGAAAGAAATTTTAGTTGTGGGATAGCGAGCTTCATCAATCGCATTATCATCAAGTTGCAAGTCGCGTCCAGTATAGGACAGCGTATCTTTCGTTTCGATAAAGCTGAAGAGAAAAACTGATGCCAAAACAACCAACCCACCTATGAGGTAAAGAAACAGACTATTTCGGGTATGGTTATTCACGGAGAAAAGGTATGGCAAAAGTGTTAAGAAATTTAAATCCTTACATAAGTGGTCACAATAATTTGTAAACACACCTTGCTTAACGACGAATGGTTTAGAATATTCGTTGCCCGTAGAATTATTTTTTTGAATAGCTAACTATTTCGAAAGGATACAAGTGGCGGCTGTCGGCCGGGTGGCTAAACAAATGTTCAGACTGCCATTCGCCGCGATTGAAATCCGGAAAATAAGCATCCGCATCCAAAGTGGTTTTCACTTCTGTGAGGAGCATCTCGTCAACAGTATTCAGTTGCAGCGCCAGGGTGTATATCTCGCCACCACCTATAATGTATGCTTTCTCATAACCCGATTGTTCGGTGTGAGCAATTGCATCAAGCAGGGTGTAGAATACCAGACAATCTTTGGCCTTAAAATCCTTATTTCGTGTAATGATGATGTTGAGACGGTTGTTCAGGGGTCTGAATCTTTCAGGAATTGAATCGTAGTTTCTTCGACCCATTATTACCGGGTGGTGCGATGTCTGGTCCTTGAAGAATTTCATATCGTCAGGCAGATGCCATAGCAGGTCATTGTTCTTGCCGATGGCATTGTCTTCAGCAATTGCAGCGATAATAATAATCTTCATACTCAAATAGCTATAGGAGCCTTAATTGCAGGGTGAGGATTGTAGTTTTGTAACTCGAAGTCATCATAGCAAAAGCTAAAAATATCTTTCACACAAGGATTGAGCTTCATTTGCGGAAGGGGTCGCGCATCCCTGCTCAGTTGTTCACGCACCTGATCAAAATGGTTTTGATAAATATGGGCATCTCCAAAAGTATGAACGAAATGACCCGGCTTCAAATCGCAAACCTGAGCTACCATCATGGTAAGCAGCGCATATGAAGCAATATTGAAAGGCACACCCAAGAAGGTGTCGGCGCTACGCTGATACAGTTGACAACTCAACGTGCCATTGGCAGCGTAAAATTGAAACAGGGTATGGCATGGTGGCAAGGCCATATTGTCAACCATAGCTGGATTCCAGGCGCTAACTATTAGCCTGCGACTGTTTGGGTTGGTTTTGATCTGATGTATCAGGTTTGAAATTTGATCTATGCTTCCACCATTTGGCGCAGGCCAACTGCGCCACTGATACCCATATACCGGACCCAGATTGCCTTGCTCATCGGCCCATTCATCCCAAATACTCACTCCATTTTGCTTCAGGTATGCAATATTTGTATCGCCTTTCAAAAACCAAAGTAGCTCGTGTATTATGCTTCGAAGATGTACCTTTTTGGTGGTAACGAGCGGAAATCCTTCCGCTAAATCAAAACGCATCTGATAACCGAAGATGCTGCGTATTCCGGTTCCGGTTCTGTCGGGCTTATCGCAACCGGTTTCCATGATGGTTTGCAGCAAATCGTGGTACGCTTTCATTGGGATCAGAATTTATACAAAAATACACATAGCCTTTTTGAAGTGCACCAATTGTTGAAATCAATTGAAAAGTAAGGCCAGTCTAGATGAACATGCCCACAAGTACTGCGGTAAACAGCGATGCCAGAGTACCGCCGATAAGTGCTTTAAATCCCAGTTTTGATAATAGGCCACGGCGATCAGGCACCAAAGCGCCAATACCACCAATCTGAATTCCGATAGACGCGAAATTGGCAAACCCACAAAGTATATAAGTTGACATAATAATTGCCTTCTCTGTTGCAAAGCTGCCGCCAGCTTTGAGTTTTCCGAGACTTACGTAGGCATAAAACTCATTAAGAATGGTTTTCTCACCAAGCAACTGCCCTACTAATACAGTATCAGCAGCAGGTACTCCAAGAAGCCAAGCAAGGGGCGCACATGCATAGCCTACAATAAACTCCAGAGTAAACTTATCATACATGGTATGCTCTGATATAACTCCGTTTAGTCCGGTTAATTTACCAATTCCGTCACCAAGGATGTAATTGGCAAAGAAGATGAATGCAGTAAAGACCAAAAGCATTGCACCCACATTCACGGCGAGCTTAAGGCCATCGGTGGTGCCATTGGATATAGCTTCCAGAGCATTGCTACCATATTTGCTCTTATCAATTTCCATATCAGTGCGAAACTGTTCTGTTTCGGGTACCAGCAACTTGGCTGCAACAACAGCAGCTGGCGCTGACATAAGCGATGCAGTGAGCAAGTGCTGGGCAAAAAGAATGCGCTGCTCAGGACTGTCGCCACCCAAAAAACCAATATATGAAGCGAGCACTCCGCCTGCAATAGTTGCCATTCCTCCGGTCATTAGGCACATCAATTCACTTCGGGTCATTCCGGCTAAGTAGGGTCTTACAAGTAGCGGTGACTCCGTTTGACCTAAAAAAACATTGCCTGCTGCAGCAAGGCTTTCAGCTCCTGAAAGCTTCAGGGTTCGGCGCATAATCCATGCAAAACCATAAACAAATTTTTGAAGGATATTCAGGTAATAAAGGAGTGCCGTAAGCGCTGAGAAAAACACAATGGTGGGAAGTATTCTAAAAGCAAAATTCAAGAGTGAATAGTGCGTTTTGCCATCAGTAAAACTGCTGAAAAGAAAATCTGCACCAAAATCAGTGAAGGAAATAACCTTTACAAATGCGCGGCTAATCCATTTAAACGCTTCAGCAAATGCCGGCACCTTTAGCACTAAAAGCGCCAGAATCAGTTGCAAAAGCAATCCTTTAAATATGAGTGCCCATTTAATCGATTTGCGCTTACCGCTTAGAGCCCACCCTATTGCCAGCAAACTTGCAATTCCGAGCAAACCTCTGAATACACCTTCAATACTAAATCCCGTACTTTTTAAAGGTTCGATACCACCCTGAGCAATTGCATTTTCTGGAAGGAAAAGTAAAGTTGCTAAACCAATAATGGTGGCGAAGGGAGCTCTCAAAAGATTTACTTTTTCCGGCGACGCTTTATCTCGTCACGAATTTTCGATGCCTTCTCGTATTCTTCTCTTTCCAGAGCAAGTGAAAGCTGTTTTTCAAGCTCGTCAATACTTGAAGCATCGGCGGACGCAGCCGGCGCGGTGAGTTCAGGAACCTTGAATTCATCTGATTCAGAATCAGAATCAGTTATTTCATCATTTTCATCTTCGTCTACTATAATCCCGGCTGAACTAAGTATAAAGTCATGAGTATAAATAGGTTTCTCACAACGCAGTGCGATGGCTACTGCATCACTGCTTCGCGCATCAATCTCGATTTTATTATTGCCTTGTTGGCAAATAACCTTAGCGAAAAAAATGCCCTCCACCAGGTTGTATATTACCACCTCATGCAGCGTGATACTGAAGCTATCGAGCATGCTTTTAAGCAGATCGTGTGTAAGCGGCCGGCTCGGTGTCATTTTTTCAAGAGGAATGGCAATTGCCTGAGCTTCGGCTCCACCGATTATAATGGGCAACCGCCTACGACCTTGTTTTTCCTTAAGGATTAGGGCATAAGCTCCCGTTTGGGTTTGACTGTAAGATAACCCTACTACCTTAAGCTCAATTTTATCCATGCGTTTTTATGGAATCTGTTTTTAATCGAACTGCGAAAGTAGTTACAAATGAAAGTATTTCAAATACCCGCAGCCTTATGAAGACCTAAAGTACTAAAAAGCTTCTAATTCGAAGCTTTGAATTTTTGCACAGCTGCGGTAAGCTTTGGAAGCACTTCAAAGGCATCACCTATAATTCCGTAGTCGGCGGCTTTAAAGAAGGGTGCCTCAGGGTCAGTATTGATAACTACAATTGTCTTGCTTCCATTTACACCTGCCAGATGCTGAATAGCGCCCGATATGCCTGCTGCAATATACAGATTGGGCCGTATGGCAATGCCGGTTTGGCCCACGTGCTCATGATGTGGCCTCCAACCTATATCTGCTACCGGTCGCGAGCACGCAGTGGCTGCTCCAAGGGCTTTCGCCAAATCTTCAACGATACCCCAGTTTTCAGGGCCTTTCAATCCCCGACCTGCCGATACAACAATTTCTGCTTCGGGAAGTGGAATGCCATCACTTGATATCGATTTCACTTCTTTTACTCTAACTCTTGGAGTTGCAAGAGCAGGTGAAAACTCTTCTACCGAGGCCGAACCACTGCTACTTACAGGCTTTACGCTGTTTGGCAACAATGAAATTATTTTCATGTCAGAATGAATCGCATAAGTAGCATAGGCCTTTCCGGAAAAAACATTCTTACTGACTGTAAACGAATCGTGATTGATTTCAGGTAAGGCGGTTGCGCCTGCCACGAGGCCTGCTCCCAACCTTGCAGCAAGTCGCGGAGCAACAATTTTACCTATCTGATCGAAGGCAAATATTACCACCTTGGCACCGGTAAATTTCACGGCTTCTGCTGCGAGTGATGTGAGCTGCTCGTCGTTATCAGTGTTTACACTCTTATTAACCAACACTTTGCTCGCACCAAAATTGCCAAGCATAGTAAGGGAGTTATTTTCAACACTTCCGTAAGTTACTACGGTTAAAGATCCGCCAATTTTGGCAGCAATCTGACTTCCGTAATATACTATTTCATGTGTTGATTTGGCTAGTTTGCCATTGTGTGAATCTGCAAAAACGAGTACTGACATAATTACAATGCTTTAAAATTAAATAACTTTTGCTTCGGTGTGGAGCAGATTTACGAGCTCATCCATTTGGTCGCCGGCAATAATCTTCACTGCACCTTTTTCAGCCGGAAGCTGATACTTCACAACTTTGGTAAGCGCTTGCGCGCCCGATGGTTCAATGACCTGAAGAGGTTTAGTTCGGGCAGCCATAATACCACGCATATTAGGTATGCGCTGTTCGGCCATTCCTTTTGCGCAGCTTATTACAACTGGCAAGGCGCATTCGAGTACCTCTGTGCCACCTGTTATATCTCTCTCTATAGTTGCTAGGCTGCCAGATACATCAAGCTTTGACGCGACCGAAACGTAAGGTAAACTCAGAATCTCAGCAATCATACCTGCTACCTGCGATCCATTATAATCAATGGTTTCTTTGCCGGTAAGTATCAAGTCGAACCCTTTATCTTTTGCATACGCAGCAATTTCTGCTGCAGTCTGAAATGCATCAGTGGCATTCAAATTAATCCGGGCACCGTCATCTGCACCTATTGCAAGTGCTTTGCGCATAATGGGATCAAGGTCGTTACCTCCCACAGATACGATCGTTACGGAACCTCCCTGCGCTTCTTTCAGCTCAAGGGCCCGCACTAAAGCGTACCACTCATCATATGGATTTACAATAAACTGAACTTTGTCTTCATTAAAGCGGGTATCTCCATCTGTGAAACTGATCTTCGATGTTGTATCAGGCGCTTTACTTATGCAAACAAGAATTTTCATAGGTAGTTTCTTAAGGTATGTCTTTGCCAAATGTACATTTTATTGTAAAAAAGGCATGGCATGTTTAAATAGAATGCCAAAGTATGCACGCATAACAAAAAAATGAAATCAAAAGTTCTAAAACTTACGCACATCGGCATCCGAGCGACCTTGCCCAAAAGCCGAATCAGGTAGATTGAGAATTGAAAGGTATGAAGGAAGATTATTTCTATTTTTGCGGCTCATTATTTTAGACAACTATGAGAGTTATTCAATTTCGAGAGGCGATATGCGAAGCCATGAGCGAGGAGATGAGAAGAGATGATCGCGTATTTCTAATGGGCGAAGAAGTGGCTGAGTATAACGGCGCATATAAGGCCAGCAAAGGAATGCTCGATGAGTTTGGGCCGAGAAGGGTAATCGACACGCCTATTGCCGAACTTGGTTTTTCTGGAATTGCTGTTGGTGCAGCTATGAATGGCTTACGCCCGATAGTTGAGTATATGACTTGGAACTTTGCTGTACTTGCAGCAGACCAGATAATAAATTGTGCTGCAAAAATGCTACAGATGAGTGGAGGCCAATTTGGTGTACCCATAGTATTCAGAGGCCCAAATGGTCCGGCCGGTCAACTTGCCGCAACGCACTCTCAGAGTTTTGAAGCATTTTATGCAAATGTGCCAGGGCTGAAAATTGTTACTCCTTCGAATCCATATGATGCAAAAGGCTTGCTGAAAGCAGCTATTCGCGATAACGATCCGGTATTGGTAATGGAATCAGAAAAAATGTACGGCGACAAAGGTGAAGTGCCTGATGGAGAATACATCATTCCGATAGGTGTTGCTGACGTAAGACGCAAAGGAACTGATGTTACGATCGTATCCTTCGGGAAAATTATGAAGGTGGTATTCGAAGCTGCTGAAGTTCTTGAGAAGGATGGAATTAGTGCGGAAGTTATAGATCTTAGAACTATTCGTCCGCTAGACATTGACACCATAGTAAACAGTGTGAAAAAAACCAATCGCCTTGTGATCGTTGAAGAAGGCTGGCCGGTGGCTTCCATAGCTGCCGAAATATCACACAGAGTGCAACTCAGAGCCTTTGATTATCTCGACGCACCTGTGCGAAGGGTTATGATGGCTGATACTCCTTTAGCATTTGCCATTCCGCTTATAGAAGAGTCTCTGCCCAATGTAGAACGCACCGTACGCGCAGTGAAAGAGTCGCTTTACGTTGAAAAGTGATCAAAATGAATGCTTAATATTGAAAAGGAGAGTATATCACTCTCCTTTTTTATTTACTATAAATTGTATTTCAGGCACTTACATTCTTACCTACTTATTTGCACAGTATACCGTCAATACCTATTTTTGCGCTCCCAAAACAGCGACTATTTAGCTACTAAAAACAAAGTAATCATGGATTTCTTGTACAACAACTTGGTATATTTCATTCCAGCCATGGGTATCATCGGCCTTATTTTCATGGCCATCAAATCAGCCTGGGTTACGAAGCAAGATGCAGGCGATGCAAATATGATTGAGCTCTCAGGCTATATTGCCGCCGGATCGATGGCATTTCTCAGGGCCGAATGGAAAGTTCTGACTTACTTCGCTGTAATTGCAGCTCTGCTGTTGGGATATGCAGGTACACTTGTACCAGATTCGCACCCTGTTATTGCACTAGCATTTATATTTGGGGCAGTATTGAGCGCGCTTGCCGGCTATTTCGGTATGAAAATCGCCACGAAGGCCAATGTACGTACTACACAGGCCGCGCGCTCAAGCCTTGCAAAAGCACTTAAAGTTTCGTTCACAGGCGGTACCGTTATGGGTCTTGGAGTGGCAGGCTTGGCAGTGCTTGGTATGGGTAGCCTTTTTATCGTTTTGATGGCTATGTTTGTTCCTGAAGGTGCCCTTGCAACCGGCAGGGAAATGCGAACTGCCATCGAAGTGCTTGCTGGCTTCTCCTTAGGTGCTGAATCCATAGCACTCTTTGCCCGTGTAGGCGGAGGTATCTATACCAAAGCTGCCGATGTAGGCGCAGACCTTGTGGGTAAAGTTGAAGCCGGAATACCCGAAGACGATGTTAGAAATCCTGCAACTATTGCCGATAACGTAGGCGACAACGTAGGCGACGTGGCAGGTATGGGCGCTGATTTATTCGGTTCATACGTAGCTACGATTCTTGCCACAATGGTGCTCGGCCAGGAAATAATTTCTGATGATAACTTTGGTGGCCTTGGCCCAATACTCCTGCCTATGGTAATCGCCGGTGTAGGCCTCTTGTTTTCAATAGTAGGCGCCACTTTCGTGAAAATCAAGTCTGAAACTTCAAGTGTCCAGCAAGCTTTGAATATGGGCAATTGGTCATCTATTATTTTCACCGTGATTGCATCTTTTTTCATTGTACAATTCATGCTTCCTGAAGCGTTAATTATACGCGGTGTGGCATTCAGCAATATGGATGTATTCTACGCAATCGTAGTAGGTTCTATAGTTGGCGCTTTGATGAGCGTCATTACCGAATACTATACCGCCATGGGCAGAAGACCTGTAAACTCTATTATTAACAGATCATCAACGGGGCATGCTACCAACATCATCGGCGGACTTGCAGTTGGTATGGAATCTACGGTACTTCCCATTTTGGTGCTTGCTGCCGGTATTTATATGTCATTCTTTTTTGCCGGACTTTACGGCGTAGCAATAGCTGCGGCTGGTATGATGGCCACTACTGCTATGCAGTTGGCAATTGATGCTTTCGGCCCTATTGCTGATAATGCCGGTGGAATTGCTGAAATGAGCGGCTTGCCTAAAGAAGTTCGCGAACGTACCGATAATCTTGATGCGGTTGGTAATACAACTGCTGCTGCTGGCAAAGGCTTTGCCATCGCTTCTGCTGCACTTACCGCACTTGCACTTTTCGCAGCTTTTGTTGGTGTGGCAGGTATCGATAGTATCGATATCTACAAAGCCCCTGTTCTTTCAGGTCTTTTTGTTGGAGGTATGATTCCGTATATATTCTCATCGCTTGCCATCGCGGCCGTAGGAAGGGCTGCAATGGATATGGTGCAGGAAGTGCGCAGACAGTTCAGAGAAATTCCGGGTATTATGGAATACAAGGCCAAGCCTGAGTATGAAAAATGCGTGGAGATATCAACCAAGGCTTCCATTCGCGAAATGATGCTCCCTGGCGCTATTGCTTTGTTGGTGCCCGTCATTACAGGTTTTGCATTTGGCCCAGAAGTATTAGGCGGTGTGCTAGCAGGTATTACTGTGTCGGGTGTGCTTATGGGTATTTTCCAAAACAATGCAGGTGGCGCTTGGGACAATGCCAAAAAATCATTTGAAAAAGGAGTAGAAATAAATGGCAAAATGGAGTACAAAGGCTCTGATGCACACAAGGCCTCAGTAACCGGCGATACGGTAGGCGACCCATTCAAAGATACATCAGGACCTTCAATGAATATTCTTATCAAGCTTACATCAATCGTAGCATTGGTAATTGCTCCACACATTGCTGAAAATCCTGCTCATGGCCTGAAGCCTGTTGATGAATTTGCCCCTGTAACGAAAGGTGAACAAGTAATAGATGAAGGAATATTGAAGGCCAGCACAATGCCTGTATCAGGCGTATTTATGATCAACAATCAAAATGCTGCTTTCTCTTGGGCGGCAAGAAAAGTTACGGGTCAGCACTACGGTTCCTTTTATGGTGAAGGCGAATTTGGAATTGAAAACAACAGGATGACTTACGGCAAGATAGGGTTCGATATGAATTCAATAACTGTAGATGACCTCACCGACAAGGAAACGAATCAAAAACTACTGACCCATCTGAAAAGTGAAGACTTTTTTGATGTTGCCAAATTCCCGGCTTCAATCATTTACATCACAGAGGCCACTGCCAATGGCATGGAGTATAATTTCAAAGGCACACTTAAGGTTAAGGAAATTGAAAAACCGGTAGAAGGCAAGTATACCATTGCCTTTGATGGCAACAACTATTCAATTTCAGGATCGCTTGTATTCGATCGTGCAGAATTCGATGTGCGCTACGGTTCTGGAAAATTCTTTGATAACCTGGGCGACAAAATGATTTATGACGATGTAAAAGTAGGTTTCAAAGTCATCATGGACATTCAGTAACTCTTTGAATTCAATAAAAAAGCCATCACCTTATTGAAGTGATGGCTTTTTTTTGCTTTCGCCGAAAGGCTTTAATCAAAAAGCCCGTTTATTTCAGCATCGATGGCATTTATAATTATTCCCAGGTCTTCTGGATTTTCATGAAAAGCGTTGTTGTCAATATCCACTACAAGAAGCTTCCCCTTGTCATAGGTTGAAATCCAGGCTTCGTAGCGTTCATTGAGTCGCTTCAAGTAGTCGAGCCTTATGGCTTCCTCGTACTCTCTGCCCCGTTTTTGAATATTGTTAACCAGCGCAGGTACCGTAGCGCGCAGGTAGATAAGCAAATCAGGAGGTGCCACATACTTATCCATTGAATTGAATAAGGAGAAATAGTTCTCAAAATCACGGGTGGTCATAAGGCCCATGCTGTGCAAGTTGGGGGCAAATATGTAGGCATCTTCATAGATCGTTCTGTCCTGCACAACGTTTCGCTTCTTTTCTCTGATTTCTGAAATCTGATTAAAACGGCTATTCAAGAAGTATATCTGCAAATTAAATGACCACCGCTGCATATCATTGTAGAAATCCAGGAGGTAGGGATTTTCATCTACGTCTTCGTAATGGCATTCCCACTTATAGTGCTTTCCTAAAAGCTCAGTAAGGGTGGTTTTTCCGGAACCTATATTGCCGGCTACAGCTATATGCATGGTATATCTTAGTTATAGGCCAAAAATACGAATATTGGGCTATCTACAACGATGCTTATGAACCTAGGTAGCGATAAACCAAAATCTCGCTGTCAGTAAGGATTGCAACCCTGTCTTTTTGAATCAGTGCGAAGTTTGCCTTCACCGGTAATTCAATTTCATTGATCTCATTGAGCCTAAAGTCATATTTACAAATCTTTCCATCCTTAAAATAGGCTATACCATTTTCAAAAAGCTGGAATTTACTAATTCCTGTAATTGCAATGTTTCGGATGTAAGTGCCAAAAATATCGAATACCAATATGCCCGACTCTGGATTGTTTACATACAAACGATTTGCAAACTCGGCCATAAATACCGGATCAAGCTCTACTCCCAGTATCTGAGCCAAATTACCCGTTTCCAATATCTTTTTAAAATTCTCACTGTACCGGGAGAGCGAAAAGGTCATGGCATCATAAAACCAAAAATGATTTTGCACCGAAGAGCACGCTACTGTGCCCAAACCCAATCCGAGATTTAAGAGATTTATGGTGCCCCGGTTGTCGCTGAGCGTATTGTCGAGCATTACTACGTAATTCAATTCTCGGTAGGTAAGCAAAATTCGGAGAGGGAAACTTGCATCTATCTGAGAAATAGCGCCCAGTTGCTTATCGCTGTATTCAAATTGAAAGTTTCCCTTTGAGTCATATTTTCTCAATTCAGGACCTTTTGACGAATATAGATTGAGCAATAAATCCATTTCGACTATTTTGGCGGTAGTCGGAACTCTATACAGTTCTTCCCATTGCGCGCTAAGGACCAACGTTTGAAGAAAAAGCAGGATGGCTATAAATTGTTTCACTTTACCAAAACTTCTTTTGTCATTTCAAGTATCTCTTCTATAAGCTTTCTATGATTGCTTAATCTTGGCATTTTGTGTTGCCCACCAAGTTTATCTTTTATTTTTAACCAATTATAGAAAGTTTTTGAGGGCATTGACTTAACAACAGGCATGCCAAGGGTTAAATTGCCTGTTCTTTTCGCATCATAGTCGCTATTGAGTTTGCGCAGTTCCCCGTCCAGCACTTTCGTAAAAAGTTCAATTGACTCGGGTTGGGTCTGGAATTCAATAAGCCATTCATGAGCGCCATGACTGCTCGGGCCCATATAAACAGGGCCGGCAGTATAATCAGCAATGGAGCAGTTGCACACTTTCATGGTTTCTGAAATGGCTTTCTCGGCATTATCAATAATCAGTTCTTCTCCAAAGGCATTGATAAAATGTTTGGTTCGCCCGGTTACTCTGATTTTGTAGGGCGATGTAGAAGTAAACATAACAGTATCACCTAAACGGTATCTCCATAGACCTCCGTTGGTAGTAATAACCATTTCATAATGAACGCCACACCTTACTTCTTCCAGCAAAATTGTATCGGGTTGCTCTTCTTCACTGTGATCAATCTCTATGAACTCGTAGAATATTCCGTAATCGAGCATAAGTAGCATATCATCAGCGCCGCTGCCTTCTTGTATTCCAAAAAATCCTTCACTCGCATTGTAGGTTTGGTAATACTGCATTGCCGGAAGGTCAATTAGCTGAGCAAACTGATTCTCGTAGGGTTCAAAATTCACTCCCCCGTGCAAATACAACTCAAGATTAGGCCATACTTCTGAAATATTATTCTTTCCTGAAAACTCAAGAACCTTACGCAGCAAAACAAGGGTCCAGGAAGGCACTCCCGCAATGTTCGTTACATCTTCGTTCATCACACTCCTAGCCATCACATCTATCTTGTCTTCCCATTTTTCCATCAGGGCAATTTGCCGCTCAGGCACCCTCCTGAATTCAACCCAAAAAGGGAGGTTATTGATGATAATAGCAGACAAATCGCCGTAGTAAGAATCTTTTCTAAACTCATTGATCTGACTGCTACCGCCGAGTACCAATGATTTACCATTGTATATATTGTTATCCGGATGGTTGTGGTTGAATACGGCCAAAAGGTCTTTACCCGCTTTGTAATGACAATCTTCCAGTGCTTCTTTACTCACGGGGATAAACTTGCTGCGATCATTCGTGGTTCCTGATGATTTTGCAAACCAGTTCACAGTACCCGGCCAGATAATATTCTGCTCACCCCGCTTCAACCTGTCCACATATGGTTTCAGGTCATCATATGTATGCAAAGGCATGCGTTCACGAAATGCTCTTACTGATATTCCTTCCTCAATACCGTACTTCACACCGATTTCCGTTTTGCCGCAATCAGTAATAAGCTTATCGAATACCTCTGACTGTACCTCATTGGGATATTTCATAAAGAGCTCAATTTGGTGAAAGCGCTTCTTCATAAACCAAGAGAAAACAGAGTGCAGTGCCATAATAAAATCCGAAATTCGCACCAATTTACTAAAAAGTGGCTACGTTGGTGGTCTCTATATTTATGGCTTCAGTATACAAAGGTCACCTTCGCAAGCTCAAAGCTGTCTATGATGGCTCAATTCATTATTGGTTAAATATTGATTCAGAATTAGTTCAGGAAATAAGTCAGTCAGTCGGCGAACGTATAATTCTGGACTGGACAGGTGGTATAAATTGCGTGAATTGCAACAAGGCCATAAAAAAAACTTATGGTGAGGGCTTCTGCTTCGATTGCCATATCACCGCACCTGAGGCTGCTCCATGCATCATAAGACCTGAACTATGTGAAGCTCATTTGGGTAAAGGACGTGATGTAGAGTGGGAACAATCGCACCACAACCAACCACACTGTGTTTACCTTGCACAGACTGATGGAGTAAAAGTAGGAATCACAAGGCAAACAAATGTACCTGCCCGTTGGCTGGATCAGGGTGCGCGACGTGCCGTTATTTTTGCTATTGTGCCGTATCGCCGTCTTGCAGGTGAGTTCGAGTTGGAGATAAAACAATATATTTCTGATAAAACCGATTGGCGCAAAATGCTCACAGATGTGCAAGGAACAGCCAATCTGGAACAGCTTGCTATGCAGCTAGGTTCATTTTTACCTGCTTCAATGCAATCATATCTTGCGAGTGGTGAAAAGACGCACCAATTTGCCTACCCGGTGCTTGAGTACCCAAAGACCGTAAATTCAATAAAACTTGAAGATGAACCTAATATTGACTCGAAGCTTGTAGGAATACGGGGGCAATACTTCATCTTTGAAGGAGGCAGGGTAATAAATATCAGAAAATATACTGGTTTCGATGTGCGCATTACTTTGTAAAAATGCACCTATTCATCACTCAATAACAGGTACATAAAGCATATGCATTTGTATTCCCTGCATTTGAGTTACATCGCGCACCTTACGGAAATGCTCTAGTAGTCGCTGGTCGTTACCCAATTCATTTGCTACGATCCTCTCAGCTACTTGTGCCTTAAAAGATTCAAGAAACTCTTCAATTGGGTCCTTACGCTTGGGGTAGTTCTTGATGGTAAAGTCTTCAATTGAGGCCATCCTCCGCGCCATTTCTATAGCAGTATTCAGACCCCCAATGGTATCAGCCAGCCCAATTCGTATAGCATCAAGGCCCGAATAGACATGGCCCTGTCCAATCGAGTCAATTTCTGCAAAAGTTTTACCACGTCCTTTGGCTACATTGTTTACAAATACTCTATAAGTTCTATCTACCCCGCGCTGCATGATGTCGTACTCCCCCTCCGTAAGCGGCCTCGATACATCAATAAAATCCGCATATGTTCCGGTTTTCACTGCATCAAATGTGATTCCAATCTTGTTATTCAAAAAACCCTTCATATTCGGAATCATGCCTATCACACCAATTGACCCAGTGATGGTATTCGGCATAACAAGAATTTTATCGGCATTGGCTGAAATGTAATAACCACCTGATGCTGCAACATCGCCCATTGATACAATAAATGGTTTTGTGCCTTTAAGCAATTGTGTTTCACGATATATTACATCACTTGCCAAAGCACTTCCTCCGCCTGAATTCACACGAAGTACTACGGCCTTCACTGTACTGTCTTCTCTAGCTTCGCGCAGTGCTTCTGCAAATGTTTCTGAGCCTATTGACCCTTCTCCTGATTTTCCGCTTATTATATCACCTTCGGCATATATTACGGCTATCTTGTGTTTTTTGTAGGAAGGCACGAATTTCTCATCTTTCTCTCGTGGAGATGTTGAGCGACGATAGTCTGAAAATGCAACAAGATTAAGCTTGTCATCAATATCCATTTCTGTCTTGGTACGCAATATCGCAGTTACTTCATCCTGGTGCTTCATGGCGGTAACAAAGCCATGACTTACTGCATCCGCTGGTGATTGTATCGCATACTCAGAAGCAAAGTTCTGCAAGCTATCCTTGTTGATGGCGAGGCTCGCGGATAAGCCGTCGAGCATGGTTCCCCAAAGATCAAAGAGCCAGTCTTCTGTTTGCATCCTATTGGCCATGCTCATTTCTTCCAAAACAAATGGTTCGGCAAAGCTTTTAAATTTGTTGTTCGACCCTCTTATAATTTGTGGTTCAATCTCGAGCTTGTCGAGCATACGCTTAAAGAACGGCTGATTTACACTCAATCCTCTGAAATCAAGCCCCCCTTCCGGGTACACATAAATTTCATCGGATACCGAAGCCAGATAGTACGCTTTTTGGGTGTACATTTCTGAATAGCTCACAATCCATTTATCTGAAGTCTTGAAATCAATAAGCGCATTTCTAATTTCTTCTACCGATGCCATGCCGGCCAAAACGACCGACACATCGAGGTAAATCCCCACGATACGGTCATCAGTCTTAGCTTTCTCAATATTTTCAAGAATTTGGTTCAAACCTTCGGGAGCACCTGAACTGAAACCACCAAAATTGAACTGAAAATCCTGATCAGGCCCGCGGTCTGCGATAGGTCTGTTGAATTGGAGATGAAGTATTGAACCATCTTTAACCTTACTGGTGCTGTTGGACCTATCTAAGTCGCTTAATGCACTGGAGATAACACCGGCAATAATTGCAAAGGCGATAAAAAATATAACAAATAGCGAAACAACCGTTCCCACAATACTCGCAAGCGTAAACTTCAGGAAATCCTTCATTTTGTATTTTCTTTGCGGCAAAGGTAGTGCTCTTTCCATGTTTCGCGAAAGCAATGTACACCAGTGGTATTAAAGAATGTTCAGTGGCAGCCAATTCAAGATTTAAATTGCATTTAGTATTCCTTTCTCTGGGCAGCAACACGGGCGATAGGGAGGCAAATCTCAAAAATGCTATCGAGCGTATAGAAATACTCGGGGTTGAAATGACGCGCTCACCAGTAATTGAGTCTGAAGCATGGGGCTATGATGATGAATGCAAATACCTTAATCTTGTATGCGGTATTTTCACCATTCTGGGTCCAGCCGAATTGCTCAGTGAACTACAGGAAATTGAACGTGACTTAGGTAGGGTGCGCACTAAACCTATATTTGAAGCGCGTACAATTGACATTGATATTCTGATGTATGATGATGAAATTCTAGAATCAGATGCAATCACAATACCACATCCAAGGCTAACCTTAAGAAATTTTGTTTTGATTCCCTTCGCCCGGCTTTCGCCAAATACAGTGCATCCTGTGCTAAAGAAAACAATCAGTGAGCTGCTAAAGGACTCACCCGACAAGAGCCAGATATTTCCTTATCATGGGCATGAACTATAGATATATTGCTGTTGAAGGCAATATCGGATCAGGGAAAACCACACTTTCCAAAATGATTGCAGAACATTATGGTGCCGCCCTGATGCTTGAAGAATTTGAAAACAATGAGTTTCTTCCAAAATTTTATTCAAATCCTGAAAGGTATGCCTTCCCTCTTGAATTGTCATTTTTGGCTGAAAGGTTTCAGCAACTGAAAGATCTGCAACACGGCGCAAACCTATTTCAACCGCTCACAGTATGCGACTATTATCTGAGCAAGTCACTCATTTTCGCACGCACCAATCTCAATGATGACGAGTATAAGCTCTTTTGGAAGTTATTCAATATCATGTTTCAAAGTATTCCAAAACCTGATTTACTCATCTACCTTTACGCATCGGTTGAAAAGCTTAGGTCCAATATCCGCAAAAGAGGGCGCGAGTATGAGCAAAAAATTGAAGCAGAATATTTGGAAAAAATCCAGTCTCAATATTTGGAATTTTTGAACAAATACGCCGGCCAATCACGGGTATTGTTGATAAATATGGAGAATGGTGATTTTGTTAAATCGACATCAAACTTCAATGCGATTTTAGATAAAATTGAAAATCAATTAGTTGAAGGAATTCAGACACTGAACTTTTAGTTTTTTTTAGCTATACCAATCGCCTGTAATGCTTTCAGTATCTGAAAACAATATGTATACTTGCACCCTCAAATAGAGATAAAAAAAAAACAGCTTTAAAATCGTAAACGAATGAAGCAAATCAATCTAAAAACCCTCGCCATTATTGGATTTGTGGGGATTATGTTATCAGCCTGTGGTGGTCTTGGTAAAATGGCTAAGTATGCTGAAACCGTCACTTACAACGTAGACCCTAATCCGCTTATTGTGCGAGGAGATAGTGTAGAACTGAACATGACTGGAAATTTCCCCGGCAAATACTTCAGCAAGAAGGCCATGGTGGAACTAACCCCAAAACTCGAGTACGGCGGAAATTCGACGCCTTATGAAATGGTTTCATTTCAGGGCGAAGGCGCAGCAGGGAATGCCACAGTTATTCCTTACGAAACAGGCAAGAATTTTAACTATAATGACAAAATTGCCTACGTACCTGCTATGGAAACATCAGCTTTGATGCTTCACATTTTAGGTAAACAAGGTAAGAAAGAAAAAGCCTTTGAGCCATACAAACTCGCCGATGGTGTGATAACCACGCCGCTTATGGTGATGAGTGATGACAAACCGATCACTTCAAAACATGGATTTGTAAGAATTACATCCCACAATTCGGATGCAGTTATTAATTATCTCGTGAACTCTTCAGTGGTTCGTCCTACCGAACTTAAAGATGCCGACATTGCAGCTATAGATGCTTTCCTGAAAAAAAACAGTAAAAATGAAGCATATCAGTTCAAAGGTGCTACTATTATGTCATATGCGTCGCCAGAAGGGGAAATAAGCATCAACGAGAATCTTGCCACCGATCGTGCACAATCAGCAAGCAAAGCCGTAGGCGATATTATGCGCAAACACAAAATGAAATTTGAGAATGGGACTTTCTTCAAACTGATGCCACAAGGTGAAGACTGGAATGGATTCAAAGCTAAAATGCAGGCATCGGAAATAGCTGACAAGCAGGTCATACTTCGCATTCTTGAAATGTACAATGACAATACAAAGCGCGAACAGGAAATCAGAAACCTTGCTGCAACTTTCGTTGAAATAGCTGACAAAATTCTTCCTGAACTACGTCGTTCTGAAATCAAGATTGATTATGATATCGTAGGCAAATCAGATGATGAAATTATGTCAATTGCCCGATCTGCTAATGCAGGTACCCTGAATAATGCCGAAATGCTTTATGCAGCTACTTTGACTACCGATATGAATGAGCAGTATGCCGTCTACAAAAAAACATCAGAGACCTATCCATCAGACTACCGTGCTTTCAACAACATGGGCACAATCCACCTGAAGAAAAACGAGTGGGTTGAAGCTAGCAATATGTTTCAGAAAGCCAACGATTTGAAAGAGAATCAGGAAGCTCAGAACAACCTAGGTATAGTAGCTCGCTTGAATGGCGACCGCAAGAAGGCTGTAGGTCTTTACAACAAAGCAGCCGGCGCTGGAGATGAGGTGAACTATAACCTTGGTATCATCGATATCCAAAACGGAAATTATGCTTCGGCTATTCAGAATATGAAAGGAAGTAATTCATTCAACAAGGCGCTTGCGCAGGTACTTTCAGGCTCGAATGATGCTGCAATGAGCACTCTCAACAGCTCACCTGAGAAAGATACTGCACAAGGTCAATACCTGAAAGCTATAATTGCTGCACGCTCAAATGACGGTACTACTGTTGCAAGCGCTCTTTCACAAGCCTTCTCTCTTGACGCTTCATTAAAGGATAAAGCGAAGAAAGACCTAGAATTCAGAAAATTCCCTGACGCAGTGAAATAATTACTGCATTACAAATACTAAAAAAGCCGGATGCACTTGCATCCGGCTTTTTTGTTTTGTGTAAGATATATTTTCTTCTACACCACAGTCTTTGCTTCGGATTTTTAGGTGCAATCGATGCAATAAGCAAATAGGCTTGGAGATCAAAGTCTGTCTTGAGATTGCATCAATCTCATATTGAATTCAAAATATAACTCTCTAAATCATACTCACCAAAAGCGAATTTAAGATAGTTGATAACACTCCGCTTGAAGATGTGGAAAGGTGTGACTTGAACCGGAATGACTTTAGGCTATCGAACAAGGGCATTATCTACTAATATGAGGGGAACCCTTTGAGTTAAAACAAAAGGCTATTCCAATCTTCCGATAATTAACCAGAGTAATCCAGATTTAGAACAATACCCTCTTAGCTCGGCGTTTAGTGGTTCTGCTAAAACGTCCTTTGTATCTTCTTTTATTGATTTTATATTGAGCCGTAAGGTGTGCAAACATGTATGAATCATTGTCTGCAGGGTCTCCGCGTTGCGCCCCCGGAAAAGTAGAATTCATAGGAATTTGTTGCCCGTTCTCATCAATTCTATAACCGAGACTAGGGTCAGCGAAGAACGCAGCGAGCTCACCCTGATTGCTGCTTATTACATCGTTATCAAAGTAAACCGTACTTACATCATCCATATAGTCAGTAAATGTAATGCGATGTGCAACCTCAAGGCCCAAGGTCCACTCCCTGTTGAGTTCGTATCTTATTCCAAGACCCATCGGAATCACAGCGGTAAAGAGACCGTACTTTTTTGGCCCGCCTTCCTGCAACTGTCCTTCAGTTCCAAATTGTCTCAAGGCATACCAATCACCATTAAAATTAGCCTTGGCGTTGAAATGTGTTACGCCGATGCCCAATAATCCATATATCGACCACCCTGCTAGTGTGCCTTGGCTTATATTCCTGTCGTACATATTCGATCTGCTTTTATCAAGAATACTAACTTCAAGCATCGCTGCGAGTTCTGTTACGGTAGACCTGAAATGCAAATTTCGGTTTCTTCTGAAAATTTCTTCAGTTGTAGCATCACTACCAGCTACATACGCAAATGAAAGCTGACTTCGGGCATAAGCAAACTTACCGAGACGGTATTTGTAATTCACCTGTATAGCAGGTCTGGTTTGCGACCATTCGAAATCATTTAAAAAATCAGAACCGATCTCATCCTTTCCGCCTAATTCACCGAGAAAATTAGCCGCTCCTAATCCGAAACCTATTGAATGCCGGTCCCTTTTCCAAGCATTGGCTCTGGCATTGTATTTTTGTGATGAAGCATACATGCCAACCAGCATGAAGCAAACCAAAACACCAAAACGTACGATATTCGCTTTCACCATTGTACCATCATTATCACGGCGCATAAAGGTATAAAAAATCAAAGTTTTAATTTCTCTGTATATGAAGCCGCCCTGCTGTGTGATATAATACAATACCGGCACATACGGCTACATTTAAAGAATGTTTGGTGCCAAATTGAGGTATCTCCAGGCATCCGTCACAAGTGTCAACAACTTCTTGTGTTACGCCATCCACTTCATTTCCAAATACAAAGGCATACCTTTCATTGCTTTCGGCAATAAACTGGTCAAGGAATAAACTTCCAGCAGCCTGCTCAATAGCAAATACCTTTACCCCCTGTGCCTTGAGAATCGAAATTGCCTCCGATGTTTCATGATAGTACTTCCAACTTACAGTCTCAGTAGCCCCCAAAGCTGTTTTATTTATTTCTCTGTCAGGGGGTATTGCGGTGATGCCACATAAAAAAATTGATTCACATCGAAAAGCGTCAGCACTTCTGAATACTGAACCTACATTCAATGCGCTTCTTACATTGTCCAATACCACGTAAACCGCCGCCTTGGTTGCTCCCGAATATTGTTCCCTACTGAGGCGTTCAAGGGCTTGCATGGAAAGCTTTGTGTTCATAATAATTAATAAATCAATGCTCGAAAACTAGCGAAACCAGCGCTGTCTTGATACTTTCGTACATTAGCGTGATAAGCATAGAATATCGTGGCAAAGCCCAGCAAAGATAGCAGAGAAGAAACACCTTTAATGAAGCAATACATCGGGATTAAAACCAAATACCCCGATGCTTTGCTGCTTTTCCGTGTGGGTGATTTTTACGAAACATTCGGGCAAGATGCGGTTGTAACTTCAAAAATTCTGGGTATTGTCCTCACACAACGTAAAAACGGTGCGGCTTCACATATTGAGCTGGCTGGATTTCCATATCACTCTTTGGATACTTACTTGCCCAAATTGGTCAGAGCCGGTTACAGGGTTGCTATCTGTGATCAGCTTGAAGATCCAAAGCTCACCAAAACAATTGTAAAACGAGGTGTTACTGAAC
This sequence comes from Flavobacteriales bacterium, assembly GCA_038207425.1. GTDB lineage: Bacteria > Bacteroidota > Bacteroidia > Flavobacteriales_D > Cryomorphaceae > JBBQZU01. The sequence goes on along the minus strand of JBBQZU010000001.1, from coordinate 188,480 downwards.
TTGTAACGCCCGGTGTTGCCTATAACGAGCAAGTGCTCGACCATAAGTCAAACAACTTTTTGGCAGCCGTGCATTTTGAACGTGAAAAAGCAGGACTTTCTTTGCTCGATATCTCTACCGGTGAATTCATGACCGCGCAGGGAAGCATTGGCTATATCGACAAACTATTGCAAGGCTTTAAACCCAGTGAAGTATTGTTTCAACGAAACAATGAAAAACGCTTTATAGAATCATTCGGAGGAAAATTTCACACCTTCAGATTAGATGATTGGGTTTTTACTCTCGAGTTTTCTTACGAAAGACTTTTGAAACACTTTAAAACCACATCTCTAAAGGGGTTTGGAATAGAAGAATTGCCATTGGCTATCATCGCAGCAGGTGCTGTAATGCATTACCTGGGAGAGACTCAGCATGATAAGCTTGGTCATGTGAGTCGCATTTCACGCATTGAAGAAGATAATTACGTTTGGCTCGACCGCTTTACTATCAGAAACCTGGAGCTTCTTACCCCCGCTAATGATGGGGCTGCATCCCTTCTTGATATTATTGACAGAACGACAACTCCTATGGGCAGCCGTCTGCTGAAGCGCTGGACTGTTCTTCCATTAAAGCAACTTAAGCCAATCGTGCAGCGGCATAAAGCGGTTGATTACTTTTTAGTGAAACCTGAAATCGCAAAAAGTGTTGCTGTGTATATAGAAACCATTGGTGATATGGAAAGGCTTATTTCCAAAGTTTCGGTAGGTCGTATCAACCCAAGAGAAGTTCTTCAACTGAGACGCGCCCTTGCTGCAATTGCGCCTATCAAGGATATTCTTGGCAAGAGTGAAAATGAGATGCTGGTAGGAATAGCTGATCAATTAAACCCATGCATAACAGCAATAAATCGCATTGACAAAGAGATCAAGAACGATGCACCGGTGCAGATTGTAAAAGGGGGCATTATCGCTAATGGCGTCAACGCGGAATTGGACGACCTTCGAGACATATCAACAAGTGGCAAGGAACGTCTACTTTCTATACAGCAACATGAAATTGAACGCACAGGAATCAGTTCGCTCAAAGTAGCTTTCAATAATGTGTTTGGCTACTATCTCGAAGTTAAAAATACTCATAAGGAAAAAGTTCCTGACAACTGGATTAGAAAGCAAACACTGGTAAATGCCGAACGATACATAACCGAAGAACTGAAAGTTTATGAGCAAAAAATACTCGGTGCTCAGGAGCGGATTCTCGCTTTAGAAACTGACCTTTTCAATCAGCTTGTTGAATCTTTGAGCAACTATGTGGAGCCCATACAACTGAATGCCCGAAGAATTGCCGAACTTGATTGTCTGATCTCATTTGCCAAAGTGGCACGCGAAAATGATTACGTATGCCCTGAAATGACTGATGGCTTTGAGTTGGAGATCAACGATGGACGGCATCCGGTCATTGAACGCCAATTACCTGCAGGTGAAGTTTACATTGCCAATGATGTTTACCTTGATATCACCAAACAACAAATAATGATGATTACCGGCCCTAATATGGCGGGTAAATCTGCCCTGCTCAGGCAAACGGCTCTAATCGTTATCATGGCTCAAATGGGTGGTTTTGTGCCGGCATCATCAGCCAGAATAGGTTTGGTTGATAAGGTCTTCACAAGAGTAGGTGCAAGCGATAATATTTCCAGTGGTGAGAGCACCTTTATGGTGGAAATGAATGAAACAGCCAGTATTCTTAATAATATTTCAGCCAGAAGCTTGGTATTACTTGATGAAATAGGCCGTGGCACAAGTACATATGACGGTATATCGATAGCCTGGAGCATAGCTGAATACATTCACGAACGGAAAGATGCACGCGCCAAAACACTGTTTGCAACGCACTATCATGAATTGAATGAAATGTCGGCACTCTTTACTCGAGTTAAAAACTTTAATGTGAGTGTTAAGGAGATTAAAGACAAGGTCATCTTTTTGCGAAAGCTGAAACCGGGTGGCAGTGAGCACAGTTTCGGAATACATGTGGCACAAATGGCGGGTATGCCGCCTAGGGTGGTGCAACGCGCACAAGAAATAATGGAGCGACTGGAGAAATCACATGCCGGGCAAATGCAGGATGTAAAACCAATTGGTCAAAAAGAAAACAATCTTCAGCTCAGTTTCTTTCATTTAGATGATCCTGTTCTAAGACAGATTCGTGATGAAATTACCTTGGTTGATATAAATTCACTTACTCCTGTAGAGGCTTTGATGAAACTCAACGAGATTAAAAAAATAAGTGGCAAATAGCTGAAGTAGTTTTTTGCAGTTTCAGATTAATCGCTATTTTTGTCGCCCGATCGCGAGAGTAGCTCAGTTGGTAGAGCACAACCTTGCCAAGGTTGGGGTCGCGGGTTCGAATCCCGTCTCCCGCTCAACAAAAAGTTCCAGTGAAAGCTGGAACTTTTTTTATTTTACAAAATGCCAAGCTCTGCTTGAAGCATTTTGTAAAATGAAAAAAGACAGGATGCGAAGCAGCCGGAACTTTTGTTTAAAGCAACTCCCCTTCCGGGATAACGAAGTAATGCCGAAAATAAAATACCAGGCATTTACTTTAAGCCTATCAGTATCGAATTGAATTTCTGTTTAGGATAACAAATTGATAAATCTCGAAACTGGCTAGCAGAAATCAAGAACCGAACTGATAATTACAATAGCGAAATATATTACATTTGCGCTTCCATGCCCGGATGGTGAAATTGGTATACACGCCGGACTTAAAATCCTGTGGCCATCGCTGGCCGTGCGGGTTCAAGTCCCGCTCCGGGTACAGAAAAGAGTCATTCTTTATTTAAGAATGGCTCTTTCTTTATTTATGATATTTTGTTAAAAAAAGAAGGGCTTCCCTATGGGAAGCCCTTCACTTGTAGCGGGGGCCAGACTCGAACTGACGACCTTCGGGTTATGAGCCCGACGAGCTACCAACTGCTCCACCCCGCAATATATCTTTGATTCACCTATTACACTTTCAGTACAACTCCAAAACCGCTTTCTGTGAATTAATAAACGATAAGTCTGATTATATACCCTTGGTTTAGGGGAGTGCAAAGATATATTTTGTTTCTTTGACTGCAAAAGTTTTTTTCATGTCACACAAATCTGGTTTTGTCAATCTTGTTGGTCGTCCTAATGCCGGAAAATCGACATTGATGAATAAATTGGTAGGAGAAAGAATTTCCATAATCACACCAAAAGCACAAACTACTAGGCATAGAATTATTGGTATTGTAAACACCGATGAATACCAAATCGTGTATAGCGATACGCCTGGAATTCTGGAGCCCAAATATGCGCTTCAGGCTAGTATGATGTCATTCGTAAAAGAAGCTTTAAAGGACGCTGACATTCTTCTGCTTATTATTGATATTACTGACGAAAAGCTTGATTTCTATGGCTTTGAAAAGGCATTAGCTGAAGCTGAAGTGCCCACGATTATTGTATTAAACAAAATAGACCTTTCCAATCAGGACATCATTGACAGTTGGTCAGCACAGCTAAATTCACTTTTTCCGAAAGGTGAAATAATCCCAGTATCAGCTTTGCACGATTTTGGCGTAGTACAAATTCAAAACAGAATCAAAGAATTACTGCCTGAATCGCCGCCGTATTATGAAAAGGACGCACTGACCGACAGGCCGATGAAGTTCTTTGCCGCTGAAATAATTCGTGAAAGAATTATGGAAAATTACCAGCAGGAAGTGCCGTATTCGGTAGAAGTAGAGATTGAGACCTATAAGGAGAGTGAAAGATTGGTTCATATAGGTGCCGTAATTTATGTTTCGCGTGATTCGCAGAAAGGTATACTCATAGGTCATAAGGGATCAAAGCTCAAAAAAGTAGGCACAGAAGCCAGAAAACTACTTGAATCTTTCATTGACATTAAAGTTTTCCTTGAAATGCATGTAAAGGTTGATGAAGACTGGCGAAACAAAGAGAACCGATTAAAAGCATTCGGTTACAAAAATTAATTATGGCAAATATTGTAGCAATAGTCGGAAGACCAAATGTTGGAAAATCAACACTATTCAACAGGCTTACCGAATCAAGAGATGCCATAGTAGACCCCACCAGTGGAGTAACCCGCGACAGGCACTACGGCAAAGCCGAATGGTGTGGTGTGGAATATTCTGTCATTGATACCGGTGGCTATACTCTTAACTCTGAAGATGTTTTCGAAGAGGAGATAAGAAAACAGGTGCAACTTGCAATTGAAGAAGCTACCAGCATATTGTTTCTGCTTGATACTACCACCGGAATCACCGATCATGATGAAGCAATAGCATCTTTTCTAAGAAAAACTGATAAACCCTTACTGGTAGTTGCCAATAAAGTAGACACAAACGACCGAATACTGCAGGCCAGCGAGTTTTACTCACTGGGGTTGGGTGAAGTGTACTGCATTTCATCTACCAGCGGAGGCGGCACGGGCGACTTACTCGATGCATTAATTGCCACTTTTCCCGAAAAGGAAAACCAACCTGATCCGGAAATACCCCGGATAGCAGTGGTAGGGCGGCCGAATGTTGGAAAATCGTCGCTTGTAAATGCATTACTAAATACCGAGCGAAATATAGTAACCGACATTGCAGGTACTACCCGTGACGCTTTGCTTACCAGATATCAGAGCTTCGGTTTCGACTTTTTTCTAGTTGACACAGCCGGTATTAGAAAACGGAGTAAAGTGCACGAAGACATCGAATTTTACTCAGTGCTTCGCTCCATAAGGGCAATTGAAGAAAGCGATGTATGCCTGCTGATGGTTGATGCACAGGAAGGGATTCAAAAGCAAGATCTAAACATATTCTATACCATCGAGAAAAATGGCAAAGGACTGGTAATACTCATTAACAAATGGGACATTGTGGAAAAGGATACTGCAACAATGAAAAAATATGAAGAGGAAATCAGAGAACGTATAGCGCCTTTTACTGATGTTCCTATTGTATTTACATCTACCATAACCAAGCAGCGCATTCATAAGGCTATAGAAACTGCAATAGGTGTATATGAGAATATGAGTAACCGTATTCCTACTTCGAAACTCAACGAAATTCTACTGCCAATAATAGAAAATAGCCCTCCACCTGCCTATAAGGGCAAGTCAGTACGCATTAAATATGTGATGCAGTTGCCTACTTATAAAACATCTTTTGCCTTCTTTTGCAACCTTCCACAGTACGTAAAGGATCCATATAAAAGATTCTTGGAGAATAAGTTGCGAGAGCATTTTAATCTTACTGGTATACCTGTGAACATCTTTTTCAGAAGCAAAAGTTGATGGAAACCTTAACATTTGGTTTATATAATATTAACGATTGATTGATTTAAAGTTATTAAAAGGTTAAATTCGCTTCATTTTTGTAAAAACCTAACCTGCAGGAAGGCCTAAATGCAAAAGAGCGACCGCTATTTTCGATATGCGCTATTTATATCTATCGTGCTCATTTTGAGCTGGTTTTCTGCTACTTATAAACTAGAATATCGAATTAGCAGCAAAGCATTCTTCATGCCAGCAACAGAGTATGGTATAACAAGAAACGTTGATGGCAATCTGATATCCACACTTACCGACCACAAAACACACCTCGTAGAAAGGTATAGTATTACTGAATTTCAGCGTGGCGACGTTGTTGAGTTGATTATGTCGACTTTTATTACATCACGAGGATATATTAACGCTGGTGATACCATTGGATACATATTGTCCAACGAAGAACAACGAAATCTTATTGAACTTCAAGGTCAGATGGATGTGTTGAAAGCTGAGCTTTTGTTCTTTACTACTGGTCAAAAGCCGGAAGATGTGCTTCTCGCCCTGAATCAACTTGAACTAGCTGAACAGGAACTTACCACTGAGCGCCTTTTAATGGATCGATCGGAGCGTATATTCAGCGATGGCGCAATTTCACGACAGGAGTACGATATTGCGCTTAATACACTTAAGTTGAGAGAACTTGCCGTGAAAATCGCAAGAGCAAATTGGGAATCTATCAGTACCGGTGAGAAGCCTGAACAGGAAAAACTTACTTTAGCTCAAATAGAAGCGCTTTCAAAACAAATAGAACAAATAAAAAAACGTATTCATTCTCTGACAATAACGTCGCCGGTTGGTGGTAAATTGATCATGCACCGCGACCTGCAATTGACAGGTCAAATTATCACTATTGCAGATACTTCAGCATTGATAGCTTTAATTCCTATTCTGGTAAAAGAGAGAGAATTTATGCATATAGGCAGTGAAGTTATTTATTCGGATATGAAAGGTTCAATATCTCGATTGGATAACGCGGTTAAAATGATAGGCAGCCAGCAAGCTTTTTATGTTACTGCAACTTTCCCTTGGAATCAAAATTTAATGCCGGGTTATACAGGTAATGTTACCATATATACGGATACAATTACTCCGCTTCAGTACTTGGGTAGAATATTTGGTATTTCTAAAATTCCGATGACATGAAGTACCGATACGAACGCAAATATCTGGTACCAAATACCTCCATGATGGCCCTTCGAAATAGGCTGTTGCCATTTGTAAATCCTGATGAATATGCCAATGAAATCGAAGGCGAAAAAGTAGGGTATACAGTTCGAAGTGTATATTACGATACGCCGCAATTCGATGCGCTTTATCAAAAATTAGAAGGAATTAAAGATCGTTGGAAGCTCAGAATCAGAGGATATAATGGGTATAATGAAGGAAACCAGGTGTTTCTTGAAGTAAAGAAGAAAGTTGGTGACAGAATTCTTAAATCGCGGGTTCTCACTGATTTCGGTAAGCTTGAGCGCGGAATGAGCAATGGCGAGATATTTATGAATATGAGTTTTGAAGAAGATGGTTCACCGTTAGACTCAACTTTTTTTTACCACTTCATGAAAGATGGCTACAGGCCTGTAAGCCTAGTGGTATATGACAGGGAGCCTTACTTCGGAAAGTTCGATCACGACGTGCGAGTTACTATTGACAAGAATATTCGACTCTCGCTTTTCCCTGAGCTTCGGGATTTGTATTCGGAATCGGGACTTGTGAATGTTTGGAAAGAGAGTTTTGTACTTGAAGTAAAGTATTGTGAAAGAGGCATGCCTTCATGGATGAAATCAATTATTGAAGAATTTCAACTTAACCACCAAGCACTATCAAAATTTGCTGAAGCCTTCTATACAAAGGAGGTCTCCATGTACAATCTGAAATTAATGGAACGACGATGCTGAACGAGTTTGAATTATCGTTCGTTTTTTCCCTGACCCCGGAAGAGGCAGTAGCCAACTTGATCGCTGCGCTAATTTGTGGCAGCGTGATTGCAATATTATACAGAGTCACCTATAATGGCATAAGCTATTCGGGAAGTTATGTAGTATCGCTTATTATGCTTGCAATGATCACCGCTCTGGTTATAATGGTTATTGGCAATAACCTGGCCCGTGCCTTCGGACTTGTGGGGGCTATGTCAATTATTCGATTCAGAACAGCAGTAAAAGATACACAGGATATCATGTTCATCTTTTTCTCTCTTGCAGTGGGCCTGGCTGCAGGTGCCGGTATGTATGTAATTGCAATCACAGGCACCTTGTTCATAGGATTCATTGTTTATCTGACGTCAATCATAAACCTTTCGTCACCGGCAAAAAAGGAATACCTCATTCAGCTTTTATATAGCAGCGCAGACAAGCCTTCATCTGATCTTTTGGACACGCTGAACAAATATTGCAGAAAGCACAAGCTGGTCAATTTAAAAACTTTTGGAGAAAGTGATGCCCAACTTGCCGAGTATTCTTACTACATTGTATTGAAAAGCCAAAGAAAGGCTCTTGAGTTTACTTCTCAACTTCAGAATCTCAATAATCTCAAGAAGGTAAACGTGTTTTTTGATGAAACCTAGTATGACAATTTTTCCCTTACTGATTCTTCTGGCAGCAGCACCTTGCACATCTTGTAATCCAGATGACGGTGGAGACGATGTTCAAGTAATTGGTTGCAACGATGTTCACGCTAACAATTATAATCCAGAGTCCACATCAAATACCGATTGTACATATCCTTCTAACAACGTTTTGCCAGTTCTAATCGCATCGCTGAGTACTTTGGTAGCAGAAACATCCGGACTAGGAACACGAGAAGGCAATTATCTGACGCATAATGACAAAGGCAATGAAAGTGAAATTTTTATCCTTTCGAGTGGTACTGGCTCAATAGTGCGTAAAGTGAATGTGTCAAATGCCATAAATACTGACTGGGAAGATCTTGCCCAGAGTGTAGAACATTTATATATTGCCGATACCGGTAATAATAAAACTACCAGGACGAACTTCGGTGTGTACCGCATTCCTTGGGATAATTTTAATATTGATAATAACGGCCAGGCCACTCCAGATGCCTTGATAGGCTTTACCATTCCGGCTCCACCAGGCAGTGGGCTTTCAGATAATGATATTGACTGTGAAGCGCTTATTTATCAGAGTGATTTTCTCTATATATTTTCGAAGAACAGGCTCGACCGAAGATCTTACTTATACAAAATCCCTGCTCAGCCTGGTCAATACGTTGCAGAATATATTTCATCCTTTAACTCACAAGGCCTTATCACAGGCGCTGACATAAGTAATGACGGAAGCATGGTAGCACTTATTGGATATAACAAAGACGGAAATTCCTTTGTGTGGAAGCTGACAGAATTTACGGGTGACGATTTCTTTTCAGGAAAAAAGAGCAGGATAGTTTTAGGTCCATTTGTAGCAATAGGACAGACTGAAGCGGTAGTATTTGAGAATATTACTACGCTTAGAATCACATCAGAAAGCTCGAAAGGTGTAAGTCCAAAATTTTACAGGCTTGAAAACTTTTAAGTCAATTCCTTCATTTTCGACGGGTACATTTATTTGACTGATTCCAATCGGGCCGCCAGCTCTTCCCATTCCTGCATTTTACCAGTAAGTTTCTTTTCCAATTGAGCCAACTTTAGGTGGTGATTTTTGAGCAGGTTTGGATTTAAAGCCTCCATATCTTGATATTGATTCGTTTCATCATTTAGCTGATTTTCAATTCTCTCAATTTCTTTCTCTAATGACGAAAGTCTTTTAGATAATTGCCATTTTTCTTTCTCCTCTGACGAATCAGTGCCGTTAATGCCATTTTTCGTGTTTTCACTGCGCTTGATGTATTCAAATGCTTTAATGGAATCCGCCTTCTTCCTTTCAAGAAACTCAGCAACTGTGCCAGGGAAAACTGACATACGCCCATCTTTAATTTCCATTACCTGATTTGACAGATCAGTCAAAAAATCCCGGTCGTGAGATACTACGAGCAACGTTCCGTCAAACTGCAACAGGGCTTCTTTTAAAACATCTTTTGAGCGCATGTCGAGGTGATTGGTAGGCTCATCTAATATGAGGAAATTATAAGGGTGAAGCAGCAACTTGCATAATGCAAGGCGAGCCTTCTCGCCTCCACTTAACACCTTCACCTGCTTGTAAACGTCATCACCATGAAACATGAAAGCACCGAGCAGATTTCTAACTCCTTTTCGGTACTCCCCCGTAGCTTCGTTGTCTATTACTTCCAGTACCGTGAGATTCCCGGGCAATTCTTCGCTTTGGTTCTGGCTGTAGTATCCAAGATCCACCTGATGCCCAAGCTCACAATCGCCTTCATATGGTGTAAGCCCAGCAATCACCTTGGTGAGTGTGGTTTTACCCACACCATTCTTGCCTACCAAAGCCACTTTAGCTCCACGTACTATCTCAAAATCCAAACCTGCAAAAACCTTTTTTGGTCCGTAGTGCTTTGATAGTTCTTGTCCATGTACGACTACCTTTCCTGATCGAGGAGCAGGCCTAAATCTGAAATGGAGTTGGGCACTCTCCGCATCATCCACTTCGATAATGTCCATCCTATCAAGTTTCTTGATAAGACTTTGCGCAAATGTTGCTTTGCTCGCTTTAGCGCGAAATTTATTTATAAGTGCCTCAGTTTGTTTAATCTCCCTGTCCTGATTTTTGCGGGCCTCTCTTTGTTGTTGAATCACCTCTTCTCGAAGCTCAACAAATCTTGAGTAAGCCGCAGGGTAGTCATACGCTTTGGAATTAACCAACTCAATAGTTCTGTTAGTAACCATATCAAGAAAAACCCTGTCGTGCGATATTAATACAACTGCGCCGGGATATGTTTTCAAGTAAGACTCAAGCCACTGAACCGACTCTATATCCAAGTGATTTGTTGGCTCATCAAGCAGTACCAAATCTGGTTTTTGGAGCAGGATTTTAGCCAAAGCCATTCGCATTTTCCAACCACCGCTAAAAGTCTTCACTGGTTTTTCGAGCTCTTCTCTTGAAAAACCTAGTCCCATTAGCACACGCTCCACCTGTTCATCTTGGCTGTCAAGATCATACAAACCAAGTTGTGTAGAAATTCTATTTAGTTCTTCAGCCAGATTCAGATACACCTGGCTTTCATAATCAGTTCTTTCTGCAAGTTGATGGCCTATCTCATCCATTCTCCTTTCGAGAGCTAGCGTAACAGCAAACGCGGCTTTTACCTCATTTCTCACAGTAAGGGAAGATTCGAAATCCAAATCTTGTGGCAGATAGCCGATGGAGTATTCTTTCGGTTTGATGACCATACCAGAAGTAGGCAACTGCATTCCAAGCATTACCTTTAGCATGGTTGATTTGCCGGCTCCATTTTTACCGACAAGGCCTACCTTATCACTGGTACCGATGAATACATTAATTTCTTTAAAGAGAAAGCGATCCGCAAATTCCAGTGATAACTGGTCTAATTTGAGCATGAAGATGTTTAATTGTGTGTATAAAGCAAAAAGCACCCCAAAGATAGGGTGCTTTTTGCAGAGTATTCAAATAGGACTGATCAGAAGTCCCAAAGATCGTGTTCCAAATTGAACAATTTTTCTTTGATTTCTTCAGCCTGCATAAGCGCATCCAGTCCCGCATATACATCATCAATCTTTCTATTGTACACGTTTGATTCTTTTACAATAAGTGCTGAGAACATACGCTTCTGGAAGAGATCGTCAAAAGATCTGCGTTCCGAATCATTAAATCTATTGAAAGAATCCCAGTTTGCAAAAACATATCTACACTCAGGAAAATATAGCCAGAAAAGCACTTCGTAAGCTCCAGTCGGTTCACCGTCATCAGATATACGCTCTTTAAGCGGAGCAATACCAATGATTCGCATGTATCTTTCAGATCTCTGCTTATCAAAAAACCAATCTTCCTTGATGCGGTATCGTGTAATATCCTCACTATTGATTTTAATAGTTTGAATCACTTCTACCATTTCACCGGTGTCTGGGTCCTGAGTAGAAGAAGTATCCTGACGCTCAAGAATTCCTTTAACGTCATTTCTCATAAGAGCAACTCTGAAATCATCTTCGAGGCCAGTTACACCAGAGCTGTAGGCTGTTATAGAACCTTCGTCCAGCAATGCAGTTCGAATCACTTCAAAAAGACTTTTCATACCGCTTGACTCCTCGAGAGGATAATATAGCGGAAGGTTCATCTTCTCTCGCAGGTCAATATCCTGCCAAATCCTTCTTGCCCACATTACATCAGCTTCCCGGATAAAAGGGTACTGAACTACTTTCTTTGTCTTGTTGTGTTCCTTTATCCAAGCACCATCCAGTACAGTTTGGGCCAGAGAAAATTGCGTGGTCGAAGCCAGCAAAATGGTACAACCGGATACAATTTTTATGAGCGATTTCATAGGCATAGGTGTTATATCACACGCAGGTTTATACTTCCCAGTTTTCTGATTGATCCGTCAGGTGCTGTTGCCCTGATGCTCTCAATGATCACTGTTTGATTTCTCCTAACCTGCTTAAGTAGCTCTCGCTGCTCGTCAGTAAGTTTATTGCTGTTGGAAGCTAAAGTTTTAACGTTACCTCCCATAATAACAGTCAGGTCAAAAGATTTTACAGGATATTTCAAGTCGAACTCAAAATCGGGTAGATCGGCTACAACCCCAAGGGCAGCAGTTAGTTCTGAAGCTTGCGCGGTAGCGTCAGAGGGGCCTTTACCAGCAAATTTAGCTACTGGGTCAGGAACTGACTTCACCCTGAATTCAAAAGTACCCATTGGCTTTACCTTACCGTCAATTTCAGCGGATACTGAGACAGTCGCTTTCGTGCCTGTTTTAATATCTTTGGCGATATAAGTACCATCCGATTGCTTTACGAGCGTACCATTGTTGATCGTAGCCCTTAAATCATCTTGTGCAATGCCAGGAACAGAGATCGCTACAGGATTCTCAATACCGCGATAAAGCACATTCATCTTGATAGGTGAAACAACCAGAGCAGGTTTAGCAACTTCATAGGTGATTTTATACGGATAAGGAGTATATCCGCCACCCGTAGGGTTTCTGAATTTGATTACCCCTTCCCAATTCTTATCGCCAATTGCATTGGCAGGAAGGCTTAGTTTACCTAAACCATCTGATCCGCTTTTAACCTTGCGACCTTTATCACCTGGCAATTCATTTGTCTTAGGGTCAACCTTTGCACCCTCAGAACCAATAAAAATATCAGGCATGTTGGTACTATCATAAGCTGCCAGGAACACTTTAGCGCGGAATGAATCCCCCTGGAGTACATAAGTCTTTTCAGGAAGTACAATCGGAACCAATTGTGTGAACTTGAAAGAAGCGCGATCAACATCAGCAAAAAGATAGCTCAATACGTCAGACTCAGTATTGCGCACATCAGACTGTAACTTCGACAATATAGTTATTGTAGCGGCAAGTGGTACGTGATAGAAATTGAGTGATTCCCAATTCTGAAATGTGCCTGATGCATCACGTATTTTCTCTGGAAACGTAAACAAACTATCTACTGCACGCGACAAGTGCGGATCTGAATTCAACATTTCCTTCAAACTTTCACGGTATGCTTCCATTTTCTGTTTTAGGACAGCAGCGCGATAGTTATTTCCATCTGCATTGGCATCATCTCTAGGTCGTGCGGGTTCAGGGCCAATCATGATCAATGTATTCACATCATAATTATCCTTATTCTTTACAAAACGCAAGTTGAGTACAGTATCAACTCCATCGCGTTCTTGCCCTAAAACTTCTTCCATTGTAAGACCTTCGGTATCAGCAATAGTCTTGGCTTTAATGCGGTCAATATGCACAACCAGTTCATTTGCTGCTGTACGAAGCTTTTGAGCTTCCGTCCATGCCGTACCATATTTAGCTGAATTCTCAATATACGAAGCTTCGAAGGCAGCATATTGTTGATTCAGTTTCCTATCAAGAGTGACTTTGGTAGTTTCCAAACCACTATTGATAGTAACAAACGCATCGAGAATCTCTTTCGATACATTCAATGCTAGAAGTGCGGTAAGTACTAGGTACATCATACCGATCATCTTCTGCCTTGGTGTTTCTTTACCTCCTGCCATTATTTACTTACAATTTGACTTTATTATTTGAATAATCAAGCCCAATTAGCGGCCGGCTGGTATACTCATAGCGTTCAGCATATTGCCGTACACTGTATTGAGTGATGAAAGATTCTTAGCCAATTCAGCAATATTCTCCTTGTATTTGCGGGTATCATCCACTGAATCATTAAGATTCTTCATAAGCTCAGTAATACCTGAATACAACTGCGAAGACGTTTGAAGTTCTTTCAACTGTGACTCATACATAATATTAAGCTGTGAAAGATTATTGCTCATTCTCTGAAGGTTCTCGCCAGCGGCATTTCCTGCTTCAGATTGTGATGTAAGGCCTGTAAGGGCTTCTGATGCCTGTTCATAGGTATCTGATAGTTTACCAACTTTTTCAGCAGCACCAAGAAGCGTAGTAGTATACTCGTTGGTCGCAACTGATGCATCTGTAATTTTGGAAAGCTGCGATGCCTGAGTGCTTAGGGACCTTAAACCATCGCCTAAACTCGCGATAAGTTCGGGTTCTATCTTAGCTTCTTCAAGCATTTGGTCGAGCTGCTCTGTAATCGATACATCGTCTTCACCACCAATAAGGCTTTTTGCGGGCTCACCTGTACGAAGTTCAGGATAGACAAGAGTCCAGTCAATTTCCTCATGTATTGGTTCGAATGCTGAGAAGAAGAAAATAACTGCTTCTGTACTCAGACCAACGATCAAAAGTTCACCAGCAAAAGGCCAGTGTTGAATTTTAAAAAGTGCACCAATGATTACTACGGCAGCTCCAATACCGTATAACTTGGCCATAAATTTTTTCCATGATTTACTCCCTGGTTTCATTCTTCCTTGCTTTTAGTTTTAAATAATTGAGATTTCGGACTTCTTAATTCCAGTCGGTTGGATTGCCCGTTTTACCGCGGCCCAAATAACTCATTACTGAGCGGAAGCCGATGTAGCACTTGGCTGTATCCTGGTATTCAAAGGTGCGCGTACCATTTTGCAGGTAGTAAAGAACATCTTTCCAGGAACCTCCTCTTACTACTTTTCGCTTGAGCGCCGGAGGATCATCGGCAAGAGCGTCATACTGATACTCAGAATTAAGGTCGTGTGAAAATTCGTATACTGATTCGTCAAAGGCAGTGTTGGTCCATTCAGCCACGTTACCTGACATACAGAACAGTCCGTAACCGTTGGGCTCATAAGATCTAACGTCAACGGTATGGCAACCGTCGTCATCCACATAATCACCTCTTTGCGGCTTAAAGTTTGCAAGCGGGCAACCCAGGATATTCCTTATGTAAGGACCTCCCCAAGGATATGGTGACTTATCAATACCGCCGCGTGAAGCGAATTCCCACTCCATTTCAGTCGGAAGCCTAAACCTTTGAACAAAAGTCTCTCCATTGGCGTACTTCCAGGTGCTTAAAAGTTCTGTTCTCCATACATTAAAGGCTTTTGCCTGATTCCATGTAATTCCAACTACTGGATAATTATCGTAAGCCGGATGCCAGAAATACATTTCTGTCAATGGTTCATTGTATGCGTAGGTGTAATCATGCACCCAGCAAAGTGTATCGGGATAAACATTTATAACTTCCCGAATTATGAATTTACTTCTGTCAGAGTGTCCTCTGATGGCGTTATTCTGGCCTTTTGTATTGGTATATGAAAGATCAAGATCCTTCCCTGATTTCCTGGCAGCCGCCTGAAGATCTACCCAATAATATTCGAACTTCAACTTTCGGGTATCAATTTCTTTACGGCGGTAAAAACGCTCATATTCTGGAAGGAACATATCAGCGAGTTCTTCTCGCTCTTCTTCTCCGTCCCATTTTACTTTTTCTTTCCAATTGATGATTGGCGGATCAATAATGTCTCCATATTGATCTTCCTCTCTCACGTGTTCGCCAATCCCGGCTTCACCAAGATATCTGTGGGCAATTGAATCACGCACCCAGTAAACGAACTGGCGGTATTCGTTATTAGAAATTTCTGTGTCGTCCATGTAGAACGCACTTACCGTAACTCTTTTCGAATTATTGACGTGTGCATACGGGACGTCTTGATCATCTGGCCCCATAACGTAGCTGCCGAAGTGGATGTAATTCATCCCATACGGATTGTACTGAGACCATTCTTCCCTTGGTTGTACACCAATCACTTCTCCTCTGTCTCCACTGGCGCAGCCTTCAAGCAACGTCGCAATCAGTAATAAAAAAAGCAGTTTTTTCATGCCTTGCGGGTTAGTAATCCTCGTTTTATTCATTTCAGCGCTTTCTAATACGACAGTTCTCAATGCAGGTTTCAAATACATTAGAGGAATCGTGGGTTTTTATAAACGCGTTTAGGTAGAGGTTTCTCAATTGTCATGCAGTATCTGAGCATTAGCTCATGGCTGCCGCTGCTGTACTTATTAAGTTGTGATGACGTAAAATCGTATGAATATCCGAGTTTTAGAGTGCTTTTACCATTTGGAAACTGGTATTGGTAACCTGCCATCGGAGCAATAGCGTCTTCAAGCCTATAAGTTACCCCAAGCCAAATGGTATTGTCGTACATAACGGTCACATTCGCATCAAATTGTGTAGACGCCAAATCAGTTTTTGCAAGAACATGTGGGGTTAAGACCCACTGAGGAGTTAGTTCGAAATTGTATCCGCCCATAAGATAAAGGTGACGGGATACCGTAATATTCATGGAAGACAGGTCGCCTTCATTTAAGTGAGTGGCTGACAAACCAACGTAGTATTTTGGATTATAAAGATAGGCCCCGAAAGATGCATCGAAGGTGCTTGCACTTTCCCTGAACTGTGAAATGGAATTGTCCCCAACACCAGTGCCTATTCCTTGATTTATACCATCTGAACTGTAGTTGTAGGCAATCCAGTTATTATTGAGATTACTGTTTATCAAACCTGCTGAAACTCCCAGGCCCAGTTTTGTTGCTCCTGTTATCTTTAGATGATACGCATACGACAATCTCAAAACTGTGGTAGAAATTGGCCCAAGCTCGTCAAGATATACTGTAGCACCTACACCGCTCTTTATAGAAGCTATCGGAGCACTTACATTTAGGAGGCCTGTATTTGGCTGCCCTGTGAATCCTGCCCATTGCCTTCTACCAATCAAAGTTGCACAGATCGCGTCCTGACTTCCGGCGAATCCCGGATTGACAGAAAGACGGTCATACATGAATTGGGTAAACTGTGGATCCTGTTGGCCACTCATTGATAAAGCACTGATTATCAAAGTGCCTAGGAGGAAAATTTTCTTCATGAATTGTTAATTTCCCTAACGAAAACAGCCCCTGAAAGCAGGGGTTGTCAGCGCAAGTTTGGTGCTAAAATAACTAAATTCCAAGACCAGCAAAAATTTTTAACGTTAGCGGCATTTTCTTGGTGGTCTAAATTGCATTCCTGACACAGCATTTTCTAGGTCAATTTCTGATACGTTCTCCAAAAAATATCAGGCACTTCACCTTCACATGCTTTTTCGTAATCTTTATATGAGCAAGGTAAAACAAATGGCCTTGGTCTGCCTGCCGATGTTGTTGTAGCATACGGCACGTTTAGCCACCATTTGTCTGTTCTTGTGCTCTTGTAGAACACCATTTCATCGCTGCCCTTGGGCATAATGATTTTGTATTCCATAAAATCGTGCTTATGAAGCAATGGAAACTCCTTGATTCTTCGGCTGAAGCCGTCAATAATGAACCAGATCATCTCCGCTATTAATAACGCTGTTTGACCGTTTTGGTCAACATCGGGGTTATAGTTATAAATCCCTATTGATGTGGTTTTATCGCTCAAACCGGAATATTTGCAAAGTTGACAAATCTGTTCCCCTGTAAATCCGTTGGGTTGGTTTGTACCTGGCGCATCTGAATTTCTCATCGCCCGCATGTCTATGCTCAAAATATCAGCATTTCGGAGATGTGGCTCAGCATCACGCAAATCGGCTGTAAGTGACCCTAGTCTGTGCGCGTCAAAGAAAAGCTTTTCGACAAGTGCCAGCGTCTCTGGATCGTTCAGGTAACTCTGATACCCAAGTATGCTCATATTGAATAAAAAACTAGGCTCATACAAAACTATTTTACTGAGATAATTATGAGGCCCTAATGCTTCCCGAAATTCACCCATATCTATCTGAGCATCAATTATGGCAATATTTACAGTCGTCTCAAGTACTTCGTAGGCTCTGTAATTTGCAAAAGTAAGTTCCTGATTTCCTCCCAAAATTATAACTCCTACCCCTCTGCTTATAAAAGGTGATATTATCTCTTTAAGAGCGGCTTCGTTGTCAGCATCTGAAATGCCAGGAATGAGGTTTCCCATATCAGCAAATTTGAGTGCATTGCCATGATAGAACAAGCCGTAGAGCTTTTTCCGCACAAGATCAGGTCCTGATTGAGAACGCTTATCCGAGTTCATGCCGGGGTTTATACCTATTAATACAATCGATGCTGCTTCTAGGTCGGGAACATTTTGTGATGTATAAATATCAACGAAGCTCCCAAGCGTACCTGGCTCAGATGTAATAACATCATTGCCAACAGGCTTCAAAAAGAACATGAATTGGTCTATCCAGTTCATTTCTTGCTTCTACCGGTCTTTTTTGATTTCACAGTTGACTTGGCCGAAGTTGAATCCTGCTGCACGATCTTAAGACAATCATCGTACGCAAGCAATGATGCGTCCACTCCCTTAGGCAGCTTGTAGTTGGACTTACCTACTTTGAGATAAGGCCCCCAACGCCCGTTGAGCAACTGCATATCAGCATTCTCTGTAAATGATTTTATTAGCTTCTCACTGTCATCCTTGCGCTTCTTTTCAATAATTTCAATTGCGCGGTCTAGTTCTACAGTGAGAGGATCATCACCATCCTGCTCGCGAATGCTGTAGAATGCACTACGATGACGTAAATATGGTCCAAATCTTCCAATGGCGGCTGTGACTTTCTCACCTTCAAAAGCTCCAATTTCTCTTGGCAATTTGAATAGCTCAAGCGCTTCTTCAAGCGTAATGCTATTGATGCTTTGATCCTTTAGCAAACTTGCAAATCGTGGTTTATCTTCAGCCTCGCCAGAACCGATTTGTATCATTGGGCCATATCGGCCTAATCTTGCAATTACTGGCAGTCCTGAGGATGGCTCAGTTCCCAATTCACGTTCACCGGTTGCACGTTCGCTATTCTCAAGCGTTTCCTCAACTGCCAGGTGAAAGGTTTTGTAAAAATCACGAAGCATATCGGTCCATTTCAGCATGCCATCGGCAATATCATCAAACTCCTTCTCTACCTTGGCGGTAAAATCGTAGCTCATGATTTTCTCAAAATGCAGAACCAGAAAGTCATTCACCACCATACCAATATCAGTGGGAAACAATTTATTTCTTTCGGCTCCGTGATTTTCAGAATGTTCCTTTCGGAAAATACCTTTTTTATCAAGAGTAATCACGGTGAAGCTTCTTGCTGTCCCTTCACGGTCTTCTTTCACTACATAACCTCTTTTCTGCACTGTAGATATGGTAGGTGCATAAGTAGAAGGTCTGCCTATACCCAGTTCTTCCAGTTTCTTCACAAGACTTGCTTCAGAGTAACGTGGATGATGATTTGAAAAGCGTTGTGTAGCAGTAATTTTGGTCATTTCAAGCGCATCACCTTGTTTCATTGCTGGGAGCATTCCTTCTTCGTCTTCTGAATCTGTCGATTCATCATCAGTGCTTTCCATATACACTTTCAGGAAACCATCGAATTTGATTACTTCACCTCGAGCGACAAAATTGGCCTGATTCAAAAGTGCGCTATTTCCTTTTACTCCAATTACCACACGGGTCTTTTCTAATTGCGCATCGGCCATTTGCGAGGCGAGCGTTCGCTTCCAAATTAGGTTGTAAAGCTTCTGCTCAGCGCTATCGCCCTGCACATTGCGGGCACCCATATCTACCGGACGAATAGCTTCGTGGGCTTCCTGAGCACCTTTGCTCTTAGTGGTAAATTTGCGCGGTTTAGAATATTGCGCACCAAAAGTTGATGAAATCTCACTTGCTGCTGCATCAATGGCTGTATCGGACAGGTTCAGGCTATCGGTACGCATATAGGTTATCTTACCTTCTTCATATAGCTTTTGAGCCACTGACATGGTACGAGCTACAGAATAGCCAAGTTTTCTGCCGGCCTCTTGTTGGAGAGTGGAAGTAGTAAATGGTGGCGCAGGTGATTTGGTTGCTGGTTTTACTTCGAGACTATCAACCTGAAAATTGGCTCCCTGACACGCTTCAAGCCAGGCCAAAGCATCTTCCGCTTTTGCAAAACGCTTTGAAAGTTCTGATTTGAAGGGTTTTCCGTTAATAGTGAAATCACCCGTAACACGATAGCTTATCTCTTCTTTAAAATGTTGAACATCCCTCTCACGCTCTACAATGAGCCTTACAGTTACCGACTGAACCCTTCCTGCGCTTAAGGATGGTTTTACCTTTTTCCATAGAATCGGAGATATTTCAAAACCCACCAATCTGTCGAGAACCCTGCGGGCTTGTTGAGCATCCACCAACCTGTAATCCACTTTTCGAGGATTTTCGATCGCTTTGGCAATGGCATTCTTTGTGATTTCATGAAAAACTATCCTTCGAGTCTCCTTATTTTTCAGTCCAAGGGTTTCCTCAAGGTGCCATGATATGGCTTCTCCTTCGCGGTCCTCGTCAGTAGCAAGCCAGATTATTTCCGATTTTTTTACCAAGTCCTTTAGCTCTTGAATCACCTTTTTCTTGTCAGCAGAAACTTCGTACTCCGGCTCGAAATTATTGTCCACATCTACCCCCAATCCCTTCTTTTTCAAATCCCTGACATGACCATAACTTGACTTTACGGTGAAATCCTTACCTAAGAAACCCTCAATGGTTTTTGCTTTTGCAGGAGATTCAACTATAACCAGATTTTTTGCCATAATAGCTTCTTAAAGTATCTGCTTGCGCTATGAAATTAGCGCACAAAGTAAAGCAATGAAATGAAAACTTCGGTTGTGTGCTGTTTATCTTTACCATAAATACGATTTTCCACATTTTAAAAACCCACTGATTTTTTACCTAAAGACTTATGCCATTTTGGCATATACATTTCAAATTTGAGTACCTTTGTAAACATTTCAAAAGCGCACGATACATGCTAACCACAAGCAATAAAGAAATAGTTGAGAGCCGGCAAGGAGAGGCTTTGGTCGTTGAAAGTTCTTTCAAATCAAAGGGCAAAAAATTGTACTTGGAGAGTTATGGCTGCCAAATGAATTTCTCGGACAGCGATATTGTTGCATCAATTCTTGCCAAAGAAGGGTTTGAAACAACGCGCAATTCAGATGAAGCTGATCTGGTGTTGATTAACACTTGCTCCATTCGAGATAATGCCGAACAAAGGGTAAGAAACCGGCTTACGCATTTCAACAAAGCGAAAAAACATAGGCCGGGCCTTACGATTGGAATACTGGGCTGCATGGCTGAACGATTAAAAGCGCAATTGCTCGAAGAAGAAAAACTTGTAGATATGGTGGTTGGACCCGATGCTTATCGCGACCTACCCGGCTTGCTTGAAGAAATTGGTGACGGCAGAAAAGCTGTGAATGTGCTTCTATCTCGTGAGGAAACATATGCAGAAATTAATCCTGTTCGTTTGGATAGCAATGGTGTAAACGCCTTTATATCCATAATGCGCGGCTGTGATAATATGTGTTCGTTTTGTGTGGTGCCTTTCACACGTGGACGCGAGCGCAGTCGTGATCCGGAGAGCATTGTACACGAAGCCCGGTATTTGCATCAGCAGGGGTACCGTGAAGTTACTCTACTAGGCCAAAATGTTGATTCCTATAGATGGAATATCACCAAAAAGGGTGAAATTATTAAGGATGGAAGGGTAACAGTTAATTTCGCGGAATTACTTGAAAAGGTTGCATTGGTAGCCCCCGATTTAAGGGTACGCTTTTCCACGTCTCATCCTAAGGACATGACTGACGATGTGCTGCACACCATGGCCAAACACAATAATATTTGCAAATACATTCACTTACCAGTTCAAAGTGGCAATACCGATGTGCTTCAAAGAATGAATCGTGGCTATAGCCGTGAATGGTATTTTGAGCGAATTGGTGCCATTCGACGCATAATGCCCGACTGTGCAATAAGCACCGATATTATAACCGGTTTTTGTGGGGAAACTGATGCAGAGCACGCTGAAACGGCTTCGCTAATGCGGGATGTAGCATATGAATTTGCATATATGTTCAAATACTCAGAAAGACCCAAAACCTTAGCAGAGCGCAATTACACCGATGACATAGCTGAAGAAGTAAAGCAAAAAAGGCTTGAAGAAATAATAGCTATTCAAAGCGCAAGCTCTTTGCGCAGAAACAAGGAAGCATTAGGCAAGACCTTTGATGTATTAATAGAAGGAAATTCAAAAAAGAACCAAAACGAGCTATCCGGCAGAAACAGTCAAAATGCGGTTGTCGTTTTCCCAAAAGGGGCGCTCAAACCCGGGAACTACGTTAATATTAAGATTACCGATTGTACTTCGGCTACGCTGATCGGTGAAGTGGTAAATTAAAGATGGATATATTACAAGTAAAACAGCGCTTCGGCATTATTGGAAATGCACCTCTGCTCAACAGAGCTATAGAGATATGTGTGCATGTAGCCCCAACTCATATTAGTGTGCTTATAACCGGTGAAAGCGGCACCGGCAAAGAGAACATGCCTCAGATTATTCACAATCTATCCAAAAGAAAACACGGTCCTTATATAGCAGTAAACTGCGGAGCAATTCCAGAAGGAACGATTGATTCGGAACTTTTCGGTCACGAAAAAGGAGCATTTACAGGAGCACATGATTCTCGTAAGGGCTATTTTGAAGTAGCAAACGGAGGCACCATATTTCTTGATGAAATTGCCGAGCTTCCGCTACTTACCCAAGTGAGACTATTAAGGGTTTTAGAAAGTGGCGAGTATATGCGTGTGGGTTCATCAAAACCGCTTAAAACCGATGTACGCATTATTGCAGCCACCAATGTAGATATGAACAAAGCTATACGACAGGGCCGCTTTCGAGAGGATTTGTTTTACAGGCTCAGCTCGGTCCCGATATACCTGCCTCCACTGCGCGAAAGGAAGGATGATATTACCCTGCTTTTCAGAAAATTTGCCGTCGACTTTGCTGAAAAATACCATATGCCAGCCATTCGACTCGCCGAAGATGCGCGGCTCATTCTTGAAAACTTCTATTGGCCTGGTAACATTCGTCAACTGAAAAACGTGACCGAACAGCTTTCGGTAATCGAAGAAGCGAGGGAAATAAATTCGACCATACTGATGAATTATCTGCCTGAAACGGATAATCAGAAAAACCTTCCGGCTACACTCGGGCAAGAGAAAGCTGCAGGCGATTTCACCGAAAGGGAAATATTATACAAATTGCTGTTTGATATGCGTCAGGAACTTAACGATATGAAGGCCCTTGTGCTTGATGTGTTGCAAAGCAGTCAAAATGGAGAAAGTTTTGTGCCTTCAGGCAATGCCGCTGCATTGAACAGGCTTTATAACCAGTACGAACCTATAAGTACCGCCAAACCAAGTATACCACAGCACCGAAACGAAGCCTACGATATTGATACAGGAACTTCCGTAGAGATAGATGAGCATGAAGAAGTAGAAGAAAGTCTTTCGCTGGAAGATACGGAGAGGGAACTCATACAAAAGGCACTCAAGAAGTATAAGAACAGAAGGAAGCATGCGGCTAAGGAACTCGGAATCAGCGAACGCACTCTTTACAGAAAAATTAAGGAATACAATTTGAAGTAAGAGTGGTATGAAATCCTATCTATACCTTTCGATTTTAGTAATTTTTGTCCTTTCGGGAAATGGATGTAACATGAGCTATTCCTTTACAGGAGCAGATATTCCCGCCGCAGCGAAAACCTTTTCCATAAAAACTTTTCAAAGCAACACCCCTCTTGCATCTCCCAACTATTACCTCACCATTACAGAATCGCTCAAAGACCTTTTGCTTGCTCAAACGAGACTCGACCTTATTGAGAAAAAGGGTGACCTTCAATTTGAAGGAGCCGTAATTGACTACGTTACCGGCAATGCTGCCGTAACCAGCGAAGAGTATACCTCACTCAATCGACTTACAATCACCCTTAAAGTGAAATACGTGAACACTTTCGAGCGGGAAAAGAACTTTGAGCGCACCTTTAGTCGTTTTGCGGACTATCCTGCCGATAGAAATTTCACTGATGTGGAAGGTTCTCTCATTGATGAAATCAACGCCCAATTAATTCAAGATATCTTCGACGCATCGCTCGGAGCCTGGTAATGCAACGCGGAGCCCTAACACATATGATCAATGCGCGGCAAATAACTGATACCGCTTCCCTGTTGGAAATTGAACAGCTAAAAAATCAATTTCCTTATTGTGCCACTTTCCAACTGCTCTATGCTATTGGCCTCAGCCAAACCGACAACATACACCAAAATGAGCAAATAAATCTAGCATCACTCTATATTACAGAAAGATCTAAGCTCTATCAATATACTACTGTAAAACCAAAATTTCCTGATTTATACCCGGTAAATGATCACATACCTGCGCAAGCAATTGAAGTAGATGTCCTGATAAATAGTACTACAAATCAATCGTCAATTGTAACGCATCACCTTCGGGCGATTGAACTACATAATAACGAAAAGCATGTGTCCCCTGCAAAGGAAAATGAAAGTGATCAAAATGTCAGTTCGAATAAGGTGCTATCAGAGAAACCTCTCGAAGCAGAAATTCTGAGATCGGCAGTGGTACAACTTGGTGAAATTGCAATTGAAGAGTTCATCAGTACTCAAATACCAACCAGCGATCGCACTTTAGGAAAAGTGAGTATTGACATACCGGATGATGGTAGTTTTGGTGATTGGTTAGCTTCGGTTAATCGCAGAAGCAATGGTAATGTACATATGCAAAGTGAGGAAATCATTGAAAAATTTATTCAGGAAACACCACAAATTACGCCAGTAAAGCATAATTTCTTCTCACCGGCCCAGGTTGGCAAACAAAGTTTGGTTGAGGATGAATCTCTTGTAACAGAGACTTTGGCGAAGATATATGAACGTCAAGGCGACTTTAAAAGAGCTGCTAGGGCATATGCTAATCTGAGTTTGAAGTTTCCGGAAAAAAGCGTTTACTTTGCGGCCCTGCAAAATAAAGCAGAAGAGAAAATTAAAAACTAATTACCATGGCCGTTTTCATCTATGTGCTTATAATTCTTGTGTGTGTGTTTTTAGGACTGATTGTACTGATACAAAATCCTAAAGGAGGAGGGCTTGACTCTAGCTTTGGCGCCGCCAATCAAATAGGAGGCGTGCAGCGCACCACTGATTTTTTAGAAAAAAGTACCTGGACTTTGGCTGTAGCGCTTTTTGTGCTTTGCCTTGCATCGGCCAGTTTTAACAATACCATTATAAACGACGTAGATACCCGTTTTCAAGAGAAGCCTCTTGAGCAGCCGCAGCAACCGGAAGGTGGTGCGGTAGAAGAATAAGCTGGTGCTAAAACGAGCATTTGGAACATTCGAAAATGTCAGTGTGTGTGACACACTGACATTTTTTTTTGCCTGTTGCTGCCAAAAGTCCTTAAAAGGGATCGATTAAACTCATTGGCACGTTTTGTGAAAACCGCAGGAATAAACCTTAAAACAATTAATCAATGTCAGTAAATGTAACACCACTTGCA
The DNA here is from genome assembly GCA_038207425.1 of Flavobacteriales bacterium. Classification (GTDB taxonomy): domain Bacteria; phylum Bacteroidota; class Bacteroidia; order Flavobacteriales_D; family Cryomorphaceae; genus JBBQZU01. The sequence continues at coordinate 163,287 of JBBQZU010000001.1, read as the reverse complement.
GACCGAGTGCTTGTTCAAGCAGCTCCTGCAGAAGAAAAAACCGCTAGTGGTATCATTATTCCGGATACAGCTAAAGAAAAACCCCAGCGTGGTACCGTGATTGCCGTAGGAAATGGCAAAAAAGATGAACCCCTAACCGTGAAAGTTGGCGATACCGTTATATACGGTCAGTATGCCGGAACGGAAATCAAAATTAACGGCAGTGCATACCTTATCATGCGTGAGAGCGACATTTTCGGTGTAATTTCAAGCAACTGATATTAAAACCTTAACAACAAAAACCTGAAGCAAAATGGCAAAAGAAATCACCTTTGACGTAAGCGCCCGCGAAAAACTTAAAAGAGGCGTTGATGCGTTGTCCGATGCAGTAAAAGTTACCCTTGGCCCTAAAGGCAGAAATGTAATCATCGATAAAAAGTTCGGAGCACCAATAATTACAAAAGACGGTGTAACAGTAGCAAAAGAAATTGAGCTGAGAGACCCTATCGAAAACATGGGTGCCCAGATGGTAAAAGAAGTAGCTTCCAAAACCGCCGACATGGCTGGAGATGGCACTACAACCGCCACCGTATTGGCCCAGGCAATGGTTACTGCAGGGCTTAAGAATGTCGCAGCAGGTGCCAACCCGATGGACCTTAAAAGAGGTATTGAAAAGGCAGTAAATGCTGTAGTAGTAGAACTTAAAAAGATATCGCGAGAAGTTGGCGACGACAATTCTAAAATAGAGCAAATCGCTACTATTTCAGCTAACAACGACAGCAATATTGGAAAACTTATAGCGGAAGCTATGGGCAAAGTGAAAAAAGAAGGCGTAATAACCGTTGAAGAAGCAAAAGGCACTGAAACGTACGTTGACATTGTAGAAGGTATGCAGTTCGACCGGGGCTATCTTTCACCTTACTTCGTTACCAATGCTGAAAAGATGGTCTCTGAGCTCGAGCATCCTTTTATCCTTATATATGATAAGAAGATTTCGAGCATGAAAGACCTGCTTCCAATATTGGAGAAAGCAGCTCAAACTGGTAAACCACTTCTTATTATCGCTGAAGATGTAGAAGGTGAGGCACTGGCTACACTTGTTGTGAACAAAATACGAGGATCACTCAAAATTGCTGCGGTAAAGGCTCCAGGATTCGGAGATCGCCGCAAAGCTATGCTCGAAGATATAGCCGTATTAACTGGTGGCACCTTAATTTCAGAGGAGCAAGGCCGCAGACTTGAAGATGCCACCTTGGCTGATTTGGGTACTTGCGAGAAAGTGACCATTGACAAAGACAATACTACAGTAGTGAACGGCTCTGGCGAGAAAACTGCAATTGATGCCCGCATCAACCAGATCAAAGCGCAAATAGAGACTACCACTTCAGACTACGACAAAGAAAAACTTCAGGAGCGTCTTGCCAAACTGGCCGGTGGAGTTGCAGTGCTATATGTAGGTGCACCTTCAGAAGTAGAAATGAAGGAGAAAAAAGACCGCGTGGATGACGCGCTTCACGCAACTCGTGCGGCAGTGGAAGAAGGTATTGTAGCTGGAGGCGGCGTGGCATACCTGCGCTGCATTCCTGCCATCGATTCGTTGAAAGGCGATAATGCTGATGAGCACACCGGAATTCAGATTGTGCGCCGCGCAGTGGAGGAACCACTTCGCCAGATAGTTGCAAACGCAGGTGGTGAAGGCAGTATTATTGTACAAAAAGTACGTGAAGGCAAAGGCGATTACGGTTACAATGCACGCACTGAGACTTATGAAGATCTCTTTGCAGCAGGAGTAATTGATCCAACCAAAGTATCGCGCATAGCACTTGAAAACGCCGGTTCAATAGCTGGTATGCTACTTACTACAGAGTGCGTAATTTCAGATGCGCCAGACGAAGAAAAAGGAAGCTCTATGGGCGGAATGGGCGGTGGAATGCCCGGAATGATGTAAGGTCATTTCAATGATCCGATTTTATAAACCGCTGTGCAGTATTGCACAGCGGTTTTTTTTTGATAGCACATTTTCATAACAGGCTTATAATCAATATATCTCAGAATTTTCCTGTGTAATTTTCCATAAATCAATATGTATATATTAACAAATTGTTAATTTTTCATAATTATTGTTGCATTTCGAACCGTTGTTATTGCTCTAAACAATTTACCAATAACATCCCGATTAACCTCTCTATTTAACCATCTTAAACTTAAGCCTATCAGGTTTAGACTCACACTAGCGATAACTCTTTCGTTGGTATTACTAACCCAGTTTGCTTTCGCTCAGGTAGCTACCTACTCAGGTATAGCTACTTCGTAAGGAACAAACGAAACCTTACCAGGAGCTACGGTCACGGTCAAGGGCAAATCAGAAGGGGTTGCCACCGACCTCAATGGAAAATTCAGTATACAGGCTGTACCCGGTGATGTGCTCGTAGTGAGCTTCATAGGGATGCGTGCCAGAGAAGTAACACTTGGTTCCAATACCCGGGTAGATGTGAAGTTGGAAAGTGGTGTAATGATGGATGATGTTGTAGTAACTGCACTTGGTGTGTCCAAAGAAAAGACGGCACTTGGATATGCAGTAAGTGAATTCAGCGGGGATGACCTTGGCAAATCTGGTGAACAGAATGTAATACAACAACTTGCCGCAAAAGCCCCGGGCGTGCAAGTTATTGGCTCCGGCGGAACACCTGGAGCTTCAAGTAAAGTGTTGATTCGAGGCCCATCCACCTTCACAGGCGAAAACCAACCGCTCATAGTGATAGATGGTGTTCCTGTAGATAACAGTACTTCTCAGTCTTCACCACGTGACTACCCATTTAATGCGAACCTTCAAGGGGTAAATAATTCAAACCGAGCGATAGATAATAATCCAAACGACATAGAGTCAGTTACAATTCTGAAAGAACCTGCTGCCGCTGCACTCTATGGAGCAAGAGCTGGAAATGGGGCCATTATCTATACTACAAAAAGAGGGAAAACAGGAAAAAAAGGCCCAGGAGTCAAAGTTTCATCCTCTGTTGAGTTATCAAAAGTAAATAAGCTTCCAGACTTTCAGGACAAATATGGTCCAGGTATTAACGGAAATTCTATCGCATTGGCGGATCCAGGACCTGATGAACGTTTTGACAATTCACCATTCTTTGTATCTAATGATGATGTGGCATTTGGTACCCCTAATAGCTGGGGGCGAAGTAATGCAGAAAATGGCGACGTAACATTTGACAACATAGATAACTTCTATGAAACAGGAGTTGCCTTTGTCAATAACATCGAAATCTCTGGCGGAAAGGAGAATTCCCTTTTGAGACTTGCCATTGGCGATAACCGAAGATCAGGCGTAGTACCTAACACCGATTTTAACAGAACATCTATGAGGCTCACTGCAGATTTTAAGCCCTCGGAGTTAATAAAGATAGGTGGAACAGCGAATTACATAAAGTCAACTGGTACAATGGCGCAAAATGGCAGCAACCTCTCCGGGGAGAGTCTTTCACTCTTTAGGATGCCTAATACTTTTGATGTAAGGAATTACAAATCACCGCTGGGCTTCAATAATACCTACTTTTTCGCGTATGATAACCCTCTGTACTCAGTATTTGAGAATCCTTTCACAACATCAGTAGATCGTTTCCTGGGAAATATGTACGTAGACCTCGACCTTGCTGAAAACCTAAAGGTTACTTACCGGATTGGTATAGATCAGTACGCTGACAGCAGAAAACAAATCTTCGCAGTAACTTCCAATAACGACGACCTTGGCCAGGTCGGTCAGATAAATGAAAACAGGTTAAAAGGCAGTCAAATGTACGCTGACCTAATAATGACCTACACCAAGTCACTGACTGATAAACTCAACCTGAATGCTTCTTTGGGTCACAATTTCTTTATTACCCAATTTGACGATCTGTTTGCCCGAGGCCGTATAATGTCCATTCCGAACTTCTACAACCTGTCTAATACTTCTGATTTGTACTCTTCAAATTACAGCGAAACACTTAAAACTTTTGCCTTCTTCGGAAACCTCGAGCTTGACTATGATCGATGGTTCTATATTGCACTAACAGGAAGAAATGAATGGAGTTCATCGTTCCAACTTGACAACAATAACTTCTTCTATCCTTCGGCAAGTGCATCAGTAGTATTCACAGAATTGTGGGACTCTAAGCCCACCTGGCTTTCCTTCGGTAAAGTGCGGTACTCGTTTGCGGCTGTGGGTATAGCTCCTGAACCATATAACACTGCTACATACTTTGTGACACCCACCTATCCAGATGGTTTCACAAACGGGCTTACATTCCCGTATGGTTCAGTTAATGGCTTCGGAATTTCAAATACTCTTGGCAATCCTAATCTAAAGCCCGAAAGGCTCATCGGGAATGAAGTTGGGGTATTTGTTAGCATTTTAGATGATCTCTTCTCATTAGACGTGACATATTACAATCAAAAATCCAAGGACATCCTGTTGTTCGTGCCGGTGGCACAAAACTCGGGATTCTCAAGCCAGTATACCAATGGAGCCGAAATGGTAAACCAAGGATGGGAAGTACAACTTGGCATCAACCCATACCGCAACCGTGACTTCACTTGGTCAGTGGATATCAACTGGTCAACCAACAACAATGAAGTGACCAAACTGGCTGACTGTGTTGAAGAAGTGAACCTTGAAGCTGCATTCGCGTCTATCGCATCATTTGCTAGAGTGGGCGAACCAATAGGGGAGTTCTACGGAACAAAATGGAGAAGAGACAGCAATAGAAATATCATCATTGGAGCCAATGGCCGTCCTCAAATTGACAGTAAAACAGGTAAAATAGGAAGTTGGATCCCCGATTGGATCGGCGGAATCAGAAATACTTTCAGTTATAAAGATTTAACCCTGTCCGTTTTGCTCGACTTCCGCAAAGGGGGAGACGTTTGGAATGGAACATACGCACGGCTCAATAACGTGGGTAGATCAGGTGATTCTGAAGCTAGAGAACAAACCTACATAGTAGAAGGTGTTACAGAAACAGGAGAAGCGAATACCGTTGCCATTAGTGCTCAAGACTACTTCAGATTTGTAGTAGGTGATGCCGGTGGGGCCGCGGAAGAGTTTATAGAAACAGTAGACTTGGTGCGACTCCGAGACTTATCCCTATCCTATCGACTCAAATTCAGATCGGATGCCCAAAAAAGTCACCTTGATTTTACATTTACAGCGATCAACCTTTGGCTATCAACCAATTACAAGGGCGTAGATCCTGAAACTAGTCTTACAGGTGCCGGCTCTAACTTAAATGGATTTGATTACTTCAATAATCCTGGGATAAAGTCATTTATGTTAGGCGTTGCTTTCACATTCTAAACCAAAAAAAAAAGATTATGAAAACCTTTAAAAACTTTCTAAATATTGGGTTAATGGTTGTGATAGTATCAACAATAGCCTCATGTGATTCTTTCCTTGAGGATGATATCGTTTCACCCAACGACCCAGCAAAGGTTACTCCTGAACTACGAATGGCAAATGTACAAGTAGCGACTTTTGCCACTTATTCCGGACAATTGACTCGCCAGAGTTTGGTGTTTGGATGCCAACTTTCCGGAACCGTTGCGGGATCCCAGTCTCGGGAAACAGCCCAATACAATATCACTGAAATCACCAATGAAAATGAGTGGGAAGTAATATGGGCCGGTGCAGTGGTAGACTGCAAGAATATCATAAAAGATTATGGTGCCCAAAGCCCTTACTATGCTGGTATTGCGCAAGTAATAATGGCGTTAAATATTGGACTTGCTACATATCTTTGGGGCGATGTACCTTTCGACGAGGGCGGCCTCGGAGTAGAAGTAGATTTGAAGCCTAAATATGAATCACAAGCTGTGGTGTTAAACAAGCTCCAATTACTGCTTGATGATGCCATAGTAAACCTTTCCAGGCCTCTAACTGACAATGGCTTTGTTCCAGAAACTGATGATTTTATTTTTGGAGGAAATGTTGATGGTTGGATTCAAACTGCATGGATATTAAAAGCAAGATACATCAATAGACTGAGCACGGTAAATCCTTTAGGATCAGCTACCGACGCATTGTCTTTCCTTCAAAGCAGCAACGCTACTGACTCAAGCAATGATGCTTTTATGGCCTTTTTTGGCGGGAATGCTACCAATCAATGGAATGCTTTTGAGGCAAACCGGCAAGGCTATTTCCGGGTAAGTGAGCTGTTTGCTAATCTATTGATCAACATTAACGACCCACGATTGAGCTATTTTCTAAGCGAGGATGGCGATGGAGGTTTCAGTGGCACTCCTTCTGATGACCCTTCAGACGCTGCAACTTCTTATTTGGGTGCGTTATATGCCTCACCCGATTCACCGTTGCCATTGGTTACCTTCGTAGAAGCCAAATTCATTGAAGCAGAAGCGCAGCTCAGGGCAGGAGCAAACGCCGCTGCAGCTAGTGCGCATAATGCCGCAGTTATATTATCGGTGTTGCAAGTAACTGGTTCCGCTCCTGATGCTCAATTTGAAACTGACTATGCAAGTGAAACGTCAGGCAGTATAACTCTGGAAAAAATTATGACCCAGAAATATATTGCCCTGTTCGCTCAAATGGAATGTTATTCAGATTGGCGACGTACCGGCATTCCCAATCTTATCCCAAATCCAAACGCGATACTTTCAGGCATACCGCTCAGATTGCCTACACCTCAAAGTGAGCGTTTGTGTAACTCAAATGCAATTGTTGTTGGCGATCCGCTACTGCCTGTTTTTTGGGATCAACCCTGATTTTTTTAGTTCTCATGTTGAAGCCGCCCCGCCTTTTGGTGAGGCGGTTTTTTTCAGGGTAACATTTTAGGGTAAAAATCAGTTAAAGAGTATTGTGTTACAACATTACTCGAAAGACTACTGCTATGATTACCAGAGAAAACATAGGATTAAAAACCAGAGATTTCAAAAGACTTCTCAATGTGCCTGAATCTGATATTATGGGAGAAATCATAAGGCTCAACTGCACAGTATACAGCAACTGCCTTGATGTGATAAAAGTGTGCAACTTCATACTGGAAAACAAACAGAAATAGACTTTTTAAAATCAACATATTCCCAACCCATTTCACCTTTGTGGAATGGGTTTCGTGTTTTTGGTTGTACCTTCAATCAAAATTTAAAAATTGTATCGTCTCATTTTTTTGGCAATATCATGGTTATGTCTTCCCACCATAGCACCGGGGCAGACACACACATTCCGATCAGGCGAAATATCCTTCAAATCTGAAGCACCGCTGGAAATAATATCAGCAAAGACAAAAAGTTTCAAAGCCGCGATTGATACTACGAAAAGCGAATTTGCCGTGAGCTTAACCGTTCAAAGCTTTCTTGGTTTCAATAGCGATTTGCAGCAAACCCATTTCTACGAAAACTATATGGAAACATCGCGGTTTCCAAATGCAACCTTTGCAGGGAAAATTATAGAAACTGTGCGCTATAGCAATCACCCCCAGCAAGTTACCCTTAAAGGTATGCTGAATTTACACGGAATTAAAAAACAGAGAATCGTTGATGCTACTTTATCATGGAGAGATAGGAATACCATGATTATTGATGCCAGATTTACTGTGCCACTTAAGGACCACAACATAGAAATACCCAGAGTGGTATACCAAAAAATTGCAGAAGTAATAGAGGTGCAGGTAAATGCAATTTTGAAATCACAGCCTTGAGAAAACTGGTCAATTTCATATTGCTCATTTACTGGATGCCGCTGGTCGGACAGCCACTTATAAGAAATTCTGCTCCTGATTACCCTTCCAACTTCGTTAAGGCAAATAGTGTAGTGCAAGGTACCAATGGTGTCATTTGGATTGGCAGCAATACGGGTTTATTAATGTTTGATGGAAAAAGATGCCACAGGTTGAACGACTATGAGTTAGATATTACAACGATGGCAATTGGTCAGGACAGCCTTTGGGCTGGAACATCAACAGGTCATATAGCACTGTTTGACCTGAAAGATGGCATACTGCTGAGCTACAAGCGTGTTTCACAATATGCCGTAAATCACATCCACAAAATTGGAAAGCTATTGGCTTTTTCAACCGATGGTGAAGGAATAATACTCGCAGAAAAAAATGATACCCTGCGGATAAACATCTACAACGGACTTGCAGACAATGTGGTATATCAGAGCAAATGGATTCAAGCTGAAAGTTCAATAGTGATTGCTACTGATCGCGGCACTGAAATCTTGGCAATAACTGATCTGAAAACAGACCCAGTGGGTACTACCAGATATAGTGCCGCTGCTATAAGCACTTCACTCGCTTACTTCGAAAATAACCTCTACATCGGCACATACAAGAACGGAATATTTCAAGTGGATAATGATACGCTAAGTCAAGTAAAAGGTACCGAAAACATGAAGGGAGTGTCCGCGCTAAAACCCACATCAAACACGCTTCTCGCTCTGGATGAAACAGGTATTTGGGATCTTGGCAATAGATATTCGTCTATCCCGAAAATTCTCCTTCCGGCAAATGACATAGCTGACTTTTGCAATATCGATGAAGGCTTGATTCTGGCCCTGCATACCAATGGAAATATTTCAACAGTGGATTTGCGACTGGCTGCATTTGGCGAAAAACTTAACGACCCCATTACTGCTCTGGATGAATATAATGGTGTGATTTACGCTTCATCGCCAGGTTATTTATACCAAATTGATACAGGCACTGGATATTTGATAAAAACATGCCAAATGCCAAATGCCGCTCTGGCGACGCGAATCATCGCAAGTGAAAATCAGATTTTCATAGGTACTTTCAATGAAGGCCTACTCGCAGTCAGCGCGGCAACTTGCGCCATATCTCAATATAATTCCTATACCGGATTGCCAGATAATAACATTCTCGACATGTCACTACACAGCGACACCCTGTGGATGGTAAGCCTCGGTGGATTCACAAGTCTGGACACAAACGGCAATATAAAAAATCACCAACCGGGTGAAGTATTCGGTGCTAAATATATTTATTCCGTTTTTGCCGGAAATCAGGGCATTCTGCTTGGCACTGATGGCAATGGACTTCTTTGGTATAAATCAGGAATGTATTCAAGAGTAGGACCCGACACTTTATTACAGCAATCAACTATATATAGTATTTCTGCCGACGACCAGGGCAATGTATGGTTCAACACGAAAAAGGGTGAGATATACCAAATAGTTGGTGGTGATTTTATCCAAAACCACGCGGAGCGAATAACTACAGCCGAAGGAAAACTCATGCTGAGTGGAAGTTCGGGTAATGGTGCAGTACTTGTGGGCAAGGACTACCTCCGAATAATTAGTGAGCGTGGTGATTTACCGATATTTGAGTCGGCGGGATTCGAATCGCTCTCGGGCGATTATATCCATAACATGAAGCTAAGCGAAAATGGAGCGCTATATTTCGCCAGCGCCGACAGAATTTATCGCCTTACTGAAAAGAATATCGAGAGATATCAGCCATCAGCAACCCTACGTGAAATTAAAGTAAATCTCAACAAGGTTTCGCTTAGTAAAACGGAATACAAAAGTGATGAGAATCATGTGACATTCTATTTTGGAGGGGTGTGGTATCAAAATCCGGAAATGCTCACCTTTCGGTATAGAATGAATAAAGGTGAATGGAATGTGACAGAGGCGACCGAAGCCGTTTTCACAAACCTGGATTATGGCGAATACGAGTTCGAATTGCAGGTAGGTTTGCAAGGGGACTTCTATGAAAAGTCAGTTGTAGTTTATTCATTTAATATTGAAAAGCCGGTATACTTTCAATTATGGTTTATAATACTTGGTATTGCGGTGCTCACAGGTATTATTGCTACAATTATTCACCTTAGGTTAAAGAGCATAAACCGAAGCAGAATGGCAAAACAAAATTTACTGGAAAGCCGGCTCAATGCGCTGAGGGCTCAAGTGAATCCCCATTTTCTGTTCAACAGCTTCAATACCTTGCTGCACTTTATCGAAAATGACCCCGGCCAAGCATCAGAGTATTTGCAAAAAATGTCGGATTTCTACCGAAAAATGCTAGATAATGATCAGCGGCAGATTATATCACTGAAGGAAGAACTGGAAAATTTCAAAGCCTATTTCTACCTTCAGCAGAAACGGTTTGGAGAAGCAATTGTAGCGAATGTAGAAATTGAAGAAAAGTATTTACAGACCTTTATTCCTGTGCTTACGCTCCAGCTTTTGGCTGAAAATGCGTTAAAACACAATACTGCTACGAGATCAAAACCAATGGAAATTAAGATCTATGCCGAAAACGGGAGCCTGTTAATCAGCAACAAAATCGCAGTAAAGAAGAATATTGAGCCAGGTACCGGCACCGGATTGAAGAATATCACCGATAGATACTTTGCACTGTTTAAAGCCAAGATTGTAATTGAAAACGACGGTACACAATTTATTGTGAAACTACCCTTGATTAAACAAATTGATGCGCGTACTCCTATTTGAAGATGAATGGCCTGCAGCCCAAAGGTTGCAGAAAATGCTGCTTGAGTTACGGCCCGACGCTGACATTTGCGGTGTTTTGGAAACTGCTGATGAAGCTATAAACTGGCTTGCCAATAATCCATATCCCGATCTGATTATCAGTGATGTAGAGTTGGCTGACGGGCTTTGTTTTGAAATATTCTCACATCTCACTTCCAATATACCGGTAGTTTTTGCGACAGCCTACCAACAGTATGCAATCAGGGCCTTCGAAGCCAATGCCATTGATTACCTTCTAAAACCTATTGACTCCAGAGCGCTTAGTAAGAGCATAGAGCGATGGAAGGAAAGGTCAGGCTTCTCGATGCCAACACGTAACTACGCTTTGCTACAGGAGCAGATAATAAACCAAAGTGCTGCTTTGAAGCAATTCTTGGTAAAATATGGCAATAAGATGCTGCTAATCGATTCGCACGCGGTGGCATATTACTTCTCTGCGCAAAAAACTACCTATGCAGTATTACCTTCCGGTAAAAGCTATCCACTTGATGAAAGCCTGAATAATGTAGATGAACATTTGCAGGAAAGAGCGTATTTCAGAATAAATAGAAACATGATTGTATCGCGCAGTTCCATAGGCACCATGACTTCTAAAAGCAAAGGAAGGCTGGAGCTTTCAATAAACCCCGAATTGGGCTTGAATGACTATTGTACGGTTAGTGCAGAACGGGCTCCTGATTTCAGAAAGTGGATTTTTGGCTAAAATCCCTGCTCAGCACGTTAATATCCTTGCTCGTCACGAACAATCAATCTAACGCGAAATACGTCAGTACATTTGTTTTATGAATTCATCGACTATGTTTTCAAGAAGTTTCAAATCAACAGCGGTCATATTGCTCGCATCATTGGCTATAGGTTGCAAGCATATGCCACTGGACCCTCCCGGTGATGGAGGTGGTAATAACGGCGGAGGAACAGTGCTCCAGCCCTGCGACCCTGATACGGTATATTTCAATCAGACCATTTTGCCCCTAATTGTAAGTAGCTGTGCAATACCAGGATGTCATGACGCAGCTTCAGCGGAAGATGGTGTAGTCCTGAACAATTACAACAACATAATGAGCACGGGGGGTGTAAATCCCTTCAATCCGAATGACAGCGAACTTTATGATGTGATTACCAATAATGATCCAGATGACAGAATGCCGCCCGTCAATGAATTCCCCCCACTTTCACCGGACGAAATTTCGCTAATACGAAACTGGATACTTCAGGGAGCAAATAATAACAGTTGCGCATCAGCCTGTGATACAATCAACGTGACTTACAACTTCAGCATCAAACCACTTATAGAAAGTAAGTGCCAGGGTTGTCACTCCGGCGCAAGCCCGCAGGGAGGTATTGCTCTTACCAACTACAATCAGGTAAGTGCATCTGCTCTCTTTGGCACGATGCTACCGGCTGTGCAACACAGCGGCGGCGCTGTACCAATGCCTTTCAATAGTGCAAAACTGCCCGATTGTGAGATCGACTTAATCAGAATCTGGATTGAAAATGGAGCGCCACAGTAAAATGAGAATACTAGCCGCAGTTTCTGCTTTGCTCATTTTGCAGTCATGCTATTATGACAAGGAAGAAGAGTTGTATCCGGGGAATTGTAATGTGCTGAACCCATCTTATAGCAATGGTATCAAAATAATCATTGACAATAACTGTGCAACCTCTGGGTGCCACTCAGGAATAGCACCAGGAGCAGGACTACTGCTTACAACTTACCCGCAGGTAAAAGCTATTGTGCTAAATGGAAAGCTCGAAGCGCGTGTGATTGTTCAAAAAAGCATGCCCCCTTCAGGCCCTTTACCGAAGTGCGACCTGGAAGCACTTCAAGTGTGGATTGCAGCAGGAGCGCCCGAAAACTAAAAAAACCAAATCCCATGAAAAAGATAATCATTGCAATATTGTTGCTCGGCGGTATAGCTGCAGCTACTGCATATTACCTATTCCAAAAACCGGTAGAAAGCTTGGAAAAAGCCAAACCAGAGGCAACGTTTACCGCCAGCGCTCTTTATGATTCATTCGACAGCAATGAAGCAGCAGCATCAGAGGCCTACTCCGGAAAGGTAATTGAAGTAAGTGGCACCCTCACCGAAATCATGAAAAATGAAGATGGTAGCACAACGCTTGTCTTGGCATCGGATCACCCCATATATGGAGTGAAGTGCCGGCTCGATCCGGATTTTAAACTCTCAAACATCCTGACAGAAGGATCCGTGGTGAAGCTCAAAGGCTTGTGCACAGGATTCAATGCCGATGTAGAACTCAACCAAAGTATTATTCTCTAAAAACCTAAAAAACATGAAATCTATCATCACACTGGCTTTGATAAGCCTTTCATTCAACGCCATTGGTCAAGATACCTACTTCACCCGAAACGGTGCCATCACATTCTTTTCAACTACCCCGGTAGAAGATATAAAAGCTGAAAATTTCAGCGTAAATGCGGTACTCGACGCTAAATCGGGTGGCCTCGAGTTCTCGCTGCTTATGAAATCATTTAACTTCAAAAAGGCTCTGATGCAGGAACACTTCAATGAAAACTACATGGAAAGCGATAAATTTCCGAAGTGTACCTTCAAGGGCAAAATCGCAGACATCAACTCAGTAAACTTCACCAAAGACGGAACCTACCCTGTAAAAGTAGCCGGTGATATGACCATGCACGGAGTGACAAAACCTGTGAGTACGGATGGTACACTTACCGTAAAAGCCGGGAAAGTTATGGCATCGAGCATTTTCTTGGTAAAACCTGAAGATTATAATATCGCCATTCCCTCTGTAGTTCGAGACAAAATAGCCAGCGAGCTTGAAGTGACTGTAAAAGCTGATTTAGAGCCATTGAAAAAATGAAACAATCTCTTGCGCTTATGCTCCTTGTTCTAATGTCATTTTCAGCGAAAGCTCAAGATGAAGAAGGAAGTTTGCTTGATTTGCTCGGCGAAGATGAAACGATAAACTACGCTTCGGCAAGCTTCAAAACAACCCGTATTGTAAATTCCCAAAGCATTGAAAATGTGGCTGAAGGAGTACTTGACTTTAAAATTTCGCACCGTTTCGGTATGCTTAACGCTGGAGCTTACAACCTCTTCGGGCTTGATCAAGCCACCATCAGACTCGGATTGGATTACGGCATCACGGATAATCTAATGGTAGGTTTTGGTCGAAGCACCTTGCAAAAGGCCTTAGACGGATTTGTAAAATACAGGCTATTGAGACAGAGCAGCGGTGGGCGCAATATGCCGGTAACGCTAACTTTACACAGCTCCATAGCTGTAAATATGCTCACCTGGGCTGATCCAGAAAGAGAAAATTACTTCAGTAGCAGGCTTACCTACACCTATCAGGCACTGATAGGACGAAAAATGAGCAATAGCACCAGCCTGATGCTTATGCCTACTATGGTACACAGAAACCTGGTACTCACAAGTGCTGAGAGCAACGATGTTTGGGCCCTTGGCTTCGGAGGCAGGCAGAAGCTTACAAACCGGCTGGCTGTAACTGGAGAGTATTATTATGTATTCCCAGGGCAACTTGCCAATGTATACCAAAATTCACTTTCAATAGGAATTGACATAGAAACCGGCGGCCACGTATTTCAATTACATTTCACCAATAGCACTGCGATGATCGATAAAGGTTTTATAACCGAAACTACCGGGCAGTGGGGCAAAGGCGATATACACTTCGGATTTAATGTATCAAGGGTATTCACCTTGAAAGACAGAAACAAGCCTCCGAAAGAATAGAGCCCTGAAAGTATTTCGCTCCAGGTGAATGGTCCGGGTGTTAGTATTCTGTTAAAACCACCGCTTCAAGTCAAGTCATAGGCGTAAATTAGCCGGATATGAGTCGGCGCTTAATTGGAATTTTAATCTTATTAGCCACTGCATCGGTGGCAGGCATTATTGCCACTCAGATATTCTGGCTAGATAAAGCCTTCAAGGTACAGCAAACCCAAATAGACCTGCGCAATGAGCAAGCATTGACTGAAGCTAAACAGTTCAATGACAGGGTAACGATTGCGCTCACCAACGTTGCCAACGAAATTCTTACCATCAACAATGATCCGGCAAAGCTCTTTGAAGCCGTAAAGCAAATAAGGCCAAACTTCTTTACGGTAGCCATAAACGATACGGTACATCCTTTTCTGCTCGAAACATTGCTGAAAAGAGAATTTGAACAGCGCAACATAGCCGAAAATTTCGAATATGGTGTATACGATTGTTTTACCGATAGCATTGTATACGGCAATTATGTACCCCTATCAGCAGATGATAGCAAACCGAGTTACACCGCCGAAGCCACCGAAATAAAATGGGATAAAGACGGCCACTACTTCAGCGTATTTTTTCCCGACAGGGTGCCGGTAGAGACTGAAATTCTGGAGCCGGCAGTTTCAACTTGGGCCTTTTCGGCAATTATAACCTTTATCGTTTTTGTATTTTTTGCCTACGCCGTGTATATCATCCTGAAGCAAAAACGCCTTTCAGAAATGAAGACCGACTTCATAAATAATATGACCCATGAACTGAAAACCCCTATTTCGACCATATCGCTCTCAAGCGAAGTGCTGATGGGTGAAGACATTGCCCAAAACCCAAAGAGGCTTAGGCAATACGCTGAACTTATACACAATGAAAACCAACGCTTGCGCATGCAGGTTGAAAAGGTGCTACAACTGGCTACTCTCGATAAGGAGAAAATGCAATTGAAAATGGAACGCATCGATATGCACCAAAATATAACGGAGGCATGCAATAGTCTGCGGCTCACTATATCAAGCGAGAATCTGAATATAGAAACCCATTTTGAAGCAGAGCACCATTATATTGATGGCGACCCCGTGCATATCGCCAATATCATTTACAACCTTCTGGATAACGCCGTGAAGTACAGCACCGATGTAGCACACATATCCATCAGAACCCAAAATAATAACGACTCACTGATTATCGAAATCAGCGATAAGGGCATTGGCATACCGGAAGGATCACTACCCCATATTTTTGACAAATTCTACAGAGTGCACACCGGCAATGTGCATGATGTAAAAGGATTCGGACTTGGATTATACTATGTGAAGGAAATGGTAAAAGCCCATAATGGAAAAGTAGAAGTGAGCAGCAAGCCGGGGCTGGGCACTACATTCAAAGTAAAATTCAGTCTATCAGTTTAAACCCAATATTATGGCAAGAATACTGCTTGTTGAAGATGACCCAGGACTTGGGTTTGTAATTCAGGATACCCTTCTGGAAAAAGGTCATCTTGTACACCTCTGCAGAGACGGAAAATCCGGTTTACAACAGTTTAATGCACAACCTTACGACCTCTGTATTCTGGATGTAATGATGCCCAAAAAGGATGGTTTTGAGCTCGCCAGCGATATCCGAAAGATCAATCAGAAAATTCCCATCGTTTTCCTTACCGCAAAGAGTATGGTAGAAGATAAGGTAAAAGGCTTTCAGTCAGGTGCCGATGATTATATTACCAAGCCTTTCAGCAATGAGGAGTTTCTCTTGCGGCTCAACGCCATACTGAAGCGATCGGGCAATTTTGACACGCTTACTGAAGCACCAAAGGTATTCCAGATAGGAAGTTATAGTTTCGATCCGGAAAATTATCAATTGGAGTGCACTGATTACAAAAAAACCCTCACCCGTAAGGAAGCAGGAATACTCAGGCTTCTTTGCGAACATCAAAGCCAGGTAATAGAGCGCGAACTTATCACAAATCTCGTTTGGGGTGACGACAGTTATTTTGTTGGTCGCAGCCTAGATGTTTTTATAACAAAACTCCGCAAATACTTAGGTCGTGACTCCAATGTAACAATCAGTAATGTTCATGGTGTTGGTTTCAAACTTGTAGTCAGGGCAGTTTAATTTTAGGATTTATCAATGCCAGTATAGAACACCGACTGGGAAATTTCGAATCTTTCTCAGTAGTTGTAATTGCTCGTCGTTCTCTTACTGGGCATTATTCTAAGTATACCTTCACTGCATCCTGGCCTACTTCATAACCTGGCCAAGTTTCGATAGTAATTCAAAAGATAAGGTTTTTCGCCGCCTTGCAAATGAAGTTCTTTTAGTGTACATTCGACACTAATAAAACCCTTTCATGCCAATCAATATGATCAGAATTCTGCTCCTTATTTTGGGTGTAGCCTCCATTGGCACCACCACCGCGCAGGTAGTTTCACTCAATCCTACGTACCCGTCAATAAATCAAACTGTAACTATTACCTACCACTCTGAGCAGGGCAACGGTGCATTAGCAGGTGTCTCTCCGGTTTATATGCATACCGGAGTGATCATTCCGGGACAGAGCGGATGGCAATACGTGCAAGGCAACTGGGGCACAGCCGATGCCAATGTATTAATGACTCCGGTTGGCCCAAATACCTTTACGAAAACCATTAATATATCTACATTTTACGGCCTTCCGATAAATGCCAATGTAATTCAGCTCGCTTTTGTATTCAGAAATGCCAATGGCACCATAGTAGGTCGTGAAAACGACGGGTCAGATATATTTGTAAATATCATAAACGGTCAGCCCGATATCCAGAATCCACCCCTGGGTATAAGGGATGGGATAAACTATATGGATGATACCACAGTTATTCTTCAGCTTTTTGCCCCAAACAAACCATTTGTATATGTAATAGGGGATTTCAATAGCTGGCAACTCAACACCCCCTACTTTTGCAAACGCACCGCAAGCGGCGACCGCTGGTGGGTGCTAATAAACAATCTTACCCCGGGTCAGGAATACCGCTTTCAGTATTGGATTGGCCCGAATGGTATACGCGTAGCCGACATATATGCCCAAAAGGTGCTGGATCCATGGAACGATCAGTGGATAAGTTCTACCACCTATCCAAACCTTCCGCCCTACCCTTTCGGGCAAACAACAGAAATTGTATCGGTGTTGCAAACCGCGCAGGAACCCTACCAATGGGAGGTAGAAACTTTCTTCAGGCCCCCGCTCGACCGTATGGTAGTGTACGAGCTGCATGTGCGCGATTTTTCCGAAAAGGGAAGCTTTCAGGGAGTAATTGACAGCCTTGATTATTTGCAAAATCTGGGCATCAATGCCATAGAATTTATGCCCGTAAACGAATTTGAAGGCAATGACAGTTGGGGATACAACCCTTCGTTCTACTTCGCAGTTGATAAAGCATACGGCCCGCTGAATGACTTAAAAAAGCTGATAGATGAATGCCATCTCAGAGGAATTGCTGTGATACTTGATGTGGTGTTCAATCACTCCTTCGGGCAAAACCCGCAAGTAAGAATGTACTCTCAAAATGGTGCCGCAGGTCCGGCAACTGCCGAGAACCCCTGGTTCAATACCAGTGCCATGCACCCATTTAGTCCGGGATATGACTATAACCACAACTCACCGCATACCCAATCCTTCATGAAGCGAAACCTGCACTATTGGCTTCAGGAATTTAAGATTGACGGATTTAGATTTGACCTCAGCAAAGGAGTTACCCAAAACAATACCGGCAGCAACGTAAATGCCTGGAGTGCCTACGACCAAAGTAGAATAAATCATTGGCTTCGAATAAGAAGTGAAATTCACGAAGTAGACAGCTATGCCTATCTGATACTGGAGCATTTTGCTGACAATGCTGAGGAAACCGTATTGGCCAATGCAGGATTTATGCTCTGGGGCAACAACCACTTCTCTTTTTCAGAAGCAGGTCTCGGCTTTCCGAGCAATCTCAACGGTGCCAATTACCAATCGCGCGGTTGGACCTTTCCAAATTTGCTCAGCTATGCTGAAAGCCATGATGAAGAGCGCAATATGTACAATGCACTTCAGTTTGGAAATTCAAGTAATCCAAATCACAACGTGCAAAATCTGAATATCGCCCTTAAAAGAATGGAAGCCTCCGCAGCTCTCAACATACCACTTGTGGGGCCCAAGATGATATGGCAATTTGGAGAGCTCGGCTATGACATTAGCATTTTCACCTGTCCGAACGGAACCATTAACGCTGACTGCAAACTCTCACCGAAGCCTGTAAAATGGGACTATTTTTTTGAGCCTGACAGGCAAAGGTTGTACAAAGTGTACGCAGCGATCAACAAACTCAAAACCCAATACCCCGCCTTTTCATCGACCAACTTTAATTACGATGTATGGGGCTTTGGCAAACGGCTTATTATTCAACACTCCTCTATGGATGTGGTGATCATTGCAAACTTCGATGTGCAACCCACCAGCATAGTACCAGGATTTACCCAAACAGGAATATGGTACGACTACTTCACAGGCAATTCCATTATTGAGAACAACCTGAACAATGCCTTTCTGCTGCAACCGGGAGACTACCGCATCTATACCACTTCGCAGCTACCCGTTCCTGACCTTTCGGTAAATGTGGTTGATGTAACCTTCAACGTGGATATGGGCACACAAACAATTGATGCTGCCAATGGTGGGATAAGCATTTCAGGAAACTTTAATAATTTCAGCAAAGAGGCCATGACCCATGTTGGCAATGGTGTTTACAGTATTACGAAACTTTTTGTGGAAGGTCGACCCCTGGAATTCAAGTTCAGAAACGGCAATGCCTATGAAAGCCCACAAGGACTGTGCGCTGCTGGAAACCTGGGTAACCGAACCTTAAAAGTTCCTGCTACAAACACCACACTTGGCACAGTGTGCTATTCCAGCTGCGAGCCTTGTGCTACGGCGCCATGCAGCGTTGATGGTGGAAGCATAAACACTGTGCAATCAACGAGCATTTGCGTGGGTACCGGGGTACCAAAGACTATACAGGTAAGTATGGCAGGAGCTGTCGGTCCAAATAAAGTTTGGGCACTAACCGACAATGCATTCAATGTAATTCAGGTAAGAACCAATAATTCCAACTTTAATCTTGACCCCATTGCACCCGGTGATTACCGAATATACCATATGAGTTATACAAATGATGTAACAGTGCAAGGCATCACCAATGGAGCAGAACTTGAAGGCTGCTTCGATATCTCAAATTTTATACAATTGAAGCTTCGGCCTAAACCAAGCGGTGGAAACATAACCACAGCCAGTCCGACCAGCTTGTGTGTGGGCGATGCACTACCCAATATAGTGAACATCACCCTTTCGGGAAATACAGGCAGTTTTAGCAGATTTGGAGTGGTAAGTTTGCCATCGGGAAATATTGTACAAAGTCAGCTTTCGCCAAATCTTAACCTGAACGGCTTACCACCGGGCAATTATAATATTTACCACATGGGCTACCAGGAAGGCGTTTCGCTGGCGGGCGTAACCAATGTAAGCGATATACAAGGTTGCTTCACTGCATCTAACCCAATCGCTGTTTCGGCGGTTAGTTGTCCTTCATTGAATATAAGCAGCAGTCCTAATCCTGCGGCGGATATGTCCTATGTAGAATATTCATCAGCAACCAGTGGTTTCGTAACCCTTGAGCTGTATGATGTGAGCGGTAGGCTTGTTCAGTTTATCAGCAAGCGCAATCTCGCACCGGGCGAAAAATATAAAGAGTTGGTGTCTCTACACCCGTTTACAAACGGGGTATACTTCTATAAACTTTCATCGGATAATGAAGTAATTCAGGAGAAACTTATAGTAAATCGATAGCAACTTACACATCAGATCGATATAAAAGTAGGTAACTTTAGCCTGTTTTTTTCATTAAGCATAGCTTCAAATCTCATTCTTGATCAATAATCAAAACACGTGGTGGCGCACCAACCACCAGGTATAGATTCGTTTCCGACTACCCAATATATACCTGCTTCAAAATTATTATTAACAATTTTTTAACCTTAGTCAGTAATTAGTCTAAATTTGGTATAACCTATCATCTAACCAAAACCACTCACTATGAATGCTCTTC
The DNA here is from genome assembly GCA_038207425.1 of Flavobacteriales bacterium. Taxonomy (GTDB): domain Bacteria; phylum Bacteroidota; class Bacteroidia; order Flavobacteriales_D; family Cryomorphaceae; genus JBBQZU01. The sequence continues at coordinate 142,915 of JBBQZU010000001.1, read as the reverse complement.
TACGCAGCCCATACCCATCCATTTGGGTTCTATTTTCTGCTGCCCTGCTGTTTACTACTCAGCTATCAGCCCAAATCACAGCCATTCCTGACTCATATACCTTTCAGGTCGGGCAGAATATTACTGCCAATGTATTGTCAAATGACACCGCCCCTCAATCGGTAACTGTAATTCAACCTGAGCTTGACGCGTGTTTCCGAATATTCGGTGACGGGTCAATCCAATGGAACCCTGGCATAGACCAAACTGATTGTTGTGGAGAGCATACTTTGTTTTATTACCTTACAGGGCAAGGTAGTGGCCAGCCGCTTACGCCACTTACCCCGGTAGTAATTACCGTTGAATGTGCCAAGCCAGATTGCAATCTAATAGATTTATCTTCTTTCTTATCATCTCCAGGCAGTCCAACATCCGATCAAAGCTGTGTGAGTGTTTGCGAAGATTCACAGGTTACCTTCTTTGTGCCTTGGAACCTAAACAACACCTACCAATGGATGGTGCTAAGTGGCGGCACTGGAGCGGTAGGCAGCAATCCCGCTGAGTACATTGTGAATTGGGGAGCTGTAGGGTCTGGCGTGTTGCAACTGATCATCACAAATCCTGCAAATGTTTCTACCACAATTATAATATGCGTTGATATACTGCCCAAGCCTATTGCTTCATTTACTTCGTCTGGATATGTTTGTTTAAAACAGTGCCTGCAGTTTAACAATACATCCACCAATGCCACCGGCTATCTATGGGATTTTGGTGATGGAAACACTTCCGAAGAAACTAATCCTTGCTGGCTCTACACAAACCCCGGTTTATATACGGTGACCTTAACCGCTACCAATCAGAATTTCGGCAGCGACGGAAGCGTACTTTGCTGCTGCACCGATGTGTTTACCATGGAAGTGGAAGTTGACGAGCTGTGTGGTCCATCAATCTATTGTGTCAGTACCCTTTGTGAAGGTGATGAAGCCTGCTATTCAACGGACGCCACGAACTGCGCTACCTATGTGTGGACAATATTGGATGCAAATGGCAACGATATTACCAATACCATCACCGGTCAGGGCACTGGCAATATATGCCTTACCTGGGGTATTGGCCCTGTAGGAACCATTAGCTTGGCTGTAACAGGCTGCGACAGCACATACTGCACCAATCCAAGTACGGTCCAAGTTCCCATTATTCCGGCAGTAAGCACCATCACAGGACCAATAATAGTATGCGAATTTTCTACAGAGGTATATTCGCTGCCCAAATGGCTCGGTACTGCCTATCAATGGACTGTAACCGGTGGGACACTGGCTGGATCAGGAACAGGCCACGTGGAAGCCATAAATTGGGGGCCTGCAGGTACAGGTACCATCACCGTGAACTATGGCAGTGAGTTTCTTGCTTGTATTCCAGGACATGAAGAAGGTGATTGTGAAGGCACCGCGACCCTTAATGTGCTTATACGCCCTTCCTTTAGCCTGGTCAATAACGGCCCATCAACAGTTTGTCTCGGCAACAGTTCATTAATCACAGCCACCGCATCTCCATTGCCAACTTATACATGGACTGTAACGCCAAATTTACCTGCCAATACCACCGCCGGTCAGGGAACCAATGCATTCAACATCAATTGGGGGGTAGCAGGCACTTACATCATCTCAGCCGAACCAACAGATACCATATCCTATTGCAACAAGAAGAAAACAGTGGTAATTACTGTTGTAGATGTTCCAACCCCATTGGGAATAACCGGCGAAACGGACATATGCCCGGGTGATGCGTACTTTTACACAGCCCTGCCCAATGGCAGCGGTTACGGCTTTGCCTGGACTGCAGTGAACGGCACGCTCTCGAGCACTACGGGCACCACTGTAGGGGTAACTTGGGCACCATCAGGCCCTTATTCAGTTTCGGTGTCGCAGGTGCTTACGTCCGTACCGTTCTGTCAGTCGCTACCATTTACGCTTACGGTCACGCCAAAAGGCCCAAATGGCCCATACACCATTCAAGGCGGGCCTGCTTGCCTGAACAGCCTTACCTCCTATAATCTGGTGCCTAACTCGCTTATACCTCCACCACATCCCGATATAAACATCACCTGGTCGCTTAGCGATCCTACCAAAGGAAGTATAGTGGGCGGACAAGGCAGCAGCAGTGTACAAATACAATGGGGCAATACTCCGGGTTCTTTTCAACTTATTGCTTCAGCCGAATTATGTGGTGTTGTGGTAACTACCCAATTTAATATTACTCTTACTCCCAAACCGAATCCCGTTATATCACAGGTTGGATTACTTTGTCCCTTGGGAAATAGTGTGAGTTTAACTGTTAATCCGGCATTCGCTTCCTATTCCTGGTCTCCGGGTGGCGGCATAACTCAAACAATCAATACTTCTACCCCCGGTGCAGCAAGTGTAACTGTAACAGACGCTAACGGATGCACTGCCACAGCCTTCCATCAGGTTGGCACACAGCCGGGGCCCGTTGCTCAGATCTACAGCGATCAGGGCAACGTAATTTGCATTCAGACGCCAACATCCATTACCATGTTCGGCCAAACGAATCCCAACTATGTGTTCACGTGGTATTGCATACCCCCGTCGAGCGCACCGATATTGGTTCAAGGGCCGTCTGCAACACCTTCGTTTACGCACCACCCACAGGGAGCGGGCACATATGTCTATTATTTTATTGTAACTGATACTAGCAATCCCGGTTGTTCAAAGCAGTCGCCAAATTATGTGATTAACGAAATACTGTGTGAAGGATTTGATCCATGCGATCCGGAAGGTTACACCCTTACAGGTAGCTTTTCGCCATCTACACCATACTGCGATATTATTACATTCAGTTACGTGGCATCTCCAAGCTTCACATTTACCGGTTGGACTTTTGGTGATGGTGGCGGAAGTGCTTCGGCTTCACCGACAAATACTTACGCTGCAGTAGGATGTTACAATGCCAGGGTGTGTGGTACAGTGCCTACCCTTGATCCACTTGATGACCCAGCGACGACGTGTACGGTATGCTTTGATGTACCTGTATGCGTGCCGGTAAAAGCACGGCTATCCGTCAACAATCCATCATGCGGCGTATTTAACTTCACAAACCTCTCCACCTTCCTTCCGGGAAATGGTCCGTTAACTTACCTGTGGAGTGCCAATGATATCCTTTCGCAAACGTCTACAGCAACAAACCCAACTTTCACATTTACCCCTCAGGCGCCTGTTACAGTAACGCTCACTGCTACCACCCCGTCCGGTTGTCAGTCGCAAGTAAGCATAGTGGTAATACCAAACTCACTGGGAATACCTGTTATAACAGCTCCGGCAAGTGTATGTATGAATGAGGCTTTTAACTTTTCTGTGAATGCTCCAAGTGCGGTTACCTATAGTTGGATTTTTGGCGGCAGCGGAACATTTGGTGCGCAAGCAGGCCAATTTGCATATGCATCACCACCAACAATTGCGGGAGTAAATCCTGTAAGCGTTACCGTAACTGATGCTATAGGATGTGTGGCAACGGCAGGCACCACCATAGTCGTGCATCCGGCCGTGCCACCGGCCCAAATTACGGCTGCACCAGATTTGGTAATTTGCCAGGGAGCCACCACTACGCTCAGCGCACCCGCAGGATATACTTATTTGTGGAGTCCGGGTAATCAGACCACCCAAACAATATCGGTCGGAGCGGGAACATACAGCGTAACCATCACCGATGCTAACGGATGCAGCAGAGACCTTGATCAGGTAGAAGTTGTGGAACTCCCACTACCACTTGCTTCTATATCAGGAAATCTCTACATATGCGATGCAGGATGTGTTACTCTCAGTGCGCCGCTCGAAAGCGGATTCCAATACCAATGGTGCGATGATCTGAACAATGTGCTTGCAGGTGACACTGCTTACCAACTTCTGGTATGCGATAATAACCTGCTTACAGGGTATTCGGTGAAGATTACCGATCAAAATGGCTGCACCAATTCGGCAGGACCGGTTACAGTGCAGGTTGCGATTTCACCTTCATTTACCGTAAGTGTAAACCCCACGCCGGCTTGTGCAGGACAACCAACTACCCTTACCATTACTCCGTTTGACCCAACACTCAGCTATATATGGAGCACCGGAGCTACTACTCAAAGTATCACAGTCACTCAGGCAGGTACATATACCGTAGTGGGCACTGACAATACAAGCGGTTGCTCATCTTCCGCATCAGGCACGGTGAACCCTTTACCTGACTTGTGCATAGTTCCTGAAGGTTGCTACGATATCTGTCCGCCAAAAACGATCTGCGGACCTCCGGGTCTTGCCTTCTACCAGTGGAATCTGAATGGATCGCCAATATCAAATGCCAACGATACCTGTCTCACCATAACCGCATCTGGAACTTACAGCCTCACCGCTACCAATCAGTTTGGCTGCACCACCACCTCGGGCGATTTAGTTCTTAATGTGATAGACTGTCCTGTAGCACTATGCGATAGTGTATCGGTAGACTATACCTACCTTATGAATGATGAGGGCATTCCTGACTCTTGCTGTGTAGTAGTGAACTATACCAACCTGCTGGGTGGCATAAAAGGATTGAATATTTATACCAGTGATGGTGATCTGGTAATGGCACCCGGTAGTTTGAGTCCTTTACTTAATCTGCAATCGGTAACCAATACTTCTGTTACACTTACCTCAATAAGCCCTGGAAGCGACATCCCAACCGGAGTATTGAGCAGCTTCATAACGCTTTGTATCCAAAATGCCACAAACTCACCGCAGGTCATTGTAATAGAGTGGCTGGACTTGGAATATGAAGTAATATGTACGGACTCCATCATATTAAATTGCCCTGTAGAACCTGAGTGTATCTATGTGCTCGATGATGAGATATACTGTGAAGATGAAGGTATATTCTACTCGTTCACCATATGCAATCCGGCGTCTAATGCATATCCAATCGGCTTTATTGATATACTGCCATCAACACCTGACAGTATTATAGTTGTTCCGGCATTTATTGACCTTACAGGAAATCCTTTGCTACCAGGTAATTGCCAGACATTTACTGTGCAGCTCCTCGGGCCGGGTATAGAAGGTGAAACCTTCTGTTATAAGCTTGTAGGGCATGAGCAAAACCCATTTGAATTTCCGGGTACACTTTGTTGTTCATTGGATTCGCTCAACTACATAGATATTCCATTTTGTGACCCATGCCCATTTGTAAGTGTGGAAGGTTGGGTGCCGAGCGAAGGCGATGGATGTTGCTTTGACATTACGCTCCTTAACAACTTTGTGCCGGGCTACTTTGATGAGATCGGAATTTGCGTGCTCTCACCACAAACTACCATCACTCTAAACAATCCGCTTGGTTCAGGATGGCTTACTTCTGGCTATACCAATACCGCGTTCAGCCTACTCCCCGACCCGATTGGTTCCGGAGTGCCTACAGGAGCGTTCACCTTACCGCAAATGTGCCTGCAAACAAACGTGCCACCACTTCAGCAGATTGAAATTAAGTGGATGAAGGATGGAGTCGTAATTTGCAGAGACACCATTGAAGTATTTTGTGAGCCACCTTGCGGTTACCTTGACGAAGAGAGCATAATTTGTGAAGGAAATTCAGGATTCTATATTTACCAAGGAATACTGAATAATAACTCCGGACAAACGATTACCGAGGCTTTTATTCAATTCAACAGTCCTGCGGGAATGGGTGCCTATAACCAAACGATCAATTTCGCTCCAGTTGCGCCAGGCAATTCTATCCCAATCAGCTTTGTGATAGGGCCACCTGCACTTCCTGGCGATACAGTGTGCTTTACTGTAACGCTGCATCAACTAAATGATATGGGAATCCCCATTCAATGTTGCTATTTTGAACATTGTATAGTATTACCTGACTGCGGTCAAAACGATGAATGCTTGTGCGATCAAGAATTCTTCGCACAAGTAGCTGGTGGTATACTCACTGCTCAGGTAACCGGTAATACGTTTATTTTCGGCCCTTTCAACGCTTCGTACTTCGGCGCTTGCGACACATTTATGTGGACTTGGGGTGATACTTCGCCACCGACTTACACCACAGGCCCTTCGGATGTAACGCACAGTTATACCTTACCAGGTATATACAAGATTTGCATGTGGGTAACGCGTACACTTCCTTCAGGAGAAATATGTGAAGCGCGCGTTTGCACAAGGGTAAAAGTGATCGGTCTTATCGACCCGATAGATATCTCGCCAAACCCTGCAGCAATGACGGTATTTCCAAATCCAACGGAAGGAATATTCAGTCTGAAGATGTATGATGACACGGTATATCCAGTAGAATTCATTGTGCAAGATGTAACCGGCCACGACGTGGTGCGCTACTTGCAACTCGATAAACCGGACAATAGTGTTGTAAAATTTGATCTGACTAAAGAAGCCAAAGGGCTCTACGTGATCAGATTTAACATTGGAGAAAATCAGGTCTATAAGAAAGTTCTGAAGCAGTAGATCGCTATTGAATGACATAGAAAGAAACCCCCCTGCACCGAAATGTGCCGGGGGTTTTTACTTATGTATAACTAAAATAGAACTGTGTCCCAAAATTTTATTCGGCCCAGAAAGCAAATCCAGGAATGATTCCGGCTTCAAAATCAGTGGTGAGGGTTCCTGCAGGATTGTACAGATACACATGGCCCGTTGAGGAAAAGTCAGCCGCATCAGTCAGTGCAATCTGGCCCGTACTGCGGTTCACATTCATTCCGTAAAGCACTCTTCCATTAGCTGATATAAATGGAGCTGAAGGGAGTGAAGTAGCATCAATTGCCATTTTGTATACATCCCCGCCAAACAAATAGTAAACGTTGTGTCCGGTATGGTCCATTTCCAAACTCCCGCCATATACCCCGGTGGCGGTGATATTAAAGGTTGATTCAATGGTTTTTGTAATTCGATGGATGCGGTAAATGGCAGGTGACACATTCATAAAATCGCCCTGACAATACACCCAAACATCGCCTGTTGCGTCAACCGCCACTGAATTAGCGCCTGCCGAAAGTGCAAGTGACCCTGTAATAGAATCAGTAGAAGGATCAATAAAAATGAGTCCATCGCCGGAGGGAGTAGACGCCCATACCTCAGCATTATGAAGCACCATGCGCTCTACCCACTGACCACTATTTACGGCACCAATTATACTGCCGGTTGATGTATCAATGATATGTATAGCTCCGGCAAAAAGGTCACTTACATAAGCTTTATTTCCCGAAAGGGGAAGCATATAACGCGGAGAAGTAAGCCCCCCAATAGAGCGGGTGCGTTGCAGTGTTGCGGCATTCACCACTTCTATCTTTTGTGAGTTGTTCACCACAAAGAAAAGCTCATCATCAATTTGCGTAATACTTTGAAATATATCGCCCAATGGTTCACCGCCATTTGCGGCCGAAAACGCATTTTGAAAGGCTGTGGAAGTGGAAGGATCGTAGACCGTAAGATTGGCATTACCCTGATTAAAGCTGCCTTCATTTGCAATATACAGCAAATCAGACGCTGCAGGTGGAGGCTTGGGAGTTTGCTCGTCATCGCTATTGCACGAAGCTAACAGTACCATTAAGGCAAAAGAAAACAGAAATTTAATTCTCATAGTTTGGTTTTTTTCGGTTTGTACAGATTTAATTGAAGCGCTACCAAATAATGCCTTCCCGGTAAAGGGCGGTTCATCATCAACTCATACTCCTGGTTCAGAAGATTGCGTGCAGTAAAGCTGAGACTGCCTTTATGCGATTGCCATAACCATTTCATTTCTGCTATAATGTGAAAAACCAAAAATGGATTCAGTGATTCAGAATTGTCAGCGCTGGTATATCGAGTGCTTTGGAATTGTGAAATTGCGGTGATGCTGTATTTCTTCCATTCTAACCGTTCTTCGAGCAAAACGCTGTGCTCGGGTGCGTATACCAATTGCTTGTGTAAACTTCTATCATTGGGCTTAGCACTCCGTGTAGTTGTAGAGCGTACAAAAGTGTATTCGAGCCTGTGTGCAAGTTGGCAATTGCCCAATCCGCTTATTGCAGATGCCTGCATTTCCAGGCCACTGCTCCACACAGTGCGCAAATTATGAGGGCTCCAGTAGGATGTACCCGGTATCCAGATAATCCAGTTGTTTACATTACGATTAAATGCCGACACGGAAATGTGAATTTTGCTACTCTCTTCACGAAAATGTATTCCTGCTTCCTGAGACCACCCCGACTCTGGGAGCAGGTCAGGATTTCCACCCGGATTCCAATACAAATCATTGAGTCCCGGAATACGATATACCCTGCCGGCGTTGGCCTTCAATTGAAATAGCTTACCTAGATTTTGGGTAAGTCCAAAGGTTGGAACCAGAGGTAAAAAACGGCCATTAAGCCATTCCCCGCGAAGGGTAGCAGAAAATAATGTTTGATCATTGAAAAAAGTACGACTGGCAGAAATCACCCAGGCAGGACTGTTTCTGCGGGCAATACCTTCATAATTGTCAGACCAGGCACTGTTGTGTCGGTATATGCCAATTGCCGAAAATTCAAAACCCTTTAATTTGGCGCTCAGTTTAGATTGAACATGTGAAGTGGTAAACTTCGATGTATCGAAAATGTCGGCCGTTGGGTCGGAATAGTCAAGGATGCCTTTATCAAAGGCAGCATCAGTGCGAAGGACTACACCTCCAAAATCTTTGGAAACAGAAGCCTGCAAACGCAAGGTTTCATCGAGTTGGGTAGAAGTATTTTGCAATTGACTGAGCGTAGGCGGTATTTGTCTGTCGGCACGGGCAAGCCATAGTGTTGCATTTGCAGTAAGTCCGCTTCTTGCGGTCAGGGCCATTCCCTGCTGGATTCCCTTTGTGGCAAAATGCGCATGCGGCTGCGGCTCAGTGATTCCATTGGGTAAGGTTCGTACGAAATTGTTCTGAGCTTCCCGCCAATAGACTGAAGTGTTACCTAAGAAAATGCCCTTGCCATAGTGTGTTGAAAGGCTTGCACCATAGTCGCCGAAGCTTCCTGCCGATAAATTGGCTGTGACGCGAGGCGCTGAAGCGATGATTTGCTGATCGAGCATTAAGGTGCCCGCTACCGATGCACTGCCCAGCAGACTCCCTGAAGCTCCCCTCAGCAAAGCAATATCTGAAAATAAAAATGTAGGAATTAGTGAAAGGTCAGCCTGTGCAAGTGAAGGGTTATCAAAGGGAATTCCATTGATAAGAATTTGAGTTTGTGCCGCCGAACCTCCACCAATTGATGGTGCAAAACTGGCTCCGGGGCCATAGCCCCTCAATGGAATATTGGTTTGCAGCGCCAGAAAATGGTCAATTGATTGAAGGGCACTTCCTGGTGATGAATCCAGAGTATAATCGCAAATATGAATACCCGCAGCAGATTTGCTGAGCCTGGTTGCAAATACTTCCAACTCCTTGAGCATTAAGGTATCCTGCTGGGCAAAAACTGCAGGTAAATCACATACCAGCAGAATTCCCACCCAAACCGGAGCATAACAAAACAGACGCATAGTGGCGTATTATTTTTTGCACCGGCAATCGAAAAAGAGAAATAAGCGGCAACAGAAGCACCCAACGGCTCTCTTGCAGTTATTCCTTGCTTTTATTCCCGAAAGCCTGGAAAAATATATAACGATCTGGCAGGTCTTCTGACTTGCTCACTTCCAGGCGCCTTCCCATAGTGTATTGTGCACTACAGTGGCCTTAGGATGCCCGAAAGCTTTTGTATGAGCTTACAGCAGCGGGTACTGTTCAGGCTTTTCACCTGATTCCCTTTTTATTTGCACTCCCCGGCAGGGGTGCAAAACCAAATCGGAGTTAAAGGTAATAAAAGCGTTTGCCGATTCAATGCTTTTGGCATTGCACTGAAGAAAGAAATTGATCATAATTTCCTATCAACAATCGAAGGATTTATTTACCCATTAAATAGAGTAGAGAACCGGCAATGTCCTTGGTTGCATTAAAAAAGGGAAGGCCAAAATGACCTTCCCTTTTAAATTTTGATTTGAAAAGCGTGCTTAAAGAATGGGCAGAAACTCCAATAACTGCCTGTATTTCTTTAAGCTCCAAGCAACTTCTTTACGGTATCAGCCACAAACTTAGGATCGGCTTTGCCGGCTAGTTTTGCGTTGGTTTCGCTCATCACCTTGCCCATATCTTTCATACCGGATGCTCCTGTGCGCGATACAATTTCATTAATGATAGCCTGTACCTCAGCGTCAGATAGCCTTGCCGGCAAAAAGCTTTCAATAACCCCCGCCTGAAATTCTTCAACTTCAGCCAGCTCAGGGCGAGCTTGCGCAGTGAAAATGCCCGAAGCTTCCTTGCGCTGCTTATACAATCTGTTGAGAATTTGTATTTCAGCCTGCTCGGTAATTTCAGAATTTCCACCTTTTGTTGCTTCGAGCAAAAGCGCAGCTTTTACTGAACGCAAGGCTTCAAGTCGCTCCTTTTCTTTGGCGCGCATTGCGTCTTTGATGCTTTCGTTTATTTTATCGACTAAACTCATATCTCTTTGGTTTTGGGCAAAGTTAGCACTTTGCGCATGGCCTATTAAATTGCTTAATCCACATTGTCGTGGAGGTATGAATTGTTTGATTTTATTTCCACATTTCGCTCTCCATTTTCGCTCAGGTCTTCTGATAGGGTATACCTTGATACCTGCGACTCGCTGCTATGAGGCACTGAATCGAGCTGAATATTGCGTCTTTTGTAAGCGGGTTCTTTTTCGAGAACGCTCAATCCTTCGGGGCTTTTTATGCGATCGGCCATTTCACGAAGGTGTCGCATACGCTCGCGATTCAATTGCATGGCTACTTCAGTTGTAACCCGCTCACTGAGGGGCGTTGCGATACTGCTTACTCCGCTGGTTTCAGGAAGCTTAGTTGCCACGGACTCTGCCTTTGGCTCAGCAGAACCAGCTTGCTCAAGAATTGCTTCTTCTACTGTTGATACGGTATGGATTGTTTTACCAATATTCTGAGCTACATCAAACACATATTCAGGCGCTTTACTCTCTTCTGCTTTGGCAGGTTCTTCATCAAAAAGATCAAACTTTTGCACTTCGGGTTGTTCCGCAATCGCAGGTGCTTTGGGCATAACCGGAGCTTCAACAACTTTTATGTATGGCTCTGCCGGATCAGCAGCAACAGGTGTAGTAAGCGGAGCGGTGAAAGGTCTTACTTGTTTGGGTGGAGTATCGTTCAAAACCATCTTTACCGGCTCATCGAGTTCAAAACCGGTTTCGGGGGTAATTTTGAATCCTGTGGCAATGATCGTAACACTGATCTTGTCGCCAAGCGATTCGTCCATCGCATGCCCCCAGATAACATCGGCTGTAAGACCGGCGGCATGCTGAATGTAATCAGTAATGTCAGTTATTTCATCCATCATTACTTCAGAAGTGCCATAGGTAATATTGAGAAGAATATACTTTGCACCCTCTATGTTGTTGTCGTTGAGCAAGGGTGATTCCAGCGCTTCTTTGGCTGCTTTTATGGCTCGGTCTTCTCCTTCGGCTGTAGCCTGACCCATAATGGCTACTCCGCTTTCTTTCATCACGGTGTTTACATCATTCATGTCCACATTTATATCGCCTGTTACTGATATTAGTTCAGCGATACCTTTTGCGGCAGTGGTGAGAATGCTGTCTGCTTCGGCGAAAGCTTTATGCAGAGATAGGTTGCCATAAATTTCTCTGAGCTTGTCGTTGCGGATAATGAGCAGGGTATCCACTGATTGGCGCATTTCTCTCAAGCCTTCTGAAGCTTGCTTCATACGCTTTCGTCCTTCGAAGGTGAAAGGAATAGTAACAATTCCTACGGTGAGTATACCCATCTCTTTGGCCACCTTAGCTATTACAGGTGCTGCACCGGTGCCGGTGCCGCCACCCATGCCGGCAGTAACGAATACCATGGTGGTGCGCTTGGAAAGAATTTCACGTATTTCGTCAATGTTTTCGATTGCAGCATTGCGGCCTACTTCGGGCTGAGAGCCTGCTCCGCGGCCTTCGGTAAGGCTTTGGCCCAATTGCACTTTTATGGGTACAGGGCTGATGTCAAGGGCTTGCGAATCGGTATTGCACACGATAAAGTCTACACCTTTTATACCTTGTTTGTACATATGATTGACGGCATTGCTACCGCCTCCGCCAACGCCTATCACCTTGATGATAGACGACTGGTCTTTTGGCAAATCGAACTGCATATTTAGATGGTTTTTGGAGTTTCTGGTTTTGATTAATTAATATTCGTCATCTTCAAATAAAGCCTGCCCTTTGGCTAATATCCGGTCCAGGAGACCAGGCTTATCTTTACTACCGGCGCGCACCGGAGCACGTTTGGCCGATTTGTTTTTGTTGCGCCTTAAGCTTTCTTCGTGTGCCTTGAGCACCAAGCCAATACCAGTGGCATACATTGGGCTGGCCATTTCTTCGGCATTGGCTTTACCGAGGTGCTCTGTAGGGTAACCCATCCTGGTTTCAAATCCGGTGAGATATTCTACAAGTTGCGGCAAGTTCTTTAGCTGGCTTCCGCCACCGGTGAGTACAATACCAGCAATGAGGCGCTTTTCATAACCTGAGCTTTTAATTTCATAAATAACCTGCTCAATAATCTCTTCCATGCGAGCCTTAATAATATTCGCAAGATTGCGCACTGAGATTTCCTTCGGTTCACGGCCACTAAATCCCGGAATACACACTATTTGGTTCTCCATGCTCTCAGAACTGAGGGCCGAACCAAACTTTACCTTGAGCTGCTCGGCATGCTTTCGCAAAATGCTACAACCGGCTGCTATATCTTCTGAAATTATGTTGCCTCCAAGTGGTATTACAGCAGTGTGGCGAATGATGCCATCCTGAAAAATGGCGATATCAGTGGTGCCACCACCAATGTCAACCAGCACAACACCTGCTTCCTTTTCTTCCTGATTCAGCACGGCGTCGGCTGAGGCCAATGGCTCAAGAACGAGGCTGCTTACATCAAGGCCAGCCTTGGTAACACTTTTATAAATATTCTTTACTGCGCTGATCTTGCCCGTGATGATATGAAAATTGGCTTCAAGCCTTATTCCCGAATGGCCTATGGGGTCTTTGATTCCCTGTTCATTGTCGATGATATACTCTTGCGGGAGAATATGTATGATCTCCTCACCGGGATTCATCACCAATTGATTCATATCGTCAATAAGCGTATCAATGTCAGATTGCGATATTTCTTCATCGTCCTTCACCTTTCGGGTAAGCATGCCTCGGTGCTGAAGGCTTCGTATATGCTGCCCTGCGATACCTACCACTACTTCACCTATTTCTACTCCGGCCTTTTCGGTAGCCAACTCTACAGCCCGCTTTATACTATCTACAGTCTGGTGTATGTTGCTTACCACTCCGCTGCGCACACCCAGCGATTCAGATCGGCCCATACCTATAATTTCGAGTTTATTATACTCATTGATTCTGCCTACTATGCAGGCAATTTTTGTGGTGCCTATGTCGAGGCCAACAATGATTTCTGGTTGCTCCATGGTTTTACTTTTTTGTACAGACTATTTGGCCTTTGTATTTCAGGTTTATATCGGCAAACTTATTCCAGTTTACAGCATTCATTCCTTCGCTGTAGAATAGTTTAAGGTTGTCAATTTTCTCTTCAAGATTTTCGAGTGTTCCTATACTGATGGTATGGTTTCCTACTTGCGGGTACACTAAAAACTCACCATCAGAACGCACCACAGTATGCTGAAATTGGGCTTTGATGAATGGATCTTCTTCGATAACCATCGCGTAATGGAAAATAGCTAAAAGAAGCTCAGACTTACTGCATTCTGAAATATTCTTACAGGTACTTACTTCATTCGGCGAAAGCTCAAACCCCAGCGATACCACAGGAAGGCGGGGCACGGCTCTTACGGGCACAGGCATCAGGTAGCCTTCGGTATCAATAATGGCGTGTTTTCCAAATTTGTCAATAAGGCGCACGTATGCATTTCTTTCTTCTACTTCTACCACAAGTTGCCGGTCCACAGTGCGGTATACATGCACCTCTTTAAGTTGTGGAATGGTAACCAGGGTTTTTTCAATGGCTTTCAGATCTAAATCATACAATCGTTCGCCAACCACCAACTGCTCAGATGATGCAACACGCTGCCTTATTTCCGCTTCAGTTACAAAGCCTAGAGCTGACTCCGGGAATACCACGGCCAGGGCTTCGCATGTAGCATTATTGCGCATACGCACCACATAAACGAGCAGTACCAATACGGCAAGCGCAATGGCTCCATAACCTGAAACTACAAGGAGCTTACGCATCTTTTTCATTCAAGGCAGTTTTAAGTGGTTCTATCATTTTGTCAATATCACCCGCACCCATGGTAAGGAGTACTTCAGGACTCATTTTCAATACCTTGTCCACCAAATCTTCACGCTTCACCAATTGCTTATTGACAGTGTGAACCTTATTAAGCAGCCATGTGGAGTCGATACCCGGCATTGGTTCCTCACGCGCAGGGTAAATCTCCATCAGGAGCAATTCATTGAGTTTATCCAAGCTATTGGCAAACTCATCAGCAAAATCGCGGGTGCGAGAAAACAGGTGAGGCTGAAATACTCCGGTGATTCGCCTGTCGGGATACAGCTCTCTTACGGCTCCAATGCAGCTCGATATCTCAGTAGGATGGTGTGCATAGTCGTCAATAAAAACAAGATCATTGCGGCGAATCTGGTATTCGAATCGGCGCTTCACTCCTTTGAATGATTCAACCGCCGATGCTATGGCTGCCCACGAAATACCTACATGCATCGCAGCTCCAACGGCAGCAAGACAATTCTCCACATTATGCCTTCCCGGAAAATAGGAAATGAGCCTTCCCAAAGGCTTGGCATTGTAAATTACAGTGAAATGAAAAGCACCATCTATTACTTGTATTTCCGTTGCATACAGATCGGCCGAAGGATTCTCGATAGCGTAACTAATACTTTTGCCGGAAGGAATGAGATCGATGCCATACCTGAATATGGTTACCCCCTCGGGATGAACTTTCGCTGCAAACTGGTTAAAACTTTTTACAAGCTCAGCTTCAGTACCATAAATATCGAGGTGGTCAGCCTCAACCGATGTAACAATTGCGATATATGGGTTGAGCCGCAAAAAAGAGCGGTCATACTCATCGGCCTCAACAATTGCCCATTCTGCACCCTTGCTCAGCAAAACGTTGGTATTGTAATTTACAGAAATGCCACCAAGAAATGCATTACACGGAGTGCCACTGCTTTTGAAAATATGGGCTGCCATGGCCGTAGTAGTGGTTTTACCATGAGTGCCGGCTATAGCTATAGTTTTGGATGAATCGGTGATAAAACTAAGTACTTCAGATCGCTTCATGACCGGGCAACCGTGATTGCGCAGGTAGGCCAGGCCTGCGTGTGCAACCGGAATGGCAGGAGTATATACTACGAGTGCTTTATCAAGCGGCGTATCGAGAAACCACTGCGGAATAGCTGCGGGCGAATCATCAAAACCTACTTCAATTCCCTGAGCCACAAGAGCGTCGGTAAGCGCGGTGCGGGTTCGGTCGTAGCCGCCTACCCTTGCGCCGCCTGCTACAAAATAGCGCGCAAGGGCACTCATGCCTATGCCGCCGATACCTACAAAATAGACGCTATATACCTTTTCCGGGTTCAATTGACTTCTATGAGTTTTAGTACTTCTTGTGCAATATGTTCGGCTGCATTGGCATGAGCGAGCGCAGCAATATTTGCTGATAGTTTTTGGCGTAAAGCCTGATCGCCCATAAGGCTTATTAATTCGATGATAAGTTTTTGCCGCGCATCAGCGTCAGCTACAAGTATTGCAGCATGCTTATCGCTGAGGGCGCGGGCATTCTTGGTTTGATGGTCTTCAGCTACATTTGGCGATGGTACGAAGATGGTGGGTTTCGCCGCCAGACACAGCTCTGACACTGAAATGGCTCCCGCCCTGCTCACCACCCCGTCGGCCATGGCGTATGCCAAATCCATTCTGTCAATAAATGGATACGTTTTGAAAGCAGGAATATTGAGCTTTTGAATTGCATTGGCGGCCCTTTCGGCAAATGATTTACCGGTTTGCCATATTAGTTGATGGCCAGCATCCGCAAGTTTCTTCAAACCACTTTCTACGCTTTCGTTGATGGTAAATGCTCCAAGTGAACCTCCAATTATCAAAACGGTGGTTTTGCTGGCATCAAGTCCAAAGTAGACTGCCGCCTCAGTGCGCTTGCCGGCAAATTCTGTAACACTCTTGCGCACCGGATTTCCGGTAAGTACAATTTTCTCTTTCGGGAACCACTTCTCCATGCCGTGATAGGCTACACATATGGTATTTACCTTTCGGGAAAGGATGCGGTTGGTAACGCCGGGAAATGAATTCTGTTCTTGAATAAGGGTTGGAATATTGCGTGATGATGCCGCCCGAAGCAAGGGCCCGGAAGCATACCCGCCCACACCTATAGCCACCTGAGGTTTAAATTCACGCACTATGCGGTAAGAGCGCATCATGCTTGAGATAACCTTAAAGGGAAACATTAAATTTTTTAGCGTTAACCGTCGTTGAAAACCGCTAATCCACAAACCCCTAATAGGGTAGCCCGCTGCAGGAACCCGTTCCATTTCAAGACGGCCTTCGGCACCCACAAAAAGCATTTCAGCTTCAGGCCTCAGTTGCTTTATAGCATCTGCGATCGCAATGGCCGGAAATACGTGGCCACCGGTTCCCCCTCCGCTAATTATTACCCTTGGCGAATGCATACTGCTGTTTTTTAACTGTGTTTTTACCTGCTACTTTCTCACCTTCATAAGCTGACCGGCTCACGCTTAGAATCATTCCTATAGCCAGGCATGTAAACCAAATGGCTGTGCCGCCCATACTCACCAGCGGCAATGGCTGGCCTGTAACGGGAAACAAGCTAACCGAAACTCCCATATTGATAAATGCCTGAATGCAGATAAGGAAACTCAGACCTACCACAAGGTATACCCCAAAATCTCGCTGGCTTAGCCTTATGATTTTCAGGCTTCGGTACGCAAAAATGAGATAGAGAAGTAGGATACCACATCCACCCAGTATAAGGCCGTATTCTTCAATTATAAAAGCGTAAATCATATCATTGTAGGCATTGGGCAGATAGTTTCTTGATTCTCCAGTGCCCGGCCCCTGTGGTAAAATCCCACCTGATTTGATGGCCATCATGGCATGTTCTACCTGGTAATTCGCTTCGCTTTCGTCTGAATCGAAATTAATGAGACGGTTCTTCCAAGTGGTGAGTCGTGGTAGCAAATCAGGATTGATAGTTGAAATGCTGATAAGAATTCCAAAACCTGCGATTGCCACACCTGCCACAGAAAAGAGGTGCTTGAAAGGTATGCCACCTATGAACAGCATCAGGAAGCACACTGTAAAGAGCAAGGCAGCAGTGCTGAAGTTTGCCGGAAGTATCAATCCGCATATAATGAGTATTGGTATCAAAATAGGTATAAGGCCCTGACGAAAATTGTGCAGCACATCGCGCTTTATTACAAGCATGCGGGCTACGTATGCAATCAATGCAATCTTGGCAGGATCGGATGTTTGAAATTGCTGGTTTACGATGGGCACCACAAGCCATCGGTTTGCTTCAGCATTGGCCGCCCCTACAAGGAGTGTAATGAGAAGCAAAGCCGCTGAAACCCACATAGCGATAAGAGAAAGTCGTGAGTAGAAACGGTAGTGAACCTTATGGGCGAAATACATGATAGTAAAGCCTGACCCGAGCATGATCAGGTGCTTTATAAGGTAATAGAAGGTATTGCCTCCCCTCTGGGTATAAGCCAGCCCGGAAACACTCGAGTATACTGCAAGCAGTGACACCATGCAGAGTATGATGCTCACCATCCAGATAACGAGATCGCCCCGCAGATATTTAGCAATCAGCTCCTTCAAAATATTAAATCAAGGCATTTACATATTGTGAGAATGCCGCACCACGATCAGCAAAATTTCTGTAGTCATCGCTCGGCATACAACTTGGCGAAAAGAGCACAACATCGCCTTCATTTGCAGCTCTCGAAGCGGCATCAACGGCTTGTTTGAGATCGGCTGATGTATTGAAACCTTCCACCATTCCTTGGAGCCGGCGACGCATATCATCGCCCCCGATGCCATAGACCATGACATGCTTAATTTTATATTTCACATATTTTTCGATGAGTGCATAGTCGCGGTCGTGGGTAGTTGCGGCTGCTATCCAGATTATCGGCTTCATAATGCATTTAAAGCTATCGCGGGTTGAGAGCAAGTCCACTGACTTTGCATCGTTGTAGTATTCCACACCTTCCAGTTCGCGCAAAAGCTCAAGCCTGTGGGCTGTACTCTCGAGCGATTTACGCAGGCTTTCGCGGGCATCGAGTATTCTGTCTACCTGGCTCTTCTTGCTTTTGTGTATGGTATAGGTTTTTCCTTCACTCATAGCGTGTGGTTTTTGGTTTGGCGCTTTATTTCTACAAGGCGGTTGAAATAGGCTCCTCTTTCGCGAAAATTCTGGAACGGTTCCGCAGCGCGGCATCCCGGAGAGAAGAGTATGGTATCGTTTGCTTTCGCAGAAAGGATGGCCATATCAAGTGCTTCATCCCAAGTATCAGCGGCAATAAAATATCCTGTAGAAGGCCACACTGCCCTATGCACCAGTTCAATGTTGCTCCCTACGGCCACAATGGTCTTTACCTTGGCTGCAATAATATCGCGCAGCAGCTCCAGGTCTTTTGAATGCGCACCGGCTTCCACAATCCACACCAATGGCTCATCGAATGAGCTGAGCGACACAACGAGTTTCTCAACGTTGGTTGCGGCTGAGTCATTCACTACATGTATTCCACCTACCACACCGGAATATTCTAAAGAGAATGGAGTAGCCGATTCTACCACCTTCACCCTTGATTTTATAAGGGTATCGGCGAGCAACGCTTTGCGTTTGATGTCGAGTGGATTAATGCTCATGGGAATAGATGTATTTAGTTGGTTCAGAGCGCTCTTACTGCTCTTTTGAATTTTTGTCCGCGGTCTTCATAGTTTTCGAAAAGATCAAAACTTGCGCAGGCCGGTGAAAGAATTACGGTATCGCCCTTGCGGGCCATTCGGTATGAGAGGTTTACGGCCTCTTCAGCACTGTGCGCTTCGGCTATTTGCGGTACTTTTGAGCTGAAGTGTTCAAGGAGTTTTTTATTATCAACTCCCAGGCAGATGATTCCTTTTACCTTTTGGGTTACCAGTTCGTCGAGCATTGCATAGTCGTTGCCTTTATCAACGCCTCCTACTATCCACACCATTTGTCCTTCAACGCTTTCAAGCGCATACCATGTAGAGTTCACATTGGTAGCTTTGGAATCATTGATGAATTTGATGCCGTGTATTTCGGCCACGTGCTCAAGCCTGTGCTCTATGTTCTGAAAGTCAGACAGACTTTCACGCACAACTTCTTTGCGAATCTCAAATATTCGGGCTGCTACACTGGCAGCCATTGAGTTATAGGTATTGTGTTTTCCCTGTAATGCTAGATCGTGGATTGACATCTCGAAAGGTTTGTTGGTAAGGTTAATATTGAGTTCGTTATTATTCAGGAATGCCCCGTTGTTTACCTTTCGGTAAATGGAGATTGGGTGAAGCTCGGCTGCAATGCTGCGTTTCGCCATTTCGCTCACAGTAATTTCATCGTCGGCGCAGTAAACAAAATGATCGTCAGCGAGTTGGTTTTTGGTTATGGCAAACTTGGCGTCGGCATATTTGTCGAGCTTGTATTCATACCTGTCAAGATGATCAGGAGTAATATTGAGCAGCACAGCAACTTTTGGTTTGAACGTTGCAATATCATCAAGCTGGAAGCTGCTTACTTCTAGTACAAAAATATCATGATCACTTTCGGCCAATAATCCGGCAAAGCTCTTGCCTACGTTACCCCCTACTGCCACATCGAGGCCTGCTTTTCTAAAGATATGGTGCGTTAAGAGGGTGGTCGTAGTTTTGCCATTGGTACCAGTTATTGCTACAATATCTCCGTTGGTATGGCGGCTGCCAAATTCAATTTCTGATATTACCTCCACCCCCATTTGGCGATAGCTGCGCACCAAAGGAATAGATGACGGAATACCAGGGCTTTTAATCACTAAACCTGCGTCTTCAGTGGCATTGCTATGCTGCCCTTCTTCCCATTTGATGGCCGCGTTATTGAGTATAGCCTTGTACTTGTCTTTTATGAGTCCTTTGTCAGTTACAAACACGTCATAGCCGAGCTTACGGCCCAGCAATGCTGCACCCGTACCACTCTCACCCGCGCCTATAACAAGCAATTTCATTTATCTCAGTTTCAGTGTTACAATGGAAAGTATAGCCAGCATAATTCCTACAATCCAAAACCGCGACACAATTTTGGCCTCGTGATAGCCGAGCTTCTGGTAGTGATGGTGCAAGGGCGACATCAGGAAAATGCGTCTTCCTTCGCCGTACTTTTTCTTGGTATATTTGAAATAACTTACCTGCATCATTACCGAAAGATTCTCGATAAGGAATACTCCGCAAAACAAAGGAATGAGCAGTTCTTTGCGTATTGCCAATGCAAAAACAGCGATGATACCACCGAGCGCAAGGCTACCAGTATCGCCCATAAATACCTGCGCGGGATAAGAGTTGTACCAAAGAAAGCCTACACATGCTCCTGCAAAAGCGCTGATAAAAATTACGAGCTCGCCAGTAGCTGGAATAAACATGATATTGAGATAATCCGCAAAAATCATGTTGCCAGATACGAATGCAAAAATTGCCAGTACCACTGCGATTATAGCCGAGGAGCCTGTAGCAAGGCCGTCTAGTCCATCTGTAATATTGGCGCCATTCGAAACGGCGGTAACTACAAATATTACGATGGGTATGAAAACAAGCCATGACCATTTCTTGGCATCTTTACGGTTCATGAATGAAAGAAGCCATGCGTAATCAAATTCATTGTTCTTAACAAATGGAATTGTGGTTTTTACCGACTTCGTTTCAACCCACTTGAAAGTTGAGCTAACATCATCCTCAATAACACCATTTTCATTCACAACCTTGTTGGTGTATAACTTTTGTTTGCTCGCCACAGCCGGATGAAAATAAAGCAGTGCGCCTACTATCAACCCTACCGATACCTGTCCAACCACTTTAAATTTTCCCGCAAGGCCTTTCTTGTTTTTGCGAAACACTTTTATATAATCATCAAGAAAGCCTATACCACCAAGCATTACCGTGGTAATGAGCATTATTATTATGTAAATATTGTTGAGCTCGGCGAAGAGCACAGTGGGTATGAGTATAGCAGCCAGTATAATAAGGCCTCCCATGGTAGGAGTGCCTTGTTTCTGCACCTGACCTGCCAAACCAAGGTCGCGTACGGTTTCGCCTACCTGCTTCTTACGGAGCAGGTTAATAAGGCTTTTGCCAAATACCATAGAGATAAGCAGCGAAGTAAGCACTGCCAGAGCTGCACGGAATGAAATGTATTGAAACACCCCAGTGCCGGGCAAATCATATGCATCGTTGAGGTATTTAAACAGGTAGTATAGCATCAGTCGTGTAGCATTTTGAATGATTCATTTACTTCTTGCAAATCATCAAATGGGTGGCGTACTCCTGCCACTTCTTGATATTTCTCGTGGCCTTTTCCGGCTACCAATATTATATCGTTGCTTTTTGCCAGGCTGCATGCCAAGCGTATGGCTTCTTTGCGGTTTACAACCGTTACTGTTTTCTTAAAATCCTGATGCTCAACACCTGCGCGCATTTCAGCTATGATCTCTTCGGGGTCTTCTGACCTCGGATTATCAGAAGTAAGTATAACCCTGTCGCTGAATTTGCATGCAATGCGGGCCATTTCAGGTCGCTTGGTTCTGTCTCGGTCACCACCGCAACCAATTACAGTAATTACATCTTCATTTCGGGTGCGGATGTCGTCTATAGTTTTTAGCACATTCTTCAATGCATCGGGCGTGTGGGCATAGTCTATAATTGCTGTTACATTGCCAGTACTCTTCACATATTCGAAGCGGCCTGCAGGAGCATTCACACTGCTTAGGGCAGTGAGTACATCAAGCTTTGCAAATCCAAGCTCAACGGCAGTGCCATATACAGCCAATAAATTATAGGCATTAAACCGGCCTACCACTTTTGCGTACAGATCGATGTTATCTATTGAAAGTTGAAGCCCTGCAAACTGATTCTCTACAATTCGTGCGCGGTAATCAGCCATAGACTTAATAGCGTATGATTTCTGAATAGCAGCCTTACAATTCTGGAGCATGGTATTGCCGTGTCTGTCGTCGCTGTTTACAATGGCGAAAGCGTCGCGGGGAAGCATATCAAAGAGCATCTTCTTGGCCCCGATGTAAGCATCGAAAGTTCTATGGTAGTCAAGATGATCGTGGGTGATATTTGTAAATACTGCGCCGGCAAAAGTTATTCCACTTACGCGGTGCTGATGTAGTGCGTGAGAGCTTACTTCCATAAAACAGAAAGTGCAGTCTGCATCAACCATTTGTCTTAGCATAGCATTCAAGGCTATTGCATCAGGTGTCGTATGAGTTGCATTTACCACCGCATGGTTAATGCGGTTTTCGATTGTGCTGATGAGTCCCGCCTTTTTACCAAGCAGGCGCGCCATTCTGTAAAGCAGCGTGGCGCAGGTAGTTTTACCATTGGTACCGGTAATGCCTATTAACTTCAGCTCTGCACTTGGATTGTCGTAGAAATTTGATGCCAGGATACCAAGCGCTGAATGGGCGTTTTCAACTTTCACATAGGTCACACCTTCTTTTCGCGAAGCAGGTATTTCTTCACATACTATTGCAACAGCACCTGATTGTACTGCCTGATCTATAAACTGGTGGCCGTCAATCTGGGTTCCCCTCACCGCTACAAAGAGTGTGAAGTTGATCACCTTTCGAGAATCAAAAGCCAAATGCTCGATAGCGAGATTGGTAGTACCAGAAACGTCCTTCACCCGCACCTGATACAATATTTCTTGCAGCAGCTTCATTCTAGGAAAGATCTATTAATATAATTCTACCTTCAGAAGCTGGCGCGCCGGGTGGTATACTTTGCTTTGTAATCATGCCAACACCTGAAACCTGCACACGCAAACCTGCTGCCTCGAGCAGATAAATGCCATCTCGAAGGCCCATTCCAATTACATTCGGCACCTTACCGGCAGGTATGCTGCGTACCTCAATGCCTACCTCATCAGTAAGGGTTCTCGTGCTCACCCAATCAGCTTCATCGCTATGGTCGGTCAGAGAGATGTTCAATTCATCAAAAATGTATTTCAAATCTGGAGCATAGCCGCTCTTTGAAACAGGCACATGAATGGCTACACTATTCGGATCTTCCACTACGGGTTTATGAAGGTCGAGGCGGTCAACAAAAATCTTATCAGCAATTTCTCTGAAAACCGGCCCTGCCACAGCACCACCGTAGTACACAAAGCTTTTCAATCCGTATACCATTACGATGCAGGTATACTCAGGTGCCTCAGCCGGAAAATACCCAACAAATGATGCCTGGTACTTTTTGTTCGATTCTGATTTATAACCGTGCTTGTTATTGGCCATCAAAGCCGTACCTGTTTTGCCGGCTACGGTGTATGATTTTGAGATCAAATTAGAAGCTGTACCTTCTTCGGTTACCACACTCTCAAGCAATATTTTGGCTTGGCGGATAGTCTCTCTGGAAGCAATGCTGTGATGCAGCACTTCAGGTTTTATCTTTTTAACGAGCTTGCCATTGCGTCTAATTTCCTTTACGAACTGCGGCTTTACCATCTCACCATCGTTGGCCACAGCATTGTAGAACGTAAGGGTTTGCAAAGGAGTCATCTTGGTTTCGTAGCCGATACTCATCCACGGCAGTGTAATTCCTGACCAGGTGGGGTCCGAGGGGTCTTTGATCATGGGTGTGCCTTCACCGCCTATATCAATACCCAACGGCTTGCCTAGGCCCATTTTATACAACCTGTCGGTAAATGCACGCGGATTCTTTTTGTACCTGTCGTCAATAAGCCTTGATACAGCCACATTTGACGACTTTTGAAATCCGGTGAGCGCGCTTATACGGCCGTAGCCGCCTTTGTCACGCTCACTATCATACATCATTCTGTCGTAGAATTTATATGCTCCGTTTCCGGTATCTACGGAATCATCTAGTGAGAGCAGACCATCTTCGAGTGCAGCCATAAGCGAAGCCAGCTTAAAGGTGGAACCCGGTTCAGAAGCTTCTCCCAGAGCATAATTGTATACTTCGCGGTAAGTACTGTCTTTGGTGAGAGTCAGGTTTGCAATGGCCTTTATTCTACCTGTTTTTACTTCCATCACCACTGCGCACCCGTACTGAGCATTGCGCTTCATCAATTGCTTTTTCAGAGCATTGGTGGCTACATCCTGTATACCCACATCAATGGTGGTATACAGATCGCAGCCATCTTCAGGATCAACCAGGTTGCTGCTGTTCACCGGCATCCAAACACCACCGGCAAGTCTTTTTTCATAGCGCTTGCCTGGCGTACCGCCCAGCACATCATTGTAAGCACCTTCAAGGCCTACTCGTTGAGTGCCTTCCTTATCATACCCTACAGTGCGGGAAGCCAGATTTGGGTAAGGTACTTTCCGAATGATGGTTTTCTCAATAATGAGCCCACCTGTAAACCGGCCTTCAACCCAAAGCGGCAAATCTTTGGCCAGTTGCATCTGGTCGAATTCGATCCCTCCTTTTACCAGATAATACCTGCTGCCTTTTGCGAAAGCTTCGCGCATATTCCGCTCATATTCTGATGCTGACTTATCGCCAAATAGCCTGTTCAAAGCCCCGGCCAGCGCATCGATGTGCGCATGAAACATTTCCTTGGTTAGCTTGCTGGCGCGCATATCCATTCGCAAATCATAAATGGGTATGGAAGTGGCGAGAATAGTGCCGTTCTCGGCAAAAATATTGCCGCGTGTTGGGGTGATCTCATGCAATTCAGTGGTAATGCGGTCCACCTTCTTCTGCCACTTTGCACCATCTACAAGTTGTATCATGGCAATCTTACCCACTATGAAAAGTGATAAAATACAGAACCCAAGGAAAACAACGTATGCCTTGCTGATAAGGATTTTTCGCTCTGCCATGGCCTACTTCTTCTTCCAGTTAAAGCGGTGACGGCGCAGTATTACAGGCGGAATGCGCGACTCTATGAGCCCCATGTGCCTGATCGACTCAGAAAGGCTGCTTCGTTGTTTCAGCTTCTCAAGTCGGGCATTTGCCGAAAGGTTGCGCGATTTGCTCTCGCGGAGATCAGCTTCGGTTTGTATATGTGCTTTTACAGTTTTTTCAGCGAAGTAGCCATAGCTGATATAGCACATCATTACCGCTACTACAAAAAATATGAAGGGCAAGTTGGCCTGTACATATTCCCTTGTGAGGAAACGTCCGCTCAGCAAGTGGTTCACCATTCGTACGAATGATGGCTTACTGCGAATGGCTGCTTGTTCAGTTACTCTACTCATTTTTTATCGCTACCCGAAGCTTAGCGCTTCGGGCCCTTGTATTTTTTTCAATTTCCAGATCGTCGGGTACTATGGGCATCCCGGGCATTGGTGTAAATGGTCGCAATGGATTTCCATAAAAATCCTTTTCAAGCTTGCCTTCGGTATTCCCGCTTCGCATCATATTCTTCACCATTCTGTCTTCGAGTGAGTGGTATGAAATGACCACCAATCTGCCGCCGGGCTTTATCAGATCTGCGGTTTGCGCAAGCATTGCCTCCAGTGCTTTCATTTCTGCATTTACTTCTATGCGCAGCGCCTGAAAGAGCTTGGCCAGAAACCGGTTTTGCTTTGGGTCGTGGCAAAGTGGCAATACCTCCGCAATGAGCTGCCCGGTAGTATCTATTGCCTTGTCAGCCCTTACTGATACCAACTTTGCTGCAATCTTGCGGGCTTCGCGCAACTCACCATATTCCCAAAAAATACGTGACAGCGTTTCTTCGGGATAAGAGTTGATCACTTTCTTTGCCGTAAGGCCACCAGCGCGATCCATCCGCATATCGAGGGGCGCTTCCGCCCTTATGGAAAATCCGCGTTCAGGCACATCAAATTGATGCGAAGAAACTCCGAGATCGGCAAGTACCCCATCCACCTTTTCAATACCCATGAAGCGAAGATGGTTCTTCAAAAATTTAAAGTTGGCTGGCACAAAATGAAATCTTGGGTCGTTGAGCAAATTAGCCACAGCATCCTGATCCTGATCGAAGGCTACGAGCTTACCATTTACATCCAGTCTGCAAAGAACTTCGCGGGTATGTCCTCCTCCGCCAAAGGTGACATCTACATAGATGCCGTTTATATCATTCACGAGCCTATCCACGCTCTCCCGCAATAGCACGGGGGTGTGGTAAGGTTCAATCGTCATTATCTTTAGGCTTTACACCACCCATTACATCTTCAGCAAGTGATGCCATATCTTCACCATCGTTGAGCATAGCTTCATACTTGGCCTTGTCCCATATTTCAATTCGGTCTCCACTTCCTGTCACTTTCACATCTTTGGTAATGCCTGCAAAACCCGCCAGAGAGGCTGGTATAAGCATGCGTCCGGCAGCGTCGAGCTCTACCGGAGTAGCACCATTGTGAAACTTCCTGATAAATCGCACATTCTTCGCCACAAAACGGTTCAGCTTATTGATTTCACCTTGTACACCGGCCCACTGCTTTGTAGGATAAAGCACCAAACACGACTCAAACATGTCGCGATTCACCACAAAACCTTCATGCAAAACTTCCTGCAATTGCTTCTTCAGCCCCGCAGGAAACATCATGCGGCCCTTGTCATCCAGCTTACAATCGTATTCTCCTAATAGGTTTAGCATGGTGCATTTTCTCCAAGGCTAAGGTAGAAAAACTTTCCCACTTCATCCCACTCTCATCCATAATTTCCCACTTTGTTGAAAAGTTTTGTCGGCAGACGGTCAAAATTAACTCCTGAAGCGGCTCAAACTGGTGGAAGAACTACCATAAAAGTCGGTGGTATGGTAGGGCGTTTTTTCCCGATTTTCTTCAATTATGAACATTTCAATGTGCAATGCAGTAATATTCGGATATCAGGCATAACAAATCAAAAAGTCTATATTTGGACGCAACTGCATTAGGATGGGATTTGAACTAAAACACACGGGGAAGTATCGCTACCTTGATAAGGGAAGCGGGCAGGTTATTATCGTATTGCACGGTTTGTTCGGAGCGTTGAGCAATTTTCGCGGTGTGATAGATCACTTTAGCAAATCATACAGAGTGTTAGTTCCAATGATGCCATTGTACGACATGCCGCTTCTCCAAACCGGTGTTGGTAGCCTTTCAGACTTTATCACAGATTTCATGAGCGATATGAATTTAAAAGACGCCATATTGCTCGGCAATTCTCTCGGAGGGCATGTGGCATTGGTAACTGCCAAAAGGAAGCCCGGATGGATAAAGGCAATGGTGCTTACAGGTAGCTCGGGGCTTTATGAAAATGCTTTTGGAGGATCATTTCCAAGAAGGGAAGACAAAGATTATATAAGGAAGAAGATCGGTGTTACATTTTACGACCCTGATTTGGTGACTGAAGAGTTGGTTGAAGTGACCTTTAATCTGGTTCAGGACAGAACCAAGCTTATCAAAGTATTGGCATTGGCCAAAAGCGCTATCAGAAACAATATGCGCAATGATTTGGCAAATTACAAAATGCCGGTATGCCTGATCTGGGGTCGAAACGATACGATTACCCCTCCTGAAGTAGCAGTTGAATTTAATGAAAATATCCCCGGTTCTGAACTTTTTTGGATTGACAAATGCGGCCACGCACCTATGATGGAGCATCCTGTACAATTCAATGCCCTACTTGACGCTTGGCTTACTAAAAAATCACTTTAGGTCCGATGGTAGGTGTAAATACCCTCACTGCCACTTTCGTAAAAAGCAGCCCGAAATGGCAAGACTGCCCGGAGCCAACCATCCCGGAGTACGCATTTGTAGGCCGAAGCAATGTGGGCAAGTCATCGCTGATCAATATGCTAACCGGGCGCAAAGAGCTGGCAAAAACATCAGGAAAACCAGGTAAAACCCAATTGATTAATCACTTCTCCATTGCTCATCCCGGCGATAAAGGAAGACCATCATGGTTCCTGGTAGATTTACCCGGATATGGATATGCAAAGGTATCCAAGACTACAAAAGCCAAATTTCAGTCGCTGATAAACCCATACCTCACGAAGAGGCCTAACCTGATGTGCACGTTTGTGTTGATAGATGTACGTCATGAACCCCAGCCAATCGACATGGAGTTTATGGAGAGCCTAGGAGTCAAAGGAGTTCCCTTTGCGATGATTTTTACAAAGGCTGATAAATTGAAACCCGGGGTATTGGAAAGCAGCGTTGCGGCTTACAGCGCTGAAATGCTCAAAAGCTGGGATGAACTCCCGCCACACTTTATCACTTCATCTGAGAAAGGTATAGGCCGTGATGATGTTTTGGACTTTATCCTTTCTACCAACAATCTTTACGTAAGCGAACATTAACTTTAGCCAACTATTCCTGCCTTGGCGGCAAATGTGGTAGCGAAAGCCCTTATCTCAACAGCCAATTCCTTTTGCCCTGTAGCGCGCTCATAAGTATCGCCCATGGTGAGAAGCGTCTGGTGAAAAAAACGCTGCATATCATTTACACTCATATCTCTATTCCAGAGATCGATGCGCATGGTGTTTTCTTCCATTTTATCCCAAAGCGTGAGCATCAAAGCCTTGCAATTGCCTGAGCCTCCACCATCGCTTGCTTCCCACTGCATTTCAACCGGTATGCGGTGTTCGTCAAGACCAACACCAATTTTTATGGTGGTATGCAACTTTATGTCTTTGTTCATTTTCCTGGTTTATAGGTTTTCAAAAATTGCTGATCGTCTTTAAGCATCATCAATGCGGGCAATGAGGTATTCTTATTCTTGTCCATATAGCTTCTCACCATATGGTACCCTACCCAATTGCCCACCCCTCCGGGCGATTCAGCCGGCATTCCGGGAGTGAAAGGCCCATCGCCCATCAATTTGTTAATCTCCTTCGGATTTTTGGTAAAAATCATGTCCTGTTCTACCAGATTCTTCCATATGCTCCATTGGTTTTTTTCACACCATTTTAACTGATCGTTAGTAAAGTTGAGCAATGTGGATTCAGAAACTTCAGGCATTAAGGCTTTTGATATGTACAGTACTTTTCCGGCAAAAACCATTCGCGCAAGTAAATTATCACTCCCTAGCTGCTCCTGATGCGCTACCATTAGCCAGCCCTTAAGCGCATTTACCGAAAGGAATTCGGGCTTCATCTTATCGCGCTTATATTGCGGAAACAAATCGGGAGGTAACTGCTGCACTACTTTTAAATCGCTTCCGGCATACCACTCCAGGCCAATTCCCAGGTAGGCTTTTGTTGGATATATCCCAATATTGAATCCTGAATTATACGCTATAATTTGCGGCAGGGTATCTTCATTAAAATGTACAGCATATCTTTTGAAAGCTTCGCCGAGCTGTTCTTCATAAAGCCCCATATCACTGAAGCGCGTCTCAATATCGCGCTGTAGTTCTTCCCACTTCGGATCGGTCGTGAACCGCATAAGCAACTGCGCAGACATTGTGTTGTCGGGATTTCCGGATTGCATAATATCGCGAAAATAAATTTCGAGAAATTTGCCGTAAGGTTCCTGAAGTGCAGTAATTTCTTCAAATGCCCTATCGGGATTTACTGCAAAAATATCTTCATCAAGCCTGGCTATTTGGGAAGAATAATTCACTGCCGTGGTATCAACTTCCCACCTGTCGGAGCTGCAAGCAAACCCAATAAACACCAACAATATGAAGCAAATATGAATTGAAAATTTCATTGTGAAAAAACAGTACTTTTGGCCTGAATCAAAGTCAGCAAAACTAATGAAAAAGACCCTCTCAATTGGACTTGTTACGTTTTTAACAAACACCGCCCTAATTGCGCAGGAACCGGTGACACCCGCTGCTGTCCCTCCTCCGGTTCAGGTTCAAACCACCCCTGCGCCGGTAACTGAACCATCATTGCGCCTTGGAATTGCTGCGTCGCCGGTATTGAGTTGGTTTTCGCCCGATGGCGACCCAAATAGAATAAGCGGCAACGGGGTAAGGTTTTCGGCAAACTATGGGTTATCAATGGCTTTCAGGCTCGGTGCAAACCCAAATTACTTTTTCTCAACAGGGCTTTTTTTAATGCATACCGGAGGTACTTTGAACCATGACTTCGCAACTGTTTTTCCCAACGAAACTGCGCTAAGCCTTAGCGAGAGAGAAACTTTTTTCAGGCTTAATTATTTGAATGTACCTCTTACATTTCTAATGAGCACCAATGAGGTAGGTTATATTAAATATTTTGCCCGGGTAGGCTTCGATTTGGGATTCAATATCAAAGCCAATGCTGATATCATTGATAATAATCCGGTTTCGAATGTATCCATTGCACTCAATCAGGAAGATGTGGGCGATAATATCAACCTGTTCAGAACCGCTCTGCATATTGAGCTGGGCTTTAGATACAACTTCACGGGAAATACAGATCTTTCTATTTCGGCTGAATGGAATAACGGACTTAACAATGTATTCAGCAAGGATTACAGACTACCTACCACTGATGCCAATGGAGTAACTTCATTGACCGGCAGTAGAATCAAATCCGTAACAAATGTTGTTGCCCTGAATGTAATCGTCTATTTCTAAACAAACGCCGCAAAGCCCCGTTATGGGCTATAAGTATTTTGCTTTAATGAATAAAAGCGCTGTAGTAAGGCACATCGTAAATTGGCTTGAAAATTATTCCCAAAACGCAGGCACTAAAGGCCTTGTAGTAGGAGTTTCTGGTGGTATTGACTCCGCGGTTACTTCTGCTTTATGCGCTCTCACCGGGCTTCCTACATTATGCCTTGAAATGCCTATAGCTCAGCACCCAACTCAGGTAAGCAGAGCAAAAAAACATATTGAAGGTTTAAGATATCGATTTGAGAATGTTCGCTCGCAGGAAGTGGATCTCACTCCGGTATTTAAGCAGTTCTTTGAAAGCCTTCCGGCAAATACAAATCCCGAAGGACATGAATTCAGTTTGGTGAACGCCAGAGCACGCCTCAGGATGACTACGCTTTATTATTTTGCTACGCTCCATGGATATCTGGTAGCGGGTACGGGCAATAAAGTTGAAGACTTTGGCGTGGGTTTTTACACCAAGTACGGCGATGGAGGTGTAGACCTCAGCCCTATTGCCGATCTCACAAAATCAGAAGTGTATTCCATAGGTGAAGAGTTGGGTATTATATCTGAAATTATGAGTGCACCGCCCACCGATGGACTTTGGGGCGATGACCGCACGGATGAAGACCAGATAGGCGCATCATATCCCGAACTTGAATGGGCAATGGATTTTAAAGGGGATGAAAACAAGCTTTCAGCAAGGCAGAAAGATGTGTTGGGAATATACTGGAACCTCAACCGTCGAAATAAGCATAAGATGCTGCCTATACCGGTATGTGAAGTGCCGGATGGGTTGAAAAAATAGTCGTTACTATTTACTGGAATGGGATATAAATCACCCAATCTCCCAGGTATTCTTACCTCTTAGAAGCGCATCGAGATCACCTTCGCCTTTCTGGCGTTTGCTCTGAGCAATTTGGGCATGCAAGCCTTCTTCGTAACGGCTCTTCTCTTCCTGATAAAATACGCCAAAGGGCCTCGGTAAAGTGCTGCCATCGGCTTTGGGAGTATCAAAACAACGCATTAGCAATCCGGCCTTAAATCTGTCGTGTTTATCGTGTATCCAGAGGTCAGATGAACTGTAGGTGCCAACAGCAAGGTCAACCACCTCGGGCTGTGCGCCATCGAGTCGCAAACCTTTCGTACCGTTTTCACCAAAAATAAGTGGCTTACCATGCTCTGCAAATACGGTAGTATTGGTTTTGGTAGCCTTTTCGGTAAATACTTCAAAGGCTCCGTCATTAAATACATTGCAATTTTGATAAATCTCTACCAGTGAAGTGCCAATATGGTCGTTTGCCTCCTTGAGTATCTCACGAAGTTGCTTCGGGTCGCGGTCCATGGCACGCGCTATAAAAGTACCGTCGGCACCGGCTGCCAGCGCAAGAGGGTTAAAGGGGTGATCAATGGAGCCCATCGGTGTTGATTTCGTAACCTTCCCCTCAGGTGATGTGGGAGAATACTGACCTTTGGTAAGCCCGTAAATCTCATTATTGAAGAGAAGTACGTTCATGTTGAAGTTTCTTCTCAATAAGTGAATAATATGATTGCCGCCTATGGAAAGCGCATCGCCGTCGCCGGTGATAACCCATATGCTCAGATTAGGATTTGCAATTTTCAATCCGCTCGCCACAGCCGGAGCTCTGCCGTGAATGCTGTGCATTCCATAGGTATTCAGATAATATGGAAATCGCGACGAGCATCCTATGCCCGAGATGAATACAATCTCCTCCCTTTTCAATCCAATTTCCGGAAGGATGGTTTGCACCTGCTTTAGTATGCTGTAGTCGCCACAGCCAGGACACCAGCGTACATCTTGATCGCTTGTGAAATCTTTTGGCGTGAGTACCGGGGTTTGTGTTTTGCTCATAGCTCGAAATATTTTAGCGCCTCAGCTTTAATTTCAGTTGAGGAAAATGGAAGACCTTTAATTTTATTCAGGGGTTGGGCATTGACAAGAAATTCGCTGCGCACCACTTTCACCAACTGCCCATTGTTCAGCTCGGGCACCATGATATGGTCAAATCCCTTCAAAAGGTCGCCGAGATTCTTGGGGAAAGGATGAATGTATCTCAAGTGTATATGGGCTACGCTGCATCCTTCAGCAATGAGTTCTTTGCACGCAGTTTTAATTGCACCATAGGTAGAACCCCAGCTAAGAATAAGTAGCTTGCCGCGCATTTCGCCCTGATCTATTTTCTGAAGTGGAATATAGTCAGCAATCCTGTTTATCTTATCAGCTCTGAGCTTCACCATTTTCTGGTGGTTTTCAGGATCGTAGGATATATTGCCTGTTTGGTCTTGTTTCTCAAGGCCGCCTATACGGTGCTCCAATCCAGGGATACCAGGCGTAACCCAGGGACGAACGCCTTTTTCATTGCGTTTGTAGGGCAGGAATGTCTCTCCAATAGCTTCAAGCATCAGGGGCGGGTGAATAGCCTCGAGCGAAGTGGCTGAAGGAAAACGCCACGGCTCAGCACCATTGGCTATATAGCCGTCACTAAGTATAAAAACCGGAGTCATGTGCTCAACTGCAATCCGCACTGCTTCAAATGCTACCTCAAAGCAATCTCTTGGGGTTGAAGCAGCAATAATTGGAATAGGGGCTTCTCCATTGCGGCCATACAGAGCCTGCATAAGGTCGGCTTGTTCAGTTTTAGTTGGCAATCCTGTAGACGGCCCACCACGCTGAACATTGATAACCACCAATGGCATTTCGAGCATACAGGCAAGGCCAAGTGCTTCACCTTTCAGCGCTATGCCGGGACCGCTTGATGCGGTAACTCCGATATTTCCACCAAACGATGCTCCAATAGCGGCAGTGATAGCGGCAATCTCATCTTCCGCTTGAAATGAACGCACATCAAAATTCTTATGGCGTGACAATTCATGTAATATGTCAGAGGCAGGAGTTATGGGGTAACTTCCGTAAAAAATAGGAAGACCTGCCTTGCGCGATGCGGCAATTAAACCAATAGCAAGGGCCTGGTTGCCCATAATATTTCTATAGACTCCTTTGGGCAGTCGTGCAGGCTTAATTTCAAATCTTGTAGTGAAGGTTTCGCTTGTATCACCGTAGTGGTAGCCTGCCTTCAGTACCGCAAGGTTTGATTCTACAAGGTCCGGGTTCTTTGCAAACTTATCCTTGAGGAATGCTTCGGTGGAAGTCATATTCCTATTATACATCCAATAGAGAAATCCTAGCACAAACATATTCTTGCTTCGGTCTTTCTCCTTGGTGCCTAGGGTTGATGTCTTCAATGCTTCGCGCGTAAGTTTTGTTACGTCAATTTCTATAACCCGGTACTTACCAAGTGAGTTATCTTCGAGGGGGCTCACGCTGTCCACATAGCCGGCTAGTTTAAGATTTTTTAGGTCAAATCCACCAGTATTCGCGATGACGGTGCCGCCTACCTTCAATTTGTCGAGATTGGCTTTGAGAGCAGCGGCATTCATTACCACTATTACATCGCACAGGTCGCCAGGGGTGTAAATCTCCACGCTGCCAAAGTGCAGTTGAAATCCGGAGACACCGGCTATTGTACCCTGCGGGGCGCGTATTTCGGCGGGGTAATTCGGGAACGTACTTATGTCGTTTCCGTAAAGGGCGCTATTATCAGAAAACTGGCTTCCAGTAAGTTGTATCCCATCGCCGGAGTCACCTGCGAAGAGAATTGTTGCAGTCTTTTTTTCTTCCAGCGTGCGAATGTGATTCGCAGCGTTAGTAAGGTTGTTATCTTTCATTTGGTTGTTGCGGGGTAATGATTATAGTAAGGAAGGCCTATAGCGTATAACTTCAACACAGCTTATTTGTGATTTGCAATATTTACCGCTTCTACAGCGGTAATTTCCGGTACGGCTTTCAAGATACTTTGTTCCACACCTGCTTTAAGTGTCATATAGCTCATACTACAGTCTCGACAAGCTCCATGAAACTCAACTCTGGCAACATTTTCCGTTGTTACCTCCACGAGAGAAACTCCGCCATGGTCAGTTTCGAGAAAAGGCCTTATTTGATCAAGTGCTGCTTCAATCCTACTAATCAGTGTGTTCATAAGAGTACTATATTCAATTGGTTTTCAATGAATACCGCGATTCGGAAAGCTTGCCGATTTCGACAGTAAAGTTATTTATTATTTGGCGAAAAGCTTGTGCTGAAATGGTCTCATCCTGCAATACCGCAGGTCGGCCTACATCGCCAGCTTCGCGTATACTCTCAATGATCGGCAGCTCGCCAAGGAAAGGAATACCGAGTGACCCCGCCAGATTTCTAGCGCCTTCACGTCCAAAAATGTAATATTTCCGATCGGGCAACTCTGCCGGGGTGAAGTAGGCCATATTCTCAATAATACCAATTACCGGTACTTTTATCGAATCCATTTGAAACATGGAAACTGCCTTTTGAGCATCAGCTAAAGCAATATTTTGCGGCGTACTCACCACCACTGCACCGGTAAGCGGAACCCCCTGTACCAGGCTAAGATGGATATCGCCAGTACCAGGTGGCAAGTCTATAATCATGTAGTCAAGAGGACCCCACCATGCATCGTTAAACATTTGGGTAAGCGCCTTACTTGCCATAGGGCCTCTCCATACAATAGCCTGAGAAGTATCTGCAAAAAAACCGATTGAGAGCAACTTTACGCCATAATTTTCAACCGGCTGTATATAGTTCTTACCATCTACTTCTACCGTGCGGGGCTTCTCGTGTTCTACGTCAAACATAATAGGCATTGAAGGGCCATATATATCCGCATCGACCAAACCTACCGAATATC
Organism: Flavobacteriales bacterium; assembly: GCA_038207425.1. Classification (GTDB taxonomy): domain Bacteria; phylum Bacteroidota; class Bacteroidia; order Flavobacteriales_D; family Cryomorphaceae; genus JBBQZU01. Next base: position 107,292 of record JBBQZU010000001.1, on the reverse strand, counting down.
CTGCTCTGGCAAGACCGGCAGCAAGGTTTGCCGCGACGGTACTTTTGCCTACCCCACCCTTACCTGACGCCACGGCAACAATATGTTTTACACCGGGAAGCACCTTTCGCTGCTCGGGAGTGCGATCATCTTTGGAAAGAATTTCGTTCTTAACATCCACCTTCACATTCTTGCCAAAATTGCGTTCTATGGCAAAGCGGCACGCATCTTCCATCCGCTTGCGTGCGTGCATGGTAGGGTTGATGTGATACAGGGTGAACCAAACAGAATTGCCATCAACCCGCACATCGCTCACAAGATCGAGCGACACGATATCCTTCTTGGTATCGGGTTCTATGATGTTTGACAGAGCTTTACGTATTTCATCTGCTGTAAAAGCCATCGTTATTTAGATTTAGTCAAAATTAAGATAAACAGATGGATTCCAAAAGAGTTCATCAAAACAGACCACTTTGTCATCGCTAACTTCTATGCCTTCTGCTTCAAGCAATTCCTGCATTCTTGCAAGGTCGCCAAAATGGTGCTTTCCCGTGAGCAAACCCTGACGGTTTACCACCCGATGGGCAGGTATGTATTCTTTCTGAAAATGCGCTCCGTTCATTGCCCAACCTACCATTCGCGACGACCGCCCCGTACCCAGATACGAGGCTATTGCTCCGTAGCTGGTAACACGTCCTTTTGGTATTTGTTTCACTACTTCATACACCAGCGCAAAGAAATCGCGGTTTTTTTCAGAAAGTTTAATTGGTGTTGTCATTGAGCGCAAATCTTACATAATGAATGGGCATTAGCTTTCGTAAAAATTTCTCTTCATAGAAGGTCTTCACCGCCAATATGCTTCGCTGTTCTTCATCGAACTTATCGAAGTCGGTACCATAAAGATTGCTGGTATGTTCTATGAGCCTGTGATTTCCTTCGGCTACCACCTTCAGGCTGGTTTCATAAAGTATCTCACTGTCCGTTTTTATGTGAATTTGCCCTTGGGTTGCCAAAAACCTCGCGTATTTGGCAAGGTAATAATGGCTGTTCATGCGCTTGGTGCCTCGCTTATCTTTAGGCTGTGGATCACTAAAGGTGAGCCATATCTGGTCTACTTCACCAGCGCCGAAAAAATATTGCACAAATTCTATTTTAATTCTCAAAAAGGCCACATTGGTAAGACCTTCTTCATGCGCAGTTTTACAGCCTCGCCAGAGTCTAGCGCCTTTTATATCGACACCCACAAAATTACGATGCGGATACTTTTGCGCCATAGCAATGGTATATTCGCCTTTTCCACAGCCGAGTTCAAGGGTTATAGGATTGTTGTTTCCAAATACCTGTGCATGCCACTTACCTTTTAGCGGTTGGTTGTCCTGCATCATAGCTTCACTTCCCGGCTCGAAAACGAACGAGAAGGTTTTCATTTCAGCAAAATGTTCAAGCTTTCTTTTGGCCATTTTAAAATCGGAGTACAAAAGTAATCATAAGTCGGCTTTCATGGGCTATTGCTACATTTGGGCATGGCGGTAAAAGTATTGGTAGCAGTGCTTGATTGGGGACTGGGACACGCATCGCGTTCGATACCGGTTATAGAATTGCTCACGGCAAATGGAGTTACAGTAGTTCTGGCATCATCAGGCACTGCGCTTACTTTTTTACAATACCGCTTCACACACCTTCAAACTGAAGTAATGCCATCAGTGAACGTTCGCTATGGCAAACAAGGAGCTGCGTATGGTCTGGCTGTGCGAACACTGGCTCAACCTTGGATCAATGCCAAACAGCATCGATGGGTCAAAAACCTGGTGAAACAAAATGATATTGATGGAATTATTAGCGACAATGTTTACGGGGCTTGGCATGAAAATATTCCCAGCGCCATCATTACACATCAGCTTAATTTAAATGCACCTTATGCAAAGGGTTTTGCAAACTGGGCACTCACAAAGTGGCTTCGGCGGTTCGATTCTATCTGGATACCCGACAGCAGAGGTGAAGGAAGCATTTCGGGCAGCCTTTCGGCAAATAGAAATATAGACCTGAACATTGAATGGCTGGGCATACTTTCCAGATTTAATGGCGCGCGCGATTCAGTTAAATCTGCCGCCGTAGAAAAAAAATACCATTATACGGCGCTGCTCAGCGGCCCTGAACCGCAACGCTCATTGCTCGAAGAAGAATTGCTACAACTTTTTGCTGGGCTTGAAGGGAAAAAAATCATTGTTCAGGGCAAGCCGGAATACCAAGGGGTATCAGAGCAAGAAACCAACGGAGTAATGACCATTCCTTTTTTAGATGGGGACGCTCTAGCTGAACTGCTGCAGGACTCAGAAGTAGTAATTTGCCGTTCGGGCTACTCGTCCATTTGCGATTTGGTTGCACTTGGTTGCAGTGCTATTTTGGTACCAACCCCGCAACAACCTGAACAATTGTATCTGGCCGGGCATTGTGCAGCGAAAGGTTGGTTTGCCATGGCCTTACAATCTGCCTTAACCAAAAATGATGTGCTGAAAAAAAGAACTTCTTATTACAACTATCCGAACTCATCCAGGGTGGAGGAAGTTGCGCTGAAATTTATAGGCAATCTTTAGCCTAAATCTTCTTCAGTGTAAAACTGAAAACCGATCCTTTTCCAATTTCAGATCGCACATTTATAGTTTGTTTATGCGCTTCGATGATGTGTTTACAAATTGCAAGACCCAGGCCTGTGCCACCTTGGTGACGTGAACGGCTTTTATCAACCCTGTAAAATCGCTCAAATAAGCGGGGTAAGTGTAATGTTTCAATTCCTGGGCCATCATCCTCAACTTCAACCAAAATTTGCTCGTCCATATCAAAGAAGCGAACTATTGATTTGCCTCCTTCCTTCCCGTAGGTTATTGAATTTGTAATCAGATTTATAAGTACCTGACTTATTCTAAAAGCATCAGCCTTCACGTATATCGGCCGATCATAGCTTTTGTTAAATTTTACTTTAATATTCTTTGCATCAGCCTGTTGTTCTCTGCTTTCCATAACTTCACGCGCTATATCCACGATATCTATTTTTTCGAAATCGAGCTTAAGACTTCCTGATTCGAACTGGGTAATGGTATCAAGGTCTTCCACGAGCATGGTCATACGCTCCACGCTTTTGGCTGCTTTATGAAGAAATTTTCTGTTGAAATTTGGATCTTCCAAAGCGCCTTCAAGAAGGGTAAGAATATAACCCTGGATGCTGAAAATCGGAGTTTTTAGCTCGTGTGCCACATTGCCTACAAATTCCTTTCTGAAATTCTCCTTTTCGCGAAGGTCTTTGATTTCTGCCATGCGGTCTTCGGCCCAGTCTACCACCTTTTTATTTACATCGCCGAGTACGTCCTTGCCCATATCGAGCTCGAAAGTATCTCGCTCTACTCTCATAGAATGCATATTGCGAAAAATGAGCTTTATTTTTTCATAAATGAAGCGCTGCAAGGACTTGAAGTAAACGAGCCATGAAACAATAAAGACGAGAAGAAAAACTGTGGCCAGCTCAAACCAATTTACATTCCCTGAAAAGATAAGCCTCACTCCTGATACAATAACGGCTACAAGTGCCGATGTAATTAAGGCGGTGTAAAAGGCAATTTCTTTAGGGCTTCGCCCTGTCATTTTGATTCAAATTTATAGCCAACTCCTTTAACAGTTTTGATAATTTTCATGCCAATTTTTTCGCGCAGCTTTCGAATGTGTACGTCAATGGTACGATCGCCAACTACTACGTCGTTACCCCAAATTGTATTTAAAATTACCTCACGCGTAAATACTCTGCCAGGCTTGCTTATTAGCAGAGCCAAAAGTTCAAATTCCTTTTTCGGAAGATTTACTTCCAATCCATTTAACACAACCAGATACTTTTCCTTGTCAATGGATACATCGCCTACGGTCTCAATTGGGCTTCCCGATTCAGAACCAGACCTACGACGCAGGAGAGCCTGTATTCTTGACATAAGTACTCTGGGCTTTATGGGTTTTGAAATATAGTCATCGCCACCGGCATCAAAGCCCGCAATTTGAGAGTAATCTTCGCCACGGGCAGTAAGAAATGCAATTATTGGGGTGTTAATACCTTCCAGTTTTCTTATTTCAACACAAGTTTCTATACCATCCATCTCAGGCATCATAACGTCGAGCAGAATAAGGTCGGGCATAAAGGTTCTGGTGGCTTGCAATCCTTCTCGCCCATTAAGTGCTGTTTTTACTTTATAACCTTCTTTTTCAAGGTTATAGGAGATGAGATCCAAGATGTCCTGTTCATCATCTACAAGCAGTATTTTCTCTTTTTTCACTTAGGGCGCTTTATCTGTGCTAATTTGCGCAAAATTATCATAAGCCCAACGGGTGATTGTTAATTGGATATTAATTATGTGTGAACAGTATCCCACTTATACCCTGCAAGTGCTTGTGAATTGGCAAAGTATCAAATTAATACAGCCTTATACAGGGCAGTCAGTACTATCTGGAATAGACTCATACATCTCCCGATAGGGTTGCAAAACATCTTCTCTTGTAGAAACCCATTTACGTTGTTCCTTATTATAGCTGGTTTCCTTGTCGGGAAATTCTATGTATTCTATCCATTTAGAGTTCTCACTATAGTAAGGCGTAAGATCTTCACCTTGTAGCATTTTTATAAAAAGCATTTGACCCTTCTCAAGTAGCTCCGGCTCATTCATTTTCCACGTTCTGAATACTTCTTCATAATCATTCAGTGGGTCAGTTTCTGTAGAATTAAAACTACCTGCGGTAAGTACATACTTCTCTTTGAGGCTTGGTGCAATTCTTCTTGTGGCAAAATGCACAATGCCAGTTTTCGGATCGCGGTGATAAAAAACCAAGCTATGTCTGCTTACCTCAGCGCGATACGCGGAGTCATATTTTACGTTAAACCTGTTGTCGTATGTAGCTTTTTTTGGCAGGTGACTGACGTACCTGCTTATGCTGTACATAAATTCTGACTGCTCAACCTGTGAAAGATATTTAGATGGGTTAATTTCCAATTTTTCTTTATTGGTATCGCAGCCAATTATTATTAAGAATAAAACTAGCAACAGAGCAAATAGCGACTTGATCATCATTTCAAAAGAAATATGTTTAAAAAAAGAAACTTGCTCCCTTTCGGGAGCAAGTTTTAATATTAGAAATTCTAATTAATAGGCTGCATCAACCGGATCAAATTCAGCCCAGTCGTTGGTCCAGTCATTGGCACCGAAACCACCTCGGAAGGTTACCGAATCAAAGAAACCTGTGCGATTTGGCTCAGAGAACATGGGATGAGCAAAATCTGCACCTGATGAAGCTGTACCAGTTGTTAAAGAAAAATCAGGATTAGATGGGTAATCGCTGGCAAGGCGTGTACCAAACCACCAGTCAGGATTGAGACCTACCGCAATATGGTTTTCGTCACTTGCAGGACCTGGTACTGTGGTGTTATGCTCAAGCCAGAAAGTTTCTACAAAAGTTGCTGAGGCTCCGCCACCTGCAGTGTAGTTATTGGCATTATTGGTAGCAGCAAGAATATTGTTGTGCAAATAACCTATGGTATTGGTATAGTTTTGCTCAACTGAGATGTTGTTCATACGGATACCTCTTGGGAATCCTGTAACTACAGAATTTGCAATGCGAATAGCAGTGCGGCGACGAAGGTCGATACCATGCTGGAAGTTACCGCTTATTCCGCTACCTATGCCAGTTTTGGCAGGGCCTATTATAGTGATGTTTGAAAAAGTACCGGTTGTGTAAGGTGTTACTTCATCATCAACTGGGCCATTGTCACATTCGAAACCATTAGATCCCGACTGATCGGCAAAACTTGGGTAGCGAACCGCAAGTCCGTACTGCACATTTCCCGACCATCCGTAGTCGCAATCGAAATCATCATCCCATGTAGCCAGAGAAACGAAGTGTTTTCCGTTTACCGTTCCACCAAACCACTCAAATCCGTCATCACCACCAAATGATGCCTGGCAGTAGTCCATTTCGGTACCACGACCTACACCACCCATTGTAATAGAGTTTGTTTCATTGTTTGGAGAAAGCTCAACGCCTGCAAACTCAATTCTAACATACCTGTAAATTCCGCTGCTCTCATTGTCGTTGGCTTCGTTCTGGAATGTACCGAATACTACTGGAGGGCTGATACCTTCAATGTTGGGGTTGTTGATATTCGTATTGGCAGCACCAAGAATTACCAAACCACCCCAATCTCCACGGTCGCGAATACCTGCTGGCTGTGAAGATGTCATAATAATCGGGTTTGCGGCTGTTCCAGCGGCTTCTATTCTACCACCTTTATCAACCACAAGGGTACCACGCGAAACTTTGTCGCCTTTGATAATCGTGCCTGGCTGGATTGTAAGAACTACCCCGTCCCGAACAAATACCTGACCTTTGAGTAGGTAGTTATTCCCAGGGCTAAGGGTTTGGGTTGCGAGATCGCCAGTAAGCTCTATTGAACCGCTTGGCGGCGGAGGCGGAGCATTTTCCTCGTCGTCACTGCATGCAGAGAGCAGGCCAAGGCCCGCTATTGCAGCAAAATAAAGAAACATTTTTGTTGTTTTCATGCTGATGTTGTTGAGTTAAAACTAGATTTATGAATGAAGATTTTGGGTTCTGAATTATTCTTTGTGCAGTTTAAATGTCGCTGATAATGAGATTAGTTGTCCCATCCTGAAAGCAAATACTGTATCGTCAACATCTGTATCGATTCGCGCATCACGGTTTGAGTCTTGCACGAACCTGTATTGTGCATTTAGTAAGTCTCGAACACCAGCTTTAATGGCAATCATTTTGTTGATTTCTTTGGTTATTGTAATGTCAAGGCTATTTCGCGGAAGCTCAAAAATAGTGGGGAATAATACATCACCCACCGAGAAGATTCTATCGCCAAATATGTTGTAATACGCTGATACAGAGAATTTATTTGCATTGTCTAAATAAGAAAGACCCAAATTGATAATGTAAGGCGACTGACCTTGAAGTGGTCTTACTTGCTCCTGATTAATGGCTGCCGCACCCAAATTTACCTCCGACCAGATGTACGAAGCATTTACATTGGCACTCATCCTATCAAGGAAAGGGCTGTTAAAGACCTGTTTAAATGACTTTCTAAATTCAAATTCAACTCCCAAGTTCTCAGCGTAATCCGCATTTGCATAAGTAAACTGAGGTTGCTCTGTGGTAATGTTCGTGATATTCTCAATTGGTTTATCAAATCGCTTGTAAAAAGCTCCAAGACTGACTACCTCACCAAGGCGGGGATAAATCTCGTAGCGCAAATCGAAATTATCAATTGTTGCAGTTTCAAGATTAGGATTACCGGCGCGACCGGCATCGAGTTGGTAATCATAAAATAGGAAAGGTGCCAGCTCCCTGAATTCAGGTCGGTTTACTGTACGACTGTATGCAGCTCGGATGAGTGATCGCTCGGTAATAGAGTATGACAGGTTTAGTGATGGGAGAAAGGACAATACGGTATTGTCGATTTTAATTGGACCCAAGTCATCTTGTGCATCCAATTTTTGTTGATTGTTTTCAACGCGCAAACCACCAATAATATTTAACAATCCAATTGGTGCTGAGATCATTGCGTAGCCTGACATCAAAAAGTTGCTAGACGCGTAAGAGTCAATAGGCCGTGTACCCTCTTCGAGTATAAAACCATCAGCAGGTGTAACATTCTCATTAGAGAATATAACATCAAGAGGCAATTGCGAAAGTTGCTCGCCAATTACCGGATCGCTGAAACCAGGATACAGGAAGGAAAAGTATCTGGAATTAAAGTCCCGTTTGCGATAGTCAACGTAAGTGCCACCTTTCAGCTCCATTTTGCCCCGGCTCGATTCAGCCAAAGTATGGGTATAGTCCAGACCATTATTTACACTGAACTCTTTGAGTTTTCCGTAATATCTGCTGGCATCAAATAGATTCGATGATGGTGGCAAAATCATAGTGAAGATTCCGTTTTCTGCACCGGGTCCTGTGTTTTCGGTGTAAGTTCTGAAGCGGCGAAGATCAGGTTCATTTTCTCCAAGAAAACTTCCTCCCGTTACCCATCTAAGGTTGTTTACCGGCGAGAACTCATGCTTTCCTTCAAACTGTCCGCTATAAATTGTTCTGCTTCTGAAACCGAGCAAATAATCCTTTCTTAATTCGTCAGGTCTGAAAAAATTAACTCCACTTCTTAAGGTAGTTCGTTCTTCGGCAATCTGGTTGAATAAATTGCTGAATTTAATGGAATGCCTTGAATTAATGATATAACTCCAGTTTGACATTGCGCTGATTGAAGTTTCTTCTTCATACATGTCATCTTCAAACTTGAAGAAGAGATTAATTGGTTCACTAAAATCTGTCCACGCATCGTAACGAGTGAAATCCCTAACTATGTTCTGGAATTTTTTGGAGTATGATAAATTGTTAGTTGAAACGAGTTTGGATCCATTCTCAAAAGTTTTTTTACGGCCCAATGATACCCCAAAAGAATAATTAGGAAGTACAGTGGAACGTATTGGGTTCCAGTTATTAGGTAGTGAATGGGCTGCTGTTTGTCTCAGAGTGGCATTTCTGGGTGACTCCTTCATAACTCTGGTTATTGGAAAATCAGCAGGAAGAGGTCTGAATGAATTGTCAAGAGCGATGAAGTCTGTATTAGAACCATTCGACATATAAAAGTCCTGGAAGGTGGTACCTACCCTATATCCTAGGCCGAGGTTCACATTTGTAAAGTCTTCATCTACATAGTTTATGGTATAAACCTTTATAACACCACCGGCAAAGTCGCCGGGAGTATCGGCTGAGGCTGTTTTATTTATAATCATGCGGTCTATCGCATCGCTTTGTATAAGGTCAAAGGAAAAGGTGCGCCGATCAACTTCTGTACTTGGAGCAATCACGTCATTAATGAGTACCTGATTGTAGCGTTCAGCCACTCCGCGAATCATCACAAAACGATTTCCCACAATCGTAATACCGGGCACGCGCTGCATTACTTTGGCGGCATCACTATCTTGCGATCTCGATATTTGCTGTCTAGAAACACCGGATATAAGCTGCTTGGCATCTTTCATTTCAAGCATTACCGCATTTTCGGTTGCCGTAGCGCGTTGCGAAACTATCTCAACTTCGCCAAGTCTCTGAGAAGATTCTTCGAGTACAAAATTCACAGTAACCGTTTTTCCGGCAGTAACTTCAATATCTTTGATCTGCTTGACATAGCCCAAAAAAGAGCAAACAAGTTTATGCGATCCCGCAGGTACATTGTTTATCTCAAAGTGACCATTTATGTCAGTTGAAGCTCCAATGGTAGTTCCTTCAATAAAAACATTAACACCAGGAAGAAAATCCTTGGTTGATAATTCCTGAACTTCACCGTGTATACTTCCTCGTTCTTGTGCATTCAAAATTGTGAACAAGGAAAATATTAAGAAAAGCGTCGTAAGGGCGCCTGATTTCATTCAATAAAATTTTCGGCAAAGGAAGCGGTCGGGCGTTAAGTCAAAATTAAGCCATCATTACCTTTTCATTCGTAGAATTAATATTTAACTATCAATATTAAATCATTGTATAGGAATGAAAGTTATCATAATTTACAATGAAAAACTAAGCCAATATTGTATCTTACAAACCTAATAATCAGATTTATATAAAATCACACAACTCCGCTCTATCTCTATTGGTCGTCGCTTGCTTTAAAATTTTTGTGCTGACGTTCTAGTATAAAGAAAATATTGAATTATTAGAAACGGGCCGTTCAATATTAACTGAATGTTAAGCATCATGAACTTATTTTACAAAAGTTAACTATTACTAAAAATGAAAAAGGGATGCCGCGTGGCATCCCTATTCTTCATTCAATCCAGATTCAATTTAACAACAGAATAGGAAAGATTCTAATATCAATAGTTCTGTGATGTGGAAAGTACGCCACTCTCGTCATAAAACTTCCAGGTTTTAATACGCTGTCCGTTTTTATAAAACATTTCGCAACGCAGCACGCCATGAGCATCCCATACCTTCCAGGCTCCATCTTTTTTGCCATCGGTATAATATGCTTGTGAAAGAACATTGCCATTGAAATCATAACTCATCCACAAACCGTGTTTGGTACCCACGCGGTAATTACCTAATGTTTCTATCGACCCATTTTCATGGAAAGTAAGATGCCTTCCAGATATACGACCATTGGCATCCACATGATAAGGTGCAGATGTGGAATTATGAAAACCCATATACTTACCAGCAAACGATTGATCAGTATCGGTGTAATGATCGGCTAGTAGCAGAACAACGTCCTGAGACTTTGCTTGTAATACCAACAAAAAAAAGGCTGAGATGATTGCAATGTTCTTCATCAAATTATAAATCTTACGTTAATACAAATGTAATAATTCCTTAACATTCTGTTAACATTGAACGATTAAAATAAAAAAAGTTTCACTGAGAAACTTTACACACTGATAATCAGTAATTTATATTTCAAAAAGCTGTAAAGGGGCGAATGCCTGGGTCTTGTCGATTGAAAAGCTGCTGAGAATAAGCTTTTCATAGCCTACATAATTGACTACAAGAGTGTAGGTCCCGGAAGGGATTTCATTCAGTGAAAAACTACCGTCATGCGATGCATAGGCAACTATATCTAACTCAATGATGCGAATGGAAGCACCTGCAAGTGCTTCTGCGTTTGCGGCATCAGAAACCTTGCCTCTCAATGAACATGACTGCACAGGCTCATCATGAGGACAAGAGAAAGTGAGCATTGACGTAAAAATTAATGTCGCTAATAATTGCATTGCTCAAAGGTAAGGTGACTTTTCACGGCATATTTTAAGCTATTATTAAACCTTTCTACCCAATGTTAAGCGAATATGAAGCGGGATGAATGGAGAAAGAAGTTAAATTCGCCAAAAAAAAGCGCTTGAAACATCTGTTCTTCACACTAGCCCTATTTGCGGCCTTAGCCGGTCAGAGCCAAACTGCCCTTTATGAAAATCTTACCTACAATCAGTTGATTGCCAGGTGGACTGAATTGGCGAAGAAGCATCCGAAACAAAGTAAAATGGTGGAAGCCGGGCCAACAGACAGCGGATTGCCTCTGCACACGTTCATTATTGATAAATCGGGCAAGTTTGACCCAATATCTGCACACAATGCCGATAAAGTAGTAGTCATGATTTTGAACGGAATCCACGCAGGCGAACCCGATGGTATGATTGCTTCACTGGCATTTGCCGAAAGCATTTTGACCAACCCACCACAGAACATAGTATATTGTATTATACCTGTTTATAATATCGGCGGGGCACTTAATAGAAACTCTACAAGCAGGGTGAACCAAAACGGCCCTGAAGAGTATGGCTTTCGCGGAAATGCAATTAACATTGACTTAAACCGCGATTTTATCAAATGTGATTCTAAAAATGCCCAGAGCTTCACCCGAATATTCCAGCAATGGAAACCTCATATTCTAATAGATACCCATACTTCAAATGGCGCTGACTATCAGCATACCATGACCCTAGTGAATACCTTTCCCGAAAAGTTGTCAAATCTGCAAGCTTCCATTTTACGGCGTGATATACTACCATTTCTCTATGAAGGAATGAAAAGCGCCGATGTACCGATGGCACCTTATGTGGATCTCGTTGGTCAAACTCCAGAAAGCGGAATTGTTGCTTTTACTGATTTGCCTCGCTACAGTACCGGTTATGCTGCACTGTTCAATTCAATAGGATTTATGACCGAGGCGCATATGCTGAAACCCTTTGAATCGAGGGTAAGCGCCACACTTAAATTACTGCGGGTGATGGATACACTGCTAATTGAAAAGGGAAGCCTCATTGTGCAACTCAAAAAACAAGCTGATAAGGAAACGCTTGAGACAACAATCTATACCACAAAATGGAAAGTGAGCAGCAGTGTTGAGACTATTGATTTTTCAGGATACAGGGCTGATACTATTATAAGCGCAGTAACAGGATTGAAAAGGATAAAATATAACCATGCAAAGCCATTTACTGAGGCCATACCTTATTACAACCAACATGAAGGCGCAGGAGAAACCATGCTACCTTTGGCTTACGTAATACCTCAGGCTTGGACTGGCGTAATAGAAAGACTCAAAATGAATGGCATTAAATACAGGGTGTTCAGCAATGATACCATCATGCAGGTAGAATCAGTATATATCACAGATTTCGAAAGTACCAAAGTACCTTATGAAGGGCATTTCATGCATTTCAACACCAAAACAAAAAGCAGAAAGCAACAACTCCAATTTAGAAAGGGCGATATTTATGTTTCCACAAAACAAGAAGGAAATCGATATCTCGCACACATTCTCAATGCTGAGAACGATGACAGTTTCTTCAACTGGAACTTTTTCGATGCAGTACTAAGCCAGAAGGAATACTTCTCTGATTATGTCTTTGAAGACTTGGCTGAATCGATCCTGAACACGAACGGCTCCTTGAGAAGGGCTTTTGAAGAAAAGAAGCGAACTGACGTGTCATTTGCAGAAAGCAGCAGGGCGCAATTGGACTTTATATTTAAAAACTCTCCTTGTTATGAAGAGAGTCATAACAGAATCCCGGTATATAAAATTGTCAACTAAAAGTCGAAACTGTAGCCCAGACCCTTATGGGTTCTGATAGATTTTTCGCCTATTTTACTTCGTATGTTGGTAATGTGAACGTCAATGGTTCTGTCCTTTGTCTTGTCAGTTTCGCCCCATACATACTCTTTAATTTCTTCTCTGGTGAAAATTTTTCTTGGTCGTGAAGTAAGGAGTGAAACTATTTCAAATTCTTTTCGCTGCAAAGGAACTTCGCCATCAGGCAGTATCAGTGCAAATCGATCACGGTCAAGCATAAATGAAATTTCAGGCTCCGTTTTTACTTTTTGAGTGTCGCTGAATGTTTTGCGACGTATCCATGCACTTAACCTGCTGGCAAATACCCTTTCGTTAACAGGCTTGATCAGAAAATCTCCTGCCCCCGCATTCAATGCAGCTATTTCAACATAGCGCTCAGTGCGTTCGCTAAACACTACTGCAAAACTGTCATTGTATACTCCGTGCTGATCAAAATCCTTAAGTAAGTCTATTGCATCTTTATCGTTCAGGCCAAGGTCCATAAGCACCAGTACCGGCTTATATTTTCTCGCATAGAACAGGGCCGTTGATATGTCATTTGCCTTTCTGGAAACAAAGCCGGATTTGGTTATAACTGCTTGTAATTCATTAAACTGGGTATTGAATCCTTCAACAATTAACACCAACTGGTTAGTAATCATACTGTAACAATATAGGACGGCTAAATTAACTTTGTGGAGTTAAGCGCATTTTAAGCAAGTGTTAAATATGAAACCAGCTTAAAATCAGCTATTAGGCTACAAAGACGGGTATTCTTCTATATCTGTGGTATCAAAGTATCATAAACGAATTAACAATTACTTAATATTGACCATTGATTAGATAAAAATAGCTAGAGTAGCTTTGCCGCCCAATGCCTCATTCCCTTTCATCATTTCAAAAAAAGTGTACAATCGCCTGCATTGCGGTAATTGGGAGCTTTACAAATATATACGCCCAGGTAGGTATTGAGTCAATAGGTACCAATATTCACGAGGAATGGGTCAAAATTAACTGGCAGGTAAACTGCGATGATCCTAACACTCCTGAGTCAGTTGTGGTGCGATACAACAAGGCTGCAGTTCTGGCCGGTGAAGGTGATGTATGGATTTATACTGAACCTATTTCTTATCGCAAGGGATTTATTGAGCTCGGAAATCTTAATTCAACATCGACCTATATTTATCAAATTGGTTATCAAACCAATGATGGAAAATATATCTGGAGCCAGAGAAACAGGTTTGAGACAAAAACACCATGGGGTCTGGTAAGATTCCTACTGATGATTGGGGCACTCTGTCTGTTTATATATGGCATGAAAACCATGACTGAAGGTATACAAGCTTCAGCTGGAAATAGGCTCAGAAAGGCACTCGGATATATGACCCGAAACCGCTTTGCGGGAATTCTATCTGGGTTCCTTATTACTGGTGTGTTGCAATCATCGAGCGCCACAACTGTGATGACGATCGGGTTTGTGAATGCCGGACTCATTTCTCTGACGCAGTCGGTAGGTGTAATAATGGGTGCAAATATTGGTACTACTGTAACTGGATGGATTGTATCTATGGTAGGCTACAAATTCAACATTACGCTTTATTCACTCATTCTGTTTGCGATTGCAACCCCCTTACTGCTGACAAAGAAGCCAGAGGTAAAAAGCTGGAGCACAGCTATAATAGGTTTCGCAATGTTGTTTATGGGTTTAGGCTTTCTCATTTCAACCGTACCCGACTTGACTGAAGACTCAGCATTCGTTCAATTCTTTGTGAGATACTCTGATATTCCAGTTGCAGGTATGCTGATATTTGTATTATTGGGCGTGGTTATAGCTGTAATTGTTCAAAGCTCATCATCGGCAATTACTCTTACCATGGCCCTTTGCGCCAGCGGCGTAATTCCTCTTGACGTTGCCGCAGCAATGGTGTTGGGAGAGAACATTGGCACCTGTGCTACTGCTGAATTAGCCGCGCTGGTAGCCAATGTTCATGCCAAGCGGAGTGCCAGGGTTCATACTCTATTCAATGTTTTGGGAACGCTTTGGATGGTAATGCTGCTTCCGTATTTTCTTGAATTTATAGGGAAGTTTCTCAATGCAGATCCCTACAGCGATACTGAATCCGGACGGCAGGCAGCTACCACTGCCTTGGCTGCGTTTCACACTACTTTCAATGTGGTAAATACACTGCTACTAGTTTGGTTTGTGCCACAACTTATTAAGCTTGCAAGCTTTACTGTACCATCTAAGGGAAGCGACGATGAAATATTCAGATTAGAGTATTTCGGGTCGCCGATAAAACTCTCAGAACTATCAATAATAGAAGCAAAAAGTGAGCTGATTAAATTTGGTGAAATTGTAACGCGTATGTCGGCCGCGGTGCGCAAATTGCTTACTGAAACTGATCCATCAGAACGCTTGGAACTCCATGCCAGGGTTAGGAAATATGAAAAAATCACCGACCGGCTTGAGGTAGAGATATCCCATTACTCCAGCCGCATATCTACTTCAGAACTTAGTGCTGCCGCTACAGAAAAAGTCAGAGCGATGCTAAGCATTTCAAACGACCTCGAGCAGGTAGGCGATATACTTTACCAAATGTCAGCTACAATAGAGAGAAAAAATGCAGCCAAGATTTGGTTTACACAGGACCAGAGGGAGAAGCTCAATGAAATGTTTGATCTTGTTGATAACGGGCTACAGGTAATGCTGCTCAATATGCGAAAGCCCGAAGGTGAGCCTATTGATATGGATAAAGCAAAAAGCGCTGAGAAAGCTCTGAATAATTTCAGAAATGACCTTAGAAAAGAATATATCAGCAAAGTAGAATCCGGAACCTATAATTTGCGAAGTGCAAGTATATACAGTGATTTGTTCTCTTCATTAGAGCAAGTAGGCGATCACGTTATTAATGTTTCTGAAGCCCTAAACGGCGAAGTTTAATTGGACAATACAATAGCATCAGTCTCGACCATATTACTGACATTCAAAGCTCTGTCAACTATACTTACCTGAAATTTAATGGTATCACTTTGAGCTGTGATAAAAGGTAGAAACGAACTCATATCATAGGTGGCAAGCACTCTGAGCTGTTTATTTTGACCTGCCGGGGTAAGAATTGGTACCCTAAAGTCAATCGTAGATGCGGTAAAGATTTGCACCCACTCACCATCAATTTTCTCAAAATAATCAACCCAAAGATTGTAATGAAATCGGTTGGGTATGGTTTCAGCTTCATCTTCAAAAGGTTGATAGGGAGGCAAAATATCGGTTTGCGAAAGTCCGAAATTGCCATCTCCATCTGTAAACCTAAATTGAAGTGCTTTAACAGAGGTATCAAAAATGATTTCATTAATCACAGGCTCTGCGGGCAAGTCTTCTACTTTATTGCAAGCCGCAAAACCAAGCGCTGCAATAAACAAGGAAATATAAAAACCGAAAGAGCGCATAAGAGCCTATTAAAAGGGAAACTATCTTTGCAAAAGTACAATTAATGCAAAGTACTCCCTACCTGCTTAGAAACGAAAACATAGAAAATGAATTGTTCAGTGGCTTGAACTCTCAAACCTTTGAAGCACTTACTTTGGAAGTATTTCAATATCAGTATCTGCACAATGTTGTATACAGGCAATGGGCTGATTATTTGCAGCGCTCACCCGAAACGGTGCGTCATATTTCACAGATACCTTTCATACCCGTAGAGCTATTCAAAACCCACGAAGTGGTATGCGGCAATGACGAATCCTTGCCAGATTTGGTGTTTGAAAGCAGCGGCACTACCGGCAGCACACCCAGCAGACATTATGTAGCCAAGCCTGAACTATACCGCAGATCTTTTACCGAAGGGTTCCATTATTTCTATGGTAAACCTTCAAATTGGCGTTTTCTGGCGCTCCTTCCTTCATATCTCGAGCGGTCAGGGTCGTCGTTGGTATATATGGTGCATGACCTTATCGTGCAGTCAAAGCATCAGCAGAGTGGGTTCTTTCTTGATAATCTTAGTGAGCTGGTAAGCATTTTGCAAAAGCCTTGCCCACAACCTACCCTGCTTATTGGTGTTAGCTTTGCGTTACTCGACCTGGCCGAAAAACACCCTATCCATCTTCAGAACACCGTTGTAATGGAAACCGGAGGAATGAAAGGGCGCAGAAGGGAACTTACAAGGCAAGAGCTTCACAACACCCTTTGCGCGGCATTTGCCGTGAGCGAAATACAGTCTGAGTATGGCATGACCGAATTGCTCTCTCAGGCTTATGCCAAAAACAATGGCCAATTCAATACACCTCCCTGGATGAGACTCTTGCTGCGCGACACCAACGACCCACTATCAGCGGTGCCTTTGGGCAAAACAGGCGGTATAAACGTTATTGACCTCGCTAATCTTTACTCTTGCAGCTTTATTGCCACAAGCGATCTCGGTAGGGCGCTCGTTGATGGATCTGTAGAAATTCTGGGACGCTTTGACTACAGCGAAGCGCGGGGTTGCAATCTAATGGTAAGCGATTTGTAAATTATACCGCTTTAACTATGAAGTACTTCTTCTTACCGCGTTGAAGGAGAATATACCGGTCGTTTACCAAGTCGGAAACTGTGACCACGCGGCCTTCAGCAATTTTCTCTTTGTTTATGCTGAGCGAGTTTTCCTTCAAAGCGCGACGAGCCTCACCTCGTGATGGCAAAAACCCGGTCGCATCAGCCAGAAATTCGGCAAGATCAATGGAGTTGCTTAGCAGATTGCGGTTTATCTCTACCTGCTCAACTCCCTGAAAAATCTCGAGAAAATCGCTCTCGCTCAGATTATGTAAGGCAGTAGCTGTTGCATTTCCGAAGAGTATCTCACTGGCTTCTATTGCCTTTTGAAGCGCATCAGTGCCGTGCACGCGCGCCGTGAGCTCTTCAGCGAGCGACTTTTGCAATACGCGAAGGTGCGGAGCTTCTGAATGGGTAGCCATCAGTTGCTCAAACTCCACGCGAGCCTTTAATGAGAAGGTTTTAAAGAAATTCACTACATCCTCATCAGATGCATTCAGCCAAAACTGATAAAATTTATAGGGACTTGTTTTTTCAGCATCGAGCCATACATTGCCTCCTTCAGATTTTCCAAACTTGGTGCCATCGGCTTTCTTTACCAATGGTGCGGTAATGGCAAAGGTATCACCGCCTCCCATGCGCCGGGTGAGCTCCACCCCGGTTGTAATATTTCCCCACTGATCGCTTCCGCCCATTTGCAATTTGCAGTTGTGCTTTTGATTCAGGTAGTAAAAGTCATAACCCTGAATAAGCTGGTAGGTAAATTCGGTAAACGACATTCCAGATTCGAGTCGGTTCTTGACCGAATCTTTGCTCATCATATAATTTATAGTGATATGCTTGCCTACATCCCTTATGAAATCGAGAAAAGTAAACTCCTTAAACCAATCGTAATTATTTACCATCAAGGCGTCGGTAGCTCCTTCACCGAAGCGGATGAACTTTTGTAATTGCCTTCGCTGGCAATTCAGATTGTGCTCAATCGTTTCAGGAGTAAGAAGTTGTCGTTCCTGCGTTTTTCCAGAAGGATCGCCCACGCGGCCTGTTGCTCCACCTACAAGCGCTACAGGCTTGTGGCCGGCACGCTGAAGGTGCACCAAAAGCATTATTGGCACCAGATTACCAATGTGCAATGAATTGGCCGTAGGATCAAAACCCACATAGCCTGTGGTTATTTCTTTTGCGAGTTGCTCCGCGGTTCCGGGTGTACAATCGTGTATCAGTCCGCGCCAAGTCAACTCTTCTATAAATGGCATGAGGTAATTTTTTTGCAAAGATAGTATTTGGACTTAGGGCTTTATGATGCGGATAGTCGCTTTCAAATCCAGTTCCTATTTCAAAAGCATCATGTTGAGCTTTAGGCCTTCATGAATATAAAAACTCCTTCCTATGAATCTCGATCCTGGGTTTCGGCTCGTTGATACGAGGGTCTCACCTTCACGGGTAATTATACAGGAAGAAGTTGAATTCGATACAGGTAGTTTATCACCAAAATCAATTTCAATATCAAAGTATTTAGATTTTGGTATGGCTTCTATAATTTCCATCTGTCTGTTAAAGAGAATCTTGCCGCCTGCGGTATTCTCAAAAAGAATACTTTCGTAATTTGAGTTGCTAAGAAATTCAAAGTTATCGCCCCTATTGACAAACCCAGTCGAACTGACGATTCTCTTCAAGCCAAAAGATGAATGTGAACTTCCATATACTTTATTTACAGTAGGCTCCAGGGTTTCAGGGTTCAATTCAAGCATTCTGTTATTACCAATTACCAAGAGCTTGTTATCAACAATCATGAAGTCCAGGATATACTCGTTCTTACCAGCCTTATATGCAGTTGATGCCAAAATTTCTTCGGTGTGCTTATCAACTCGAAGTATACTGGGTATTGAGTTTAGCTGAGTTCCATTGGGAACGTACTCAACACCCTTATGTACAATATACAGGTCATCCCCTTCCAGAATAACGGTCGGTATACCTACATTTCCGGTGAAACCTGAATTGATCCAAACCCGCATGCCGTGATGATCAAAACGCATTATCTCTTTACCGGTAGCCAAATAAACCGCTCCGTATTCAAGCGCTATATTTGTTTGATCACTCCCTACCTTCTTTCTGGCAGAATAGGAAATGGGTACAGCAATTACGATAAAACCAAACATGGCGCCGATCAGTCCGGCAGCAATGCTGGCAGCCACAGCACCACCGGTTGTAGACTGCCGATATGCCGTACTTTTCATTTTCACCGCTTTACTCCATCCTAAGCCATCCTTCAGCGATACATAATGCACGCCCTTGCCCAAAACCGCAATTGCAGTATCACCGGCCATCAATATCGATTCGGTATCGATAGGAAATTTCGGAATAAATTGCCATTCAATCTTTCCTGATTGAATATCAACCAAATCGAGATCAGTACCTGCCATAGTGCTGCTCGCCAAGAGTTTCTTATTATCCGGTAAGACCGACAAAATTCTGATTGGTTTACTCCATCTATTTTCTCCAGTTTCACGATCAACTGCGCGTGTATTGCTCTTATCTGTGATGAGCAGGCAGCTATCAACGAGCAACAGTCTGTCTGAAGGCGTATTCATAGGAATAGACCAGAGTACCGTTTTTTCTTTTAGGCTTATAGCTGTAAGCCATCCTTTCATAAAACCCTTCTTTTTACCTTCTGTACTCAAGTATAAAATATCGTGAATCGAGTCGTACTCGTAATTCAGGATGGTGTAGCTTGAACTGATTTCAAGAGCCTGTGGATGAAAACAGGCTTCATATTCTGTTGGTGCAGCGCGGTTTTCTATTTGAATGAGAACCTGATCTTGGGCGGCTGCCAAAGCAGGGCAAATCGCAATAACGGCAAGGAGTAATATGGTTTTCATAGCGGCAGAAATGTTTGGATTTAATCTTGATAAAAGCAGCATTGTTCTGAATTACATTAGCTCTTGATGTTGTATTTTTCTTTCAATATATATGCGTGATGGAGGAAATGTCCAGGAATTATAAGACCAAGTGCACGAGCGCTCACAAGAAAATTGTTCGCACTTCCCTTTCTGAGCAAGGCATCAGGTCCGGCATTCTTGTATAAATGTTCAGTTGCAGCGCGCACTGCGTTCAATTCGTCCTTAATTGAGGCGATGTTCCTTTTGCCAGCCCGAGATTCGACTGCGTATTCATCATGATCGTAGCCCGGCAAATCGGTGCCATCGCCCCGCATAAACCGCAATGCACGGTATGCGAAAATTCTCTCAGCGTCAATACAATGCAACAGTACTTCCTTTACCGTCCATTTGCCGGGAGCATAAGCATGGTTTTCATTGTCACTATTTAGCAATTCGAAAATCTCGCTTAAAGCAGTGCGGCCCGCTTGCAGTGCTTCTGCTATCGACATACCGGATACGTTGCGCAGATACAACTCATAGTATGGAGCATATTCATCACTTCTCAGGGTTATTTTTTCATTCCAGGGTAGCATGTCTCATTCAGAGTTTAGATGGCCAAAATAGGCAAAATGTGTAATAGAATTTTAGCATTGAATCAGCGCGCAATGATGCTATATCACAAATGTTATAAACGGTAAACCAGCGCTGCATTTCACGTATTAACTTCGTGGTTTAAAATCCAATTGTATGCTCAAAAACCTGAACTATCTACTGCTCCTTCTTTCATGCTACTCGTCAGGAATTGCCTTTGCCCAGAGTCAGAATAGCAAAGAATGCAAAATTGAACTCGACCTTGTAAATATTGATGATGACAGGGTGTCAGTGAAGATATATCCGGTGGCAATCAGCAGCGATACTGCGGTATACAATATGCCTAAAATAGTGCCCGGAACATATTCTATCAGCGACTTCGGAAGGTTTGTTGATGATTTTGCAGCTTATGATGTAGCTGGTATAACGATGCAGGTGCAAAGGCTTGACACAAACCGATGGGCTGTACTCAATGCCCAAAAGCTGAGCTACATCACCTACAAGGTAAACGACACCTTCGATGCAAAAAACAGTGGAATATTCGAGCCGGGCGGCACCACCATTGAAGAAGGTAAAGTGGTATTGTTAAATATATTTGGTTTTGCCGGGTACTTTGATGGACAGAGCGATATGCCCTATACCATCCATGTTAACAGACCCGAAAATTTTTACGGTGCCACATCATTGGCTCGAAGCACCTGCATTGATAACCAGGATCAATTCACAGCAAAAAATTATTTTGAACTACATGACTGCCCAATACTTTATGCACAGCCTGATACCGCTAGTATGAAACTGGCCAATGCAAGGGTAATGGTAGCCAATTACTCACCCGAAAATAAGGTAAACAGCAAAGACATACTCAATGAAATTGCTGCAATTTTTGAAGCATCTGCAGTATATCTTGGCGGTAAACTTCCTGTGGATCGATATACTGTATTGGTCTATCTAATGGGCGGAAATTCTTTCTCAGGCGGTTTTGGAGCACTGGAGCACAATACTTCTACCGTTTTTGTGATGCCTGAAATGTCACTCAAGGCGCTTGGACAAACGTTTAAGGATGTTACCGCGCATGAGTTCTTTCATATCGTTACACCTCTCAATATCCATTCTGAGCAAATACACAATTACGATTTTATGAACCCCCAAATGAGCCGCCACCTTTGGCTCTACGAAGGTTGTACAGAATACGCAGCGCAGCATGTACAAATAAAAGAAGGGCTTATACCATTGAGCAATTTTCTAAATATCATGCGTCAAAAAATACAGAGTGCATCAAGATATGACCTGAGCATTCCATTTACTGAAATGAGCCTCGGCGCGCTGGATAAACACGAGCAACAATACCCGAATGTATATCAACAAGGTGCGCTTATCGGTATGTCACTTGACTTGAAATTGCGGTACCTGAGCGAAGGAAATTATGGCTTGCAGGAATTGATGCGGGATATGTCGAATGCTTATGGCCCGGACAAACCTTTCAAGGATACTGAACTCTTCTCAGAAATGGCGCGTATTTCAGGATACTCTCAAATTAAAAAATTTCTCGAAAGGCACGTGGCAGGGAATACGCCTCTGCCCTACGATACTTTGCTGAGCTATGCAGGTATAAAATATTCTGCTGCCCTTACGGAAAAATCAATTTCAGGGGGAAATGTTGGCGTAGGCTACAACCCAAAAAGAGAAGCTGTAGTGATCGTTGGAACTACCGCTCTCGACGAATTTGGCAAGAGTATGGGATTTAAGGAAGCAGATGAATTAACTACATGGAATGGCACTGCCGTTAATATGGAAAATGTGAGGTCAGTCTTTGAAAAGTTCAAGGAAAATGCAAAGCCCGGTGATATGGTTGTAGCTGAAATAAACAGGAAGAACGACAAGGGTGTGTACAAAAAAAAGAAGTTAAAAGCACCTGCAATAGAAACAGAGCGCTCACGAACGCATATATTGGAGCCTATTGCCGAGCCTACACCGCAGCAGTTAGCTGTAAGAAAAGGATGGATCAATCAGTAGCGGGTTCCGACCAGAATTTGCCTTCACAACTGGCTGAAGCATTCGATACCATGCCTGTCAGGAATGACTGGGCAGAGCAAACGATGCGACAAATAGAAAAGGATTTTAGTTTGCAGGGTATTTCGCTTAGCCTTCCTGCAAAGAGCCCCGGGCTCCATGAATTGGTTAGCATGATATCAGCAGAAATGAATGCTGCAAAACTGCTCGACAAAACACAATTACTCGGATTGCTCTACCAACTCGATATCAATGAATCGCTCATCAGGTCAAAAATTGCCAAACCTGATATAGAAGACCCGTACAGCCTTTTTGCCATGGAAATTATAAAACGCTGCTTTACAAAAGTATACTGGCGGAATACTTTGAAATGAAACCAAGCCTGTACTTCTTTCCGTAACCTTCTAAGGCTGCATCTTTGAGCGATGCAAATACCCTTTAAAATTGTATTTTTGTCGCATCTGCAGGCAAAGCAAGCATTACCTTATGGACAAATTCTCATTCATCGGCAACTCATCGATAGACTGGATAGAAGACCAGTACAATATTTACCGCAATGACCCATCAGCAGTAGAAACGCAATGGGCGCGCTTCTTCGAAGGATTTGAATTTGCTCGTAAAAATTACGACACCGGTCAGGATATTCCTGAAAATGTGCTCAAAGAGTTCAAAGTGCTGAGCCTGATTGAAGGTTATAGAACGAGGGGCCACCTTTTCACCAAAACCAACCCTGTGCGCGATCGACGCAAATACAGCCCTACACTTGATATTGAGAATTTCGGTCTTAGTGATTCTGATCTCAACACCGTGTTTCAAGCCGGTGAAGAAGTGGGCTTGGTGTCTGTAACTCTAAGCGAAATTGTTGACCACCTAAAAGACACTTATTGCCAGAGTATTGGAATAGAGTATATGTATGTGCGAACACCAGAAGTGATTAGGTGGATTCGCAATACCATAGAGATTAAAAACCGCCGCTCCTTTGCTGATGATGAGCGGGTGATTATATTCGATATGCTCAACAGGGCGACCGGTTTTGAACAGTTTTTACAGAAAAAATTTGTTGGCCAGAAACGCTTCTCTTTAGAAGGTGGCGAAGCGCTTATACCAGCACTTCATGCGCTCGTGCAAAGAGCTTCAAAGCAAGGTGTGAAAGAAATGGTAGTGGGCATGGCACACCGAGGCCGACTCAACGTGCTCGCCAATATTTTCAAGAAAAGATTTGAACTCATATTCAGTGAATTTGAAGGTAAGGCATATGAAGAAGATACAGAAGAAGAAGAATTCGACGGTGATGTAAAATACCACCTCGGGTTTTCGAAGGCAGTAAATACCGAAAATGGAGAAGTTGTAAAACTTACCCTTGCACCCAACCCGTCGCACCTTGAAGCTGTAGATCCTGTAGTGGAAGGAATAGCCCGGGCCAAACTGGATCTTTATCTGACTGATGAAAAAGCAATATTGCCCATCCTTATACATGGTGACGCCGCCATTGCAGGCCAAGGCATTGTGTACGAAGTAGTGCAAATGGCGCAGCTTGATGGCTACCGCACTGGTGGTACGCTGCATATAGTTGTAAACAATCAGGTAGGCTTCACGACAAACTATCTCGACGGGCGCTCAAGCACTTATTGCACCGACGTAGCCAAAACCACGCTCAGTCCGGTTTTTCACGTAAATGGTGACGATATTGAAGCGGTTGTCCAGACCATGCTTATCGCTTTGACATACCGGCAGGAGTTTCACAGAGATGTTTTTGTAGACCTGCTTTGCTACCGCAAATACGGCCACAATGAAGGCGACGAACCCAAATTTACGCAGCCGAAACTGTATGATCTAATAGCCAATCATCCCAACCCTAGGGAGATTTACCTTAAAGAGCTGCTTTCCAAGAAAACCATTACCCAGGCAAAAGCTGATGAGATAATTAACAAATTCGAAACGCTGCTAGAAACCCATTTCGACTCAGCCAAGGCCATTCCAAAAAATTCCATGAAACACTTTATGGAAGAAGACTGGAATAAGATGGTCCTGGCCAGACCCGAAGATTTTGAAAAATCACCTGATACAGGTTATGACCTGAAAAAACTGCGTGACTTAGCCATCAGGATGAACACTCTGCCTAAGGGAAAAAACTTTTTCCGAAAGGTGGAAAAACTGCTCAAAGACCGCATAAAAATGCTGGAAGCAGATCAGCTCGACTGGGCTATGGGTGAATTGCTTGCGTACGCCACCCTACTGACCGAAGGCAGTCCCGTGCGCATGTCGGGCCAAGATGTGGAACGCGGCACTTTTTCGCACCGCCACGCAGTACTTAAGACTGAAGATGACGAGGAAGAATATATACCACTGAACTTTTTGGAGAAAGATCAGGCCAAGATTACCATTTACAACTCACTACTCTCAGAGTATGCAGTGCTCGGCTTTGACTATGGTTATGCATTTGGTTCGCCAAATGGACTCACCGTATGGGAAGCTCAATTTGGCGACTTTTTCAATGGCTCTCAGATTATCATTGACCAGTTTATCAGCTCTGCTGAAGATAAATGGAGAGCTATGAACGGGCTTGTTATGCTCCTGCCTCACGGCTATGAAGGCATGGGATCTGAACACTCCAGCGCACGTATCGAAAGATTTCTGCAACAATGCGCTGAGTACAATATGCAAATATGCAATGCAACGACCCCAGCCAACTTTTTCCATTTGCTAAGAAGGCAGTTGCACCGAAATTTCAGAAAGCCTTTAATAGTTTTTACTCCCAAAAAACTGCTACGTTATCCCAAAGCGGTTTCTTCACTAGCCGAAATGGCCAACGGTCGCTTCATGGAAGTGATTGACGATGCTACTGCAAATCCTGAAAATATCGACACTATTGTGTTTTGTTCCGGCAAGATATATTATGACATACTGGAGGAAAAAGAACGCAACGACTCGGGCGAGAATATTGCCGTAGTGAGGCTGGAACAATTCTACCCGCTTCCGCAAGATCGCTTGGATGCGGTTGTGAAGAAGTATTCAAAAGCTGCCAATTACATCTGGATGCAAGAAGAGCCTCAAAATATGGGGGGATGGACATTTATGGCCATGAATTACCAAACTGTAAAACTTGAGTGTATTTCACTGAAGGCCAGTGCCAGCCCTGCATCAGGCTCAAGCAAAACATCAGAAGCAAGGCAAACAGCCAATATGGCACGCCTTTTTAAATACGCTAAACAAACCGTTAAATAACTCCCCACTCCATGTTTGAAATGAGAGTGCCCAGCCCGGGCGAATCAATATCAGAAGTAGAAATTGCAAGCTGGCTTGTAGCCGATGGTGATTATGTTGAAAAAGATCAACCCGTTGCAGAAGTTGACTCTGACAAAGCCACCCTTGAACTGCCTGCTGAAGTAGCAGGAGTAATATCACATAAGGCTAAAGAAGGTGATACTGTGAAAGTGGGTGATGTAATATGCCTAATTGACACAGAAGCCAAAAGACCTGAAGGGAGCACTGAGCCTGCTAAAGCAGCACCCTCCGAAGCGAAAAAAGCAGAACCAGAAGTGAAAAAATCCGCTACTGAAGCTAAAACGCCTGCACCAAACCCGATGCCCTCAACTGCTAAAGCTGAAAAGCATTATGCAGAAGGAACTCCTTCAGTGGCTGCCAAAAAAATGATGGATGAAGCAGGAGTAAAACCATCGCAAGTAAACGGAAGTGGCCCCGGAGGACGAATAACCAAACAGGACGTAGTGGTAGCCATGGCTGCAGGATTTGACAAGGCAGTTGCCGGCGGATGGGGCGGTACCCGCGACACTGAAAACAAGCGCCTGTCTGTACTGCGACGAAAAATCGCTGAGAGACTCGTAAGTGTCAAGAATGAAACTGCAATGCTTACCACGTTCAACGAGGTAAATATGAAGCCCATCATGGATATGCGCAATAAGTACAAGGATATTTTCAAAGAAAAACATGGCATTGGCCTTGGCTTCATGTCATTTTTTACCAAAGCTGTAACGGAAGCCCTCAACTTATTTCCCACGGTAAATGCCATGATTGATGGCGATGAAATAATCTACCACCACTACGCTGATATCGGCGTGGCCGTGAGCTCTCCGAAAGGACTTATGGTGCCGGTGGTAAGAAATGCCGAGCGCATGAGCCTTGCCGAAATTGAAACTGAAATCAGAAACCTCGCTATCAAAGTGCGCGATGGCAAAATTTCTATTGAAGAAATGCAGGGTGGTACATTTACCATTACCAATGGCGGTGTATTCGGCTCCATGATGAGTACACCCATCATCAACCCACCGCAATCAGCTATTCTTGGCATGCACAATATTGTGGAGCGCCCCATGGCTGTAAACGGACAGGTAGTAATACTGCCTATGATGTACGTAGCCCTCAGCTACGATCACCGCATTATTGATGGCAAGGAGTCGGTAAGTTTTCTGGTGAAGGTTAAAGAAATGCTTGAGCATCCGGAGCGAATAATTTTCGGGAGTAAAGACCCTGCTGAGGTTCTTCTGGGCTTGTAACTATTTAATCCCACAGGTTTTTCTTCTCGAGCTTTACCCTTTCGCCAAAGAAAATTTGGGTGCTTTCAGCAAAGGAAGCTGTAAGGTCTGAGACAAAAAACTTGTGGTTGCCTACCTTCTTTTCTGATTTTATTTGATGTGCTATTAATACGGCATCTACCGCAGCAGCAACTATTTCTGATGAATCGATAACGACTGTGTTGCCTTTATAAAATTTCTCAACCTCTTTTCGAATAAGGGGGAAGTGGGTACAGCCGAGAATCAAGCCCGAAATATCCTTTAGGTTTGGCTTATCTAAATATGAGTTTATTATTGCCTGAGAGATATTGTTATTGAAAAAACCTTCTTCAATCATGGATACAAGCAATGGCGTAGCCAGCATTGTGACCTTGATACCCGGCTGCAGTTTTTCAATGCGCTTTGCGTATATACGGCTATTGACGGTAGCCTTTGTAGCAATCACACCAATTTTTCCTTTTTCGAACCGGCTCACTACCAGTTTTACAGTGGGATCGATCACATTGATTACAGGCATTGACTTGCCGGCTCTCTTTTTGGCAGCATCAAAAGCTACTGCCGAAGCGGTATTGCATGCAATAACTACCGCTTTGCAATTCTGGGTTTTCAGGAAATCAATGATGCGCACAGCGTAAGATCGAAGTGCTGAAGGCGATTTTTCTCCATAAGGCAGGTGAGCGGTATCGCCAAAATACACGATTCGCTCATCGGGCAGCCTGCGCGCAATTGATGCGGCAACGGTAAGTCCGCCAATTCCGGAATCAAAAATTCCAATAGGTCTATTGTCGGTAGTATGGGCCATAAGAAAACATCCCAAAGAAGGGATGTTTTTCTCATGTATGAAAGCAGTTTGGTATTAAATACCCAATTCTTTCTTAACAAGTGGAGTTACATCTTCGCCGCCTGCGTAGAGTACACCTCCGTTATTACTCGAATCGAAGATGTAGGTGTATGTACCAGTTTTGCCTACGGCAGAAGCCGCTGTGCGCACCCGCTCCAGCATTTTGGCCATCAATTCGTTCTGCTTGGTTTCAATTTCGGTTACTGCTGTCTGCTGAAACTCTTGAATGCGGCGCTGAAGATCTGAAATTTCGCTGGCAGCACTTGTTTTCATAGTCTGGCTGCTGGTTTGATCAGCTTCGTATTCTTGAACTTTTGCCTGGTAGGCTTCAATCATGGTTGAAAGTCTGGCTTCAAGTTTCTTTTGAAGATCCTGAACTTCTTTTTCGGCGGTAGCCCTTTCAGGTAACATGGTAATTACTTCTTCGAAATTCACATGTCCCAGTTTTTGGGCCTGTACTTGAGAAAACAGGCCTGCAGTAGCGATGGCTATAAAGATTAGCTTTTTCATTGTTTGTTTTTGTTGTTCTGAAAGTTTGAGTTAAGGTTTTATTTACGCCCACCGCCTGTGTCACGCGCAGGGCTGTTGCGCTGCGGAGTTGTAGGGGTGGTGCCTCCGTCACGGCCGGAATCTTTTCCAGTATCGTCCGGATTATCATTGGTATCATCTTTGGCATCTTCGCTGCCGGTATCTGTATCTTTGGCACTTACGCCCAAACGCGCCAGAACCCGATCGCTCTTGTCGTAGCGTGGGTCGGCATAAAGAATGTTTGACTCATTGGCTTTGTCAAATATTACTGAAAAACCACCACCCTGAGCCACTTCCTTTATCGCGTTATAAATTTCTTCTTGAATAGGTTGAATGAGTTCCTGTCTTTTTTGAAAAAGATCACCGTCCACACCAAAGCGCTGTTTTTGCAATTCTTTTGCTTCGGCTTCCTTTCGTAGTATTTCAGCTTCGCGTTCCTTCTTCAATTCTTCTGTAAGGAGTACTTTTTCAGCTTGATAGGCTTTTATCAAACGATCCAATGATTCATAGCGCGATTCTATTTCGGCTTGATATTGCTTGCTGAAACGATCAAGCTCTTTTTGAGCCGAATTGTATGAGCTCAAATTCTTCAATATGTACTCTGTGTCTACATAGGCGTATCGCTGCGCTGATACAATCTGCGATATTGCTATTGAAAATATTATGATAATCAGGTACTTCTTCATGGCCAAAATTGTAGCGGCATTATGGGTTTGCGAAAATACTACTTTTTTACAGTTCACCAAGATTCATGCCAATGGTAAAGTGAAACTGTGATGTAGCCATGTTTGGACGACCGAGAACGTCGTCGAATCTCCAACCATAATCCAGGCCCATCAGACCAAACATGGGAAGAAAAATTCTAAGGCCAACACCCGCGCTTCGGTATACTCTGAAAGGGTCGAAATTCTCAATGCCATCATACGTATTTCCTGCTTCCAGAAAGCCCAAAGCAAATATTGTGGCCGAAGGATTTAGCGAAAGCGGATACCTAAGCTCAAGGGTGTTTTTGGTCACAATATTGGCTCCGGCAGGTGGTGACAAGCTGAGGTCATCATATCCGCGAAGTGCAATAATCTCGCGTCCATCGAGTGCGAAACCAGTGAGGGCTGAGCCACCAAGGTAGAATCTTTCAAATGGCGATATGCCCTTTTCTCGGTTGTAAAACCCAAGAAATCCAACCCCTGACCTGACCATTAAAACAAATTTTGGTGCAAGTTCAGTGAACCATTCAGCTACAAGTTTCCATTTGTAATATTCTGCCCACCGGTACCTTTGCTGGTCGCTTATATCAGCCCCATAATCTATACCATCCCAAAGGGAATAAGGAAGAGTAAAGCGTGTATTAAATCTGACGTTAGAGCCGTAACGAGGATAGATTGGGTCAAATATAGAGTTGCGTCCAATATTGAAGACAAAAGAAAGGTTATTGGAAACTCCATTTGTAAAGGAAAATATTCCGGTACCTTGCCCTGAAGTAAAATTCTGAATATCGTAATACAGATAACTGATACCAAGAAGCCTTTGAAAGTAGTCGTCAGGCCAGGTAAGCCGCTGGCCTAAACTCACATTGCCTCCAGTAATAAAAAGCGCTTGCCGGGGCCTGCCCAGCGTGGCCTGTTTATCGGATACTCCATTGGTTTGAACCGAATGTTGTATGCCTACGGTAAAGGAGTTTGGTTTTTTGCCACCAAGCCAAGGCTCGGTAAAGGATAGATTGTATGATTGAAAGAATACCCCGTTGGTTTGCGCCCTTAAGGAAAGTCGTTGTCCATCGCCAGCCGGTAATGGATTCCATGCTCCTTTCTTAAAGAAACTGCCAATAGAGAAATTTGTAAATGACACCCCTAAAGTACCTACAATCCTTCCGGCACCCCAACCTCCTGATAATTCTATCTGATCGCTGGGTCTTTCTGATAGGGTATAAATAATATCAACCGTTCCATCCTGGTCGTTTTGCACTGGCTGTACATCAAATGCTTCGGGGTCAAAATAACCCAACTGCACAAGTTCTCTTTGGGTACGGATAATGTCCGACCTGCTGAAGAGATCTCCGGGTCGGGTGCGCACTTCCCTGAGTATTACGTGATCGTTTGTCTTGGTATTTCCTTTGATAATTACCTTATTGATCCTGTATTGACGTCCTTCATAAATTCTGATCTGAATATCAATACTATCGCCTACCACACGTTTTTCGACCGGTATGGCTTGAAAAGCCAGATACCCATCGTCCATGTAAAGCGAACTTACATCTCCTCCGGCTGGATTCATGAAAAGGCGTGAATCAAAAACAGATTTGTCATATATCTCCCCAGGCTGAATTCCCAACATTTCGGTCAATCGAGCGGAGCTGTATTTGGTATTTCCGACAAACTCAATACTGCGAAAGTAAAACCGTCGGCCTTCTTGTATCCTGAGTAGAATACCTAAAGTACCATCATCGCGTCTATACAAAGAGTCTGAAATAATTTTCGCATTCCGGAATCCTTCTTTGTTATAGGCACTCACTATGTTCTTCTTATCTTTCACATATTCATCCTCTATATATTTTGATCTTTTAAATACCGATGTAACCTTCTTCTGCTTGGTCTTTTTCATTTGCTTTTCAAGCTTAGCTTCGCTCATTTCGCTTATGCCAATAAAAGAAATGTCGCCTATCTTGACCTTGGTCTTCTTGTCGATAGTGATTACAAGAAATTCGCTATTTGCCACCAGGGTGTCAGGGTATTGCTTAATGTCAATCAGTGCATCTAGGTATCCCTTTTCGGCGTAGTAATCCTTAATGATATTGGTGGTATTGGTAAGCAGGTTTTCATTTACAATTGAACCCCTTATCAGATTTATTTTTTCACGTATGTTCTCTGCTTCGCCCTTGGAGACTCCTTCAAACTTAAATCTTGAGAGCCTCGCCCGTTCAGTAAGGTCTATGGAAAGAAATATCTTATCGCCTTTTATCTCATTCACTGAAATTTCAATATTATCGAAGAGTTTCTGCTTCCAAAGGTTTTTAATTGCCTGCGAAATCTTTTCGCCTGGCACAGTAATTTTTTGGCCTACAGATAAGCCCGAAAACAGAATGATTGCTTGTGAGTCAAAATTTCGTGCGCCATTTACAGTGATCCCGCCAATAGTAAAATCGCGCGGATTGCGGTAATCGGGTTCATAGGAGCCAACTGATACCTGTGCACTAATTTTTCCTGAAAGGATGCAGAGCAAGTAAACAAGCAATAAAATGACCTTATACTGTGACCTGCTCACTGATTTTTCCAAATCTACGTTCTCTGTTTTGGTAAGCCACCACAGCTTCAAAGAAATCTTCTTTCTTGAAGTCTGGCCACAAGGTTTGTGTAAAATGAAGTTCGCTGTAGGCTATTTGCCACAGCAAGAAATTGCTGATTCGCTTTTCACCACTGGTTCTAATCAACAGTTCAGGATCAGGGAAATCTTTGGTTTCCAAATAAGAGCAAATCGTGTCTTGGTTGATGTCATCTTCTTTCAGCTTGCCTTTTGAAATATCGCGGGCTATATTCTTCACTGCTTTGGTAATCTCCCATCGGCTGCTGTAGCTGAGCGCCAAAATTACCGTGATAGTTTTCTTGTGTTTGGTGCGTACTATTGCTTCTTTGAGTGCTTTTCTACATTCGGTTGGAAGCATATTCAAATCACCAATGGCTTTCACGCAAACATCGTTCTCTTCGAGTTTGTCTATTTCCTTTACAATGGTTTGCACGAGCAAATCCATGAGCGCAGAGACTTCTTCAATTGGTCGATCCCAATTTTCAGTACTGAATGCATACAAGGTCAGGTATTTCACACCAATATCAGAGGCGGCAGTAAGTGCTTCACGTACACCATTTACGCCATTCATGTGTCCATAGATTCTCGCTTCACCATGGTTTTTAGCCCACCTTCCGTTACCATCCATAATGATGGCTACATGTTGCGGCACACGGTCTCTATCTATATGTTCTTTGGTACTCATTATTTAGGTGCGCAAAGGTCTTATTTTTTGGCGTACTACAAAACTGCGTTAGTTCCATGCTGATGGGCATTTGATTCTGGGTTTGCCAATTTTGTAGGTTATCATTATGCCTGCAATTGCGTAATAGTCTTTCCGGTTAGTTTCACCACGTTGCATGTCGGTGTTAGTGCCGTCAGGGCCAGATGCAGCAAAGCTTCTATCAGCCATTATTGCGGAGAGCGGGCCATTCTTTTCTTCGAGCAATGCAGCGTCCACATAAGTACCACTTACATCATCGAGATAATCAGTGAATGTACGTCTGAAACCCCACTCAATTGCACCTCCAAAATTTCTCCAAATATTGAACTTAAAGCCTATGCCAAATGGAATACTTACCTGTGTAAGCGGATATCGTTCATCAAATCCAGGAATTCCCTGGCCTTCTGTACCCAGGGGTTGTAAATCTACCCATCGGTCATTAAACTCTGCCTGAGGATTGAACCTGAAAATTGAAAATCCTAAAAATATGTATGGTGATGATGGACGCTGCCTATCTCCAATCTCATAGGTCAGAAAATTTATTTCAATCTGCCCGCTAATCTCAAATATGTTGGTTCTGAAGTGCAGGTTTCGGTTCCTCTGCCATTCGCTATCCGAATCTTTATCGTGGGCATACATCCTCCCAAACAACACATTGCCCTTAAAAGCCATGCGGTCGTTAAAATTATATCGGTATATAAGCGCTCCGCCGGGTTGAAATTTAGCAGGTATGTGGCTACTAAGGTTAATCTCGCCAATATAGGTGGCCTGATTGACCATAAGACCAATTTCATGATACTGTGCGAAAGCCTCTGAAGTAATGCACAATAATATAAAAGCCGCAAACCGCATACGAACTACTTATCGAAATATTTATAAAATTATTGCAGCCCTTTCGGGCATTGCGGATACAAATTTAGGCCAATCTCGACTGAATTCATGAATACGACGATTTGGGGTTCGCGAAGTTACAATATTTTAAACCCGCGATATTGCAATTGAAAACGGAATAAATTTGAGTTAGCGGATACTATCAGTTCCGTTTATCCATGCCCCAACCCAATTTATTTCTCAGGGTATTGGCAAATGTGTGCCCATCGGGCTGCAGAAGTCCAATCTGGAAAGGCGCTTTTGTAATGATAATATCTTCATTGGGGAGCAATATTTCAGAACGGCTATCGGCGGTAATCAGAAAATTCTCGCTCCTTCCCGAAACCCTGACTTTAATAACTGATCGCGATGAAACCACAACTGGCCTGATATTCAAGTTGTGAGGTGCTATCGGAGTAATTACAATATTGTCGGCATTGGGCATTAAGATAGGGCCACCACAACTCAGTGAGTAGGCCGAGCTGCCTGTAGGCGTACTAACGATAAGTCCATCAGCCCAGTAAGTACTTAGAAAGTCATTGTCAATCCAGGTATCAATTCTCACCATGGCGGAAGTATCTTTCTTATGCACGGTAATTTCATTGAGTGCGAAATTCTGTAAATCAAACAGCCCTCTCTGTGACTTCACGGTAAGCAATGACCGGTAGTCGCAATGAATTTTACCGCTCTTTAATGCTATGAGCACGTCGGCAATTTCATGCTTATCAAGTCCTGAAATAAACCCCAATCTCCCTGCGTTCAGTCCTATGATGGGCACTCCTGATGCGCCTATAAGTGTCACGGTATCCAGTAAAGTACCATCGCCTCCTATGCTTATAAGCAATGCATACTTTGTAATATCTGCATTTTCTCGATTGAAGGTAATGGGCATCTCCTTCAGATATCCATTTTCTGTAAGATAAGCTGCGTAGCGTTCATAGATTTCGAATGTGAATCCGTATTGGTTCAACTGACCTATAAGCTCCGGAACGGCGGCATTTACATTATTTGAACCGGGTTTACCGTAAATGGCTATTTTCATCAGAATGCCTGCTTAAAGTGTACAAATACGGCAAAATTGCCCAAGGCGTTGAAGGATCCTTCCACGCGCATTACCTTATCATAATACGTTACTACATCAAGGCCTATACCCATGCTGTAAAGATATTCATTCACCAGTGAATTGGCTGACCGAAAAGCAGGTCCATTGACATAGCCGGCATCAAAAAAAAGGTTGGCATACATAGATATAAATGTTTCACTGAACTTCTCAGTTGGCACAAACGGAATAGTAACGGGCTTTGGCTTGATGACGGTCATTTTTAAATTGCCTTGCAAAAGAGCAAAATGGGTTCCATCAATGACAAAAAACTCATAGCCTCTAACAAATTCATTGTACCCCAAGCCCCTAAGCAGATAATAAGGAGGTTCGCTCCAGTTAACTTTGCCGGTAATGCTATGGGCCAGGTATAACCGGTCACTCAATTTATGGTGATGTCTGTAACTGGCTGATGTGGTAAACAGGTTGAGGCCTTCCTTGTTGAATATGCCGAGTCCGTCTTGTTGCAAACTGCCCACCAATAGTAGTCCTTTAAGCGGATAACGCCGGTAATCGCGGGTATCATAGCTCAGTGTATAGGATGCTCTTAAAAATTGAGTACTACTTGTACCTCCGGTGAAATAATCGGGTTGTAGAATAGGTATTGTATCATTGACCCAGGCATTGATATAGGTGAGTTGAAAATGATGGCTCGTAAATATATTCTCTCTGTAACTGAGGCCTGCATTATACTGCATAAACTGCCGGGCCTTCACTTCAGAATTTCTATAAAACTGGCGTGTATTATCGAAGGTATTGAATACTATTTCATCATTTTCAATGTAAGCCGCGCTGAAATTCAGTCCAAGTGTTTGCTTCCGGTTAATATTAGGAATGCTGTATGATGCACTGAATCGCCTGGTATATCCGAATCGTATCATCAAAGACAGGTTTTGGTTGAGACCCCTAAAATTATTGTGCGACACGGCTACTCCGTAATTGAGCCATCGCAACTCTTTGGTTTCCCACCAAGTATTAAAGTTGGTTTGAGCTATTTCGAGAATTGGTACCGGGTATATGTACCATCTCTCTTTTACTGATATGAGGACAAGTACCTGCTGATGGTCAATTTGAACGGCCTCGACTTCCACAAAATTAAAGAGCCGTAGATTCATAATATTATTCCGCGACTGCTCCATTCCAGCTCTTATGTTTGAGAGATAGAGAGAATCACCAACAGCAAATGTTACTTCGCGCAATATGATGCGCTCTTGGGTTACCTTATTGCCCTCAATTAAAAAGTCGACCACCACCATTTTTCGGGTGGTGTCGAGAGCGAAGGTGTTTGATTGCTGCGCGCATAAAGCTGGAGCAAAAAGCGCTATTGACAGCAGAAGGAGCCAATGCTTCAAGCCAGGCATTTTAAATTTCAGATTTTTAGGTAGCGCATGAGCTCTTCATAAC
The DNA here is from genome assembly GCA_038207425.1 of Flavobacteriales bacterium. GTDB lineage: Bacteria > Bacteroidota > Bacteroidia > Flavobacteriales_D > Cryomorphaceae > JBBQZU01. The sequence goes on along the minus strand of JBBQZU010000001.1, from coordinate 71,382 downwards.
GATTGTGCATCATGTCCTGATAAGATGATTCGTGATATGAAGCGCTAATTGTATAGTCATAACGTCCGAAAGTTTGAATCACACCATCCATATTGTTTCGGTTCAACTTAAGTGTTACTTCCATTTTACTGCTGTCGGGTGTAGAAGTCACATTTGCGCTTAGTATGCGTGCACCGTTACTTTCGACAATCTGAGAAATTTCGGCTAGAGAATAATCTTTTTCATTGATCTCAAGTACCAATATTCCTCCTTCATCATTGATAGCAGCAATCTTAGCAAGTTCGCGCACAAGGCAGTATATGCTCACAACACCTATATAACTAAGGTTGCTGTCAAGTATTGGCACTGCACTCAATTCATGCTGGGCTGCAACCTTTACAAGGTCGTAAACGTGCTGGTCCTGACTCACATATATGAGCGAAAGCAAATCTGTTGCATCTTTTATAGGCGCTTCAGGATTCTTAAGTTCCAGTACTGCTTCATCAGATATAAGGCCTATAAATTTGCCTCCGTCCAACACAGGCAAATGACGCATTTTGTATTCATCGAGAAGCTGCATAGCCCATAAGCCACTATCGCTCCCTTCAAGTGTGGGTATTTCATCGCTGATTAAATCTCCTGCTCTCATTGTTTTAATTCGAATATCGTTAATAACCTAGTGGCTATCTTTTAACACTTACCTTTGTGACCGCGAAATATAGCCAGAAATAGATGACAAAGCTAAGTGTGAATATCAATAAGTTTGCAACCATACGAAATGCGCGTGGAGGCAACAATCCTGATATTGTACAAGTGGCATTGGATTGTCAGCTCTTTGGCGCTGATGGCATTACTATACACCCCCGGCCGGATGAGCGCCACATTACCACGTATGATGTATACAATCTGGCACCAATAATCACTACTGAGTACAATATTGAAGGATTTCCAGATAGCAGATACATAAAGCTTGTGGCAGACACACGTCCTGCACAAGCAACGCTCGTTCCCGATGGGCCAGATGTACTGACAAGCAACGCTGGGTGGGATGTAATAACACATCTTCGGTACCTTACTGAAGTGGTAGCAGAACTGCATGAATCAGGAGCAAGAGTAAGTTTGTTTGTAGACCCTAATCCTGAAATGGTCTTGGCTGCTGCCGAAACCGGTGCGAACCGAATTGAACTGTATACTGAGTCATATGCCAGAAATTATAATATCAATCCGCAGGCGGCAATTGCACCGTTTCTGGCTTCTGCAAAAGCGGCTTTAAAGGCAGGAATTGGCATAAACGCCGGCCATGACCTTGATCTTAAAAATCTCAGATACTTCCGTCAAAATATACCAGAGCTCCTGGAAGTATCAATTGGCCACGCCTTGGTATGCGATGCGCTGTATTTTGGTCTTGAAAATACAATTAATCTCTATTTGAAGGCACTTAGATGAAGCTTGATTACAATCAATACGGAGAGGGTACTCCCATTATTATACTTCACGGATTATTCGGCTCGGCCGACAACTGGGCTACTCTAGCCAAAAAAATAGCCGCTTCTTTTTCAGTCTATCTTGTGGATCAGCGAAATCATGGTCGCTCGCCTCACAGCCATGAATTCAGCTATGATTTGCTTGCGCAGGATATTGCTGACTTCATGGATCAACACCATATAGTGAAGGCTATACTCATGGGTCATTCCATGGGTGGCAAAGCTGCCATGCGCTTTGCGCAACTTTTTGCCGATAGGGTCATAAAGCTTGTAGTTGCAGATATGGGTGTGAAGAAATACCAGCCTCACCATGGACCCATGTTCAAAGCGCTGCATGCCGTTGACCTCAACTCGCTTACATCGCGGAGTGAAGCTGAAGAGCAAATGAAACCATATCTACCTGACCAGGGTGTAAGGCAGTTTCTACTTAAAAGCCTCTATCGTGTAGATAAGGAATCGTTTGGCTGGCGGATGAATTTTGAGGTGCTTGAAAATAAGATGGATGAAATCCTTAAAGCCCTTCCCTCTGTGGCAAGTTCAGTGCCCACTTATTTTATCAGCGGCACGCTTTCAAATTATATTGTTGAATCGGATAAGGTTTCAATAAAAAGAATGTTTCCCAATGCCACCTTTGTGGAAATGAAGGCAGGGCATTGGTTGCATGCCGAAGATCCGGACACCTTTCTTCGCATATTCATGGAAATTGTAACCCATTAAAATATCCTGCCGTAAAGGCTGTAGGATTTCATTAATAAGGTTTAATTGGTGATTAAGGGGAAAGGGTTGACAATGGTCAGCCCTTTCTTTTTTTGTGTGGCTTTAACCAGCCACCATCTTAGTGGTACCTTCTGGAAATAAGAGCCAATTCAGAAAGAAGGCACGAGAATAATACTACATCTAAAGTCATATTGGTACTTATCGCCAGGTGCTTGCGAATTGTAATGGTCAAAAGCCATTTTTGAACGGCAGTCTTTAAATAACAAACTTTATTGAATAAACTTCCTGATAAGGTATGCAAACGTAAGGCTGAAGACTTATTCAATGCACCCTTTTAAACTATCTTAGCACAAAATTTTCTGAATTTGCGCAAGGCGGTTGTAATTATTCCTACCTATAATGAAAAGGATAACATTGTGCGTATCATCGAAGAAGTGATGCGCCAGGATTTTCCGTTTCATGTGCTGGTCGTGGATGATAATTCTCCTGATGGTACCGGTGATATTGTAGCCAGCCTTCAATCAAAATATTCCGAAAGACTGCAATTGCTGCGGCGAAGTGGCAAGCAAGGCCTGGGCACCGCATATCTTGCAGGATTCAGAGAAAGCCTTTCCAAGGGTTATGAATATATTTTTGAAATGGACGCTGACTTTTCCCACAGCCCTTCAGATTTGATTAAGTTACTTGAAGCCTGCACCGATGGCGGTGCTGATGTAAGTATAGGTTCTCGCTATGTACCTAACGGAAAGGTTGAAAACTGGCCGTTTGACCGTGTGTTAATCTCTTATTTTGCTTCGGTATATGTGCAAGTGGTGCTATGGATCAATATCAAAGATGCCACGGCGGGCTTTGTTTGTTATCACCGTAAAGTGCTCGAAACATTGAATCTCGATGCGGTAAAATTTGTAGGATATGCCTTTCAGATTCAGATGAAATACGCCGCCATCCGTAATGGATTTAAGCTGATAGAAGTACCGATAACATTTCGAGACCGAACGATGGGCCAAAGCAAAATGAGTATGTCTATCTTTAAGGAAGCATTTCTGGGGGTATTAAAATTGCGATTCAACAAAAAGTCATGGGCCGTATCCTGATAAAAGGTGCAACAATTGTAAATGAAGGCACCAGTTATATTTCAGATATACTCTTAGTCAATGGGTTTATTGATAAAATTTCAACCGTTATAGAATCTGAGCATGACTATACAGAAGTGATAAATGCCGCAGGGCCACATTTGTTACCCGGACTTATAGACGATCAGGTGCATTTTCGGGAACCCGGGCTCACACATAAGGCTGATATATATACTGAAAGCCGGGCCACTGCCGCAGGAGGGATCACCAGTTTTATGGAAATGCCAAATACAGTGCCCAATACGCTCAACCAATTCTTGCTTGAAGAAAAATATCAGCTTGCTGCGGAAGTTTCGGCTGTAAACTACTCCTTCTTTATGGGGGCAAGTAACGATAACCTTTCGGAAGTGCTTTATACCAATCCGAAAAATGTATGCGGGGTAAAGGTATTTATGGGCTCCTCTACCGGAAATATGCTGGTAGATAAGCGAGCCACGCTTGAAGGTATATTTCGCGAAAGCCCCACCATTGTTGCTACCCATTGTGAAGATGAGGCAACTATAGCAGTCAATGCTGCTCATTATGCTGCTCTTTTCGGCGATAAGCTCAACGCAAGCCACCACCCACTAATACGCTCTGCAGAGGCCTGCTATCAAAGCTCATCTTTTGCTATTGAACTGGCGTCAAAACACAATACACGTCTGCATATACTGCATATGGCAACCGGTGTGGAAACCGAACTTTTCAGTAAAAACACACCCCTAGCTGAAAAAAAAATCACCGCTGAAGCTTGCATACATCACTTGTGGTTTAGCGATGCTGATTATGAATTCAAGGGCAATTTTATTAAATGGAACCCTGCAATAAAGACGTCTGCAGACCGTGAGATGATAAGGCAGGCAGTGAATGAAAACCGAATTGATGTTATTGCCACAGACCATGCTCCACACACACTTGATGAGAAGATGGGTGTATATACCAAAGCGCCGAGTGGATGCCCTTTGGTGCAACATGCTTTACCCGCATTGCTCGATAGGTATCATGCCGGTGTTTTTAATCTTGAGAAAATTGTGGAAAAAACAAGTCACAACGTAGCCACCTTATTTCAAATTAATAGAAGAGGAAACATTCGTGAAGGTTACTTTGCTGATCTGGTGCTTGTAGACCTCAATAAGTCATTTACGGTGAGCAGGAACAACATTTTTTACAAATGTGGCTGGAGTCCGTTTGAAGGCCACACCTTTCTGTCATCAGTAATAGCCACTACGGTAAATGGTACTTGGGTATGGAAAGATGGGGTTGTGGTGGATAATGTGCGTGGAGAACGTCTTACATTCAACAGATGATAGAATACCGATTATTTTTAATTCTTTTCGTGTTCCTTACCGCATGCAGTGAGAATAAACCATCTGCCCCTGCCGACCTTTTACCTGAAGGTGTATTTGCAGCCGTAATGCTCGACGTGCAGATTGCTGAGGGATTAAAAACACAAAGGGCTTTAGGCAACCGGCTTGCAGATAGCCAAGCTGACAAAGTGTATGATGCAGTATTTGAAAAACATGGTATAAGCAAAGAAGCCTTTCTGAAAACTTATTCCTGGTATCGAGAAAATCCTGAGAAAATGGAAGTAGTTTTCGAAACCGTACTCGACAGCCTAAGTAAGCTCGAAGCCGAAGTAAAACGGGAATTTAGCGAAGAGCAAAAGCTTGAAATCAACAGCCTTGACTCTGCTAGGCATAATAACGAGAAAAGTATTCGAGCGAGGCTTGGGGCGCAATAAAATCACAACCGAGGGCCTTCTTTACTTTTTCATTGCTGTATATACTCCGTGCACTGGCGCTTTGGGCTGTTTCTTTGGTAACTTTTGGTTTTTTCCTAGTTATGATTGACCCAAGCCAAAGCAAGCGCCATACAATAGAAAGCATCCAAGGCCTGATGCAGAATACAGGTGGTCTATTGCCGTAAATTCCGGCTGACATGTCTAGCAGCTTCTTATAAGAAACAGTGTCAGCATTCAGGATATATCTTTCATTTACAAGAGCACTTTCCATCAGTTGTATTGCCATACCACTTACATCACGAACATCAACATATCCTGCACTGCCTTTCGGAAAATATTTTACCCCCTTGCGAAGCAAATTCATCAACATACCACTGCTTTGGTCGCTTTTTGCTGCACCGATTATAATAGATGGATTTACGATAATAACATTCAAGCCTTCAGACGCGCCTCTCCACACTTCTCTCTCGGCCATAAATTTACTAAGCCCATAGGTGCTGTTTCCACCAACTCTCTGCCACCAATTTTTTTCAGTGGCAGGGTTGCCATACTTAGGCTTGCCCAAGGCAGCTACTGAGCTAATGTGACAAAACTTTTCTACCCCTGCTTCAAGTGCTGCATTCACGATATTGGCTGTACCTTCTGCATTATATAAAATAAGTGCATTGGCATCACCAGGGGAATATGACACCAGAGCCGCAGCGTGATAGACTTCGCTCACATCCCTCATAGCATCTTCAATTGAAAATATATCGGTGAGGTCAGCATTAACCCATTCAATTTGCCTGAAAAGTTGATCAGCTTTCGACGAATCGTAAAATCCGAAAATCTCTCTGACGTAGTCAATATCACTACTTTCTCTGCGCATTGCCCTTACCTTCTTACCTTTAAGAAGCAAGTCAAAAACGAGACGTGTACCAACAATGCCTGTGCTACCGGTAACAAGAACCATAGGGCGAAAATATACTTTTACCCATCGCGAAAAGTTAAAATAAAAGCAATCTGAATATCAGTCAAACAAAAGTAAAGGACAAAAAAACGCCTCAGAAAGAGGCGCCTAAATTTGCATTTTCGAATACTTCGAGTATTACATCATGGTATACCACACCGAACGTGGTAAGGCACCAGGCCTTAAGCTGAGTACGTTCCTGTGGCTGAATCCAACGGAGCGATTTTCTCAGCTCTTTTGCGAAAAGCTTCCTGTCGAAGCTTACCTTCTGCAGGATTTGCTTACTAAGTTCCAACATATTCATTGCAGTTTAAATATTAGTTAGGTGGTTTGAAGGTATAAAATTAACGCAACATTTCGACAGGTATTTTAGGTAGTTTCGACGGATTAACAATTTTTTTAGCTCTACTGAATATTAGAAAGGTATAAAGACTATGCAAGTTGCTGCAAATCAAAAGGCAACGTATACCGCAACTCCTGCCACTGTATTGAACTGTCTTATGCCGCTTATACTATTATTATCAAAGCCTGTTTTGATAATTGGCAGGATACTCTGATCGAGGTAAAGTCCGGAAGCAAGATACTTGGTAATATGATATTTAAAGCCAAGAAGCACTGTTAACTCAAAATCCTTATAGTTCGTCGACTGGCTTTCGGAAACCGCTCCATTAAAATCTTCTTCACTACTGGCTACCAAATAGCCTAAAGCCGGTCCCAGAAATACCGAAATATCTTGGTTTATCTGGTAGTTGCATAGACCCGCAATTTGCACGTACCAGAGGTCAGCCCTGTACTGATTCACCATAGCAGAAGGTCCATCGGCTACTTTTCGGGTGCCTTTTTGAGCAAGATTCAATTCAAGCATCATTCCCCACTCTTCTTCTAACGGCTTAAAATAACCCAAACCCGCCATAATATTGATCTTATTGAACCCCGATCCTTGAGAGTTTTGAATGGTACTGGCAGCCAGACCGCCTTTGGCATAAACCACGGGGTTGTCGGCAAATTGCGCATAGCATTGAGCCATGAGCAATATTAGTAAAGCGGTGAGAATAAGTCGTTTATTCATATAGGTTGTGTTCTTCAACCTGCACAATCTGCCTGTCGCTTTCGCGGGATATGTATACTATTACTTCGCAATTAGTAAGATCCCATTCAGCGTCCAATGGAATTTTCAATTCAAATCCAAGCGCCTGATCGGACTGAAGCTGAAGGGTTTCGTTATACGCAAAAGTTCCCCATGGACCGTTGCTGGCTCTTCTCAATACAAAATCATGCTTATAGTCATATATTGTTACGCCACCCGGAGCTTTCTGTGCCTCTTCTATTCCAAACTCAACAATAAGGCAGTTTATATTATAACTGTCAGAAATTTCCGCAAGGGGTTTTACTATAATTTGTGCGGTCAACTCCGTGCTGTCAGCATTCACGCTCAGGTTATTGATTTTAACAAAAACCTCCAGATTATTTGTTGCCATCAGACTTGCCAGTTCATCAGCCCAGTATGGGAATGTAATGGTAGGAAGTCCATTTCGGCCCGTTCTATTTATAACTCCATCGGGTAAGCCTGGCGGCAAATAATACTCATACAACGCTTCCCCTTCGGGAGTTCTGAAGTCTTTATAAAACGGCATAGCCGGATTGGTAGTGAGTGGAGCTGCAAAAAAGGGTGTGCAATGAATGGCAATAACTGTAAGTCTTCCTGCATGGGTAAGTCTTAAGGCTTTAGCTGTAGCCGAAGCAGTAGGGCAATTTGTGCAAAGGAAGCCTGTAAATTCTTCTAAAAGGTGCTTCCGGGTGTATCCGGTTGTGTCTTCATCAAAGGGAATCACACCAACCACAGGAGGTACATAATTTGGATCGCACAGGCGTTTATCCGCGTGATAGCACTCCGAATCTTCTTTGCAACCTGCCACAGATAAAAGCACAATGGAAGCTGAGACAAGTATTAGTAATTGGATAAAAGACCGAGCTATCATATTACAAAGTTAAAAACTACTGGTGATATTTATGGTAAGTCCATTTGCTGCAGGCACAACGCGGCATATCCCGCCTACGCAAAATACTCCAGCGCGCTGCCTGCCATAGCTTAGGGATATACGGCTACTATCTTTTATATATCCAAGACTTCCCACGGGAAAATTAAAAAAGTCGCCATCGGCATTACCATAATTGTACTGATTAATAGCCGAGAAAAACCAATGTGGAGATACGGTATACTCAGCTACCACTGAGAGCCAATCTTGTAAGTGCTGATCCGTAAACAAGGCCTGAATTTCAAAACGCAAGTTGTTGGTCCGGTTCACTTTCAAATTTCCTTCGAAGACAATCATATCGGCATACACCGTGCCTTTGGCAGCTTCATTATTAAAATCGTAAGCTCCCTGTATCACGTCATTGTTGTATACAAGGTTCATATAGAATAAGCTTGCTTTGAATTTTTTTGAAATAGTTTTGGATAGCTTGGCATTGAAATCTGCATAATAGGTTAATTCACCAGAGCGAAACAGTGAAATTTCTGCACCATTTCGGGTAGTTCCCAAATCATCAAGCATGGTAATTCTTGGTTGCTTTATCTGCGTAAAACTCATATCGAACTTCAGCCCTGTAGCTCCACCAAGCAGTGATTCTTTCTTGAAATGATAGTAAAGTTCACCACGGTATGAGACTTCTCCGTTTGGCTGTGTAGCATAAGGGTACAATTGAGCAAGCAGATAAGTTTGTAAAATACTGGTAGGTGGAAGATAATTGATCCAAGAATCAAAAGGGCCCGCATTTCTTTCGCTCTGAAAAGACATATTGGCCAAGGTGGAAGCTGTCAGAGAGATTCCAAATCCTTTTTGGGAGTAGGTAGCATTAAGGTTTATACCATTTCCAGGCAACCATAAGCCCACCCCGGGATCCTGATCGGGTGGGATTGGAATTATTTGAGAATTTAACCTTGACGGGTTCTCGCCTGTAAATGCATACTCGCCTGCCAATTGAAAATTGCGTAGACTGTATTTCATTCTAAGGGAGCCGGCGCCTACATTCTCAGGATAGTCAAACTGCGAACTTGTATTTCTTTCGTATTTGCTAACAAAGCTACCGCCAATCATCAATTGACCTGGAATGAACATTAGCGAATCTAGCATTTCTGAAATGTCAATATCCGCATTTACTCCACGAACTATGCCACCGCCATTTACAAGTCCATTATTGAAATTAAACCTTTGTTTGCCATAAAGTGCAGTGATGCTTATACCTCTATAAGGCTTGGTTATTACTCGAACACCATCGAGGGAGTAGTCCACCCCAAGCCCTCTGTCTTCCCAAGTTCGCAGCACCATGCCCGAACCAAACTGCTCATAGAAATTACCAACCGTAATGTCAAAACTTTCCTCGCTGTAGCGCGCAAATCGGTAACCTATGCCAGTGCCTGTCCACTTAGCTCCTGCAGGATATGCCACCGGTGCAGGAATATATGTTTCGAAACGAATACCACCGGAAAGTTTGCCGCGGGTATAGAGCAAATTGCCAAATCCGCTCAAGGCCATTTTCTCAGGAGGAACTACAGCGTTTATGGCCGTATCGGGTCTGTACAGTTGCCCGTCAATCTGAAAATTTCCACTGAATTGACCTAAGTCTTCCTGAGCAAATAGGTTATGGGGTGTGACAATAAGCCAGATAAAAGCTGCAATGGCAATATTTTGAAATCTTGTCATTTACCGGTTAGTGCGCGTATCTTGTCATAAAGCTCCTCTTCATCGCCGGGGCTGTAGTTATTATGCTGCCATACTACATATCCATTTCCATCAACCAAGAAGGTATGGGGAACATTATTCACACCCATTGCGCGTTTGAAATCCTGATTTGCATCGATATAAATTTCATACTCCCAAGACGATCCATTGATAAAAGGAAGCACGCGCGATTGGCTTCTGGCATCGTCAATAGAAATCGCGATAAGTTTAACACCTGTTTCTTTCTGCCATTCATCATATACTTCGGCAATAGTGTTAAGCTCACGCTTGCATGGAGCGCACCATGTGGCCCAAAAGTTTATAATCATTGGCTTGCCATCATTATTTAACTCTCCTGTATTGAAGGTATGGCCCTGAAGGTCTTTGACTGGAATGGCTGGAATAGTTTTCTGAGCAAAAGATGCTGTCGAAACAATTAGAAGCAACAAGCAGAGCGCAAGTGATTTCATATTTAGAAAATAAAGTCCGCGGCATAAGCCGCGGACTGAGATTTCAAATGACTTAAAATTACTTGCTTACAGCAAGTTTTTTGGTAATTCTATTACCGTCAATACTTACCGTTACGAAGTAGAAACCGCTTTGCAGATTTGTAACATCCAAAGTTTGGAAGTACTCACCCGGTGAAAGCGATCCTGTTCCGTATGACTTCACCAATTTGCCGGTCATGTCAAAAACTTCATAAACCACAGCACCCGGTCTTTCCATTCCAAGAGCGATATTCACATGGCTGCTTGCAGGATTTGGGAATACATCAAAGCTGAAGCCAAAATCTTTCTGGGTATCGGTACTCAGTATTTCACCTGATTCCTCGGCGTTTACCAAACTCTCATTTGACTGGTCGATGATAAGGCCAACAACGCTGATTTTAGTGTGATCCCAAGTGTTTGGCAAAGTGAGTGAGTAGGTAGTACTGTAAACGGTTCCCGGCACAACCTGTGAAGCAATAGTACCAACAGTACCATTCCAACCGCCCATAATGCGTCGGCCTACATGATGATATACCATTTGGCTGGCAGGAACTGGATTTGGCAGACTCTCCCATCCTCCCATTGGACCCGCTTGTCCGCCGGAGTAAAAATTTGCCTGATTGTATGCAGAACCCGTTCCGGTTACATCATCCTCTACAACGATTGCGTTCAAACGGTAATCACCTTCTACAAATGCCGCGAAGTTTGCACTCACTGTCATTTGCAGGTTGCGGGTTGTTTGATTGTACACCAGATCAACACCTACTTCAGCAAAAGTTTGCTGAACTATACGCTCAAGGTATGCTGCTTCAAACTCTGATGGATCGATATCCATAAAGTAGCGGTCAACAAGCCCGCTTGGGTAACCACCAATTCTTGAACTCATACCTGCGTCATAGATAGAATTGGTCATAGGATCACCATTATGAACTGCTACTTCAATAGAATTGGGATAGGTTTCAGCCATAAACTCGGAGAATACATGACCTCTTGGACACCAGCCACACCACGTGCCAGTACCTTGCTCTACAAGTATCTTCTTGGCAGGGTTGAATAGCAGTGCATGGACAAGATGATTACCTGTGTTATCAGTAGGATCAGCATCTACTTCTCCATTTGTTTGGGTAATCACAACTTCAAAGGCTATATTCTCATTGCCAAGGTCTAATGCAACCGGGTGTGAAAAAGCATATGTTTGAAAAGAAGCCAAATTCAGGCCATTGAAAGTGTGCGAACCACTTTGACTGCCAGCCGACCAGTCGAGCGTTACCGAAGAGATATTATTAGCTCCACTGTTTTCGATTACACCGCTAATTGTAACTTCAGTATTGTTCATCACAAATGCTGGCGTGGTAATTGATACCAATCCGGCATTGTCATTTGGTGGAATGAAAATAACAACATTATCTACAGCCAAACCACCTGCCCATAGATTATTGTCATTATGGCGGAAGGCGATTTTAACATCGCTGTTGCCAATGTATGCATTCAATGACACGTTAACAGTGCGCCATGCCGGGTCAGCAGTAATAGTATTAAACTCTGTAAAAGTAGTCCCTCCATCAGTTGACACGCGCAGATGAGCAGTAGAACCCCAGGCACCGTTATTGAACACATCAAAAGTCAAAGCACATGCCGATGCGCTACTTAGATCAATTGAAGGAGTGATAAGCAAATCCATGCTGGAATTATGCAAGGCGGCATTATTATCGTTTCCATCATCATTTGATGCTGCACAATTGCCGGTATGTGCCGGTATAGTCCAGTAAGTGCTAGAAAGGGAAGCAGGCGTTCCAAAAACCCAGCCAATAGGATTCAGTGAAGTCTTGGTCCAGCCATCAGGAAGAGTGGTACCGCTGAAAGATTCTGAAACAAGAACCTGAGCATTGGCGGCTGTTAAAAGCGCCACAGACAGGGCAGAAAGTAAAAGTTTTTTCATTTTGCAGGTAATAATTTGGTTAAAATTTCGGACTGCTAAGATAGCATCGGGCAAACCACTTCTCAATAAAACCTGACATATTTATTCTCCGAATGAAGTTCTCGCTTGGATTCCTATTATAAAATCACAATTCATAGATGTTACAAAATGAAGTATTTGTACTTATATTTGGTGTAGAATTTAAGAAACCCTTTTGCTATGAAGAAAACTTTTACCCTACTCTTATTGCTTCTTGTCTGCCTTTCGGCAAACATATCTTTCGCCCAGTCAGATTTAGAAGCAATCGATCCTCAGACCATAGTTTATGGCACTACAGATGATGCTCTGCTTACCACCTCTTTTGACATTAAGAACAATTCAAGTTATACTTTAAATGTCAAAGTAAGAAAATTCATTATTTCTGAAGTACCTGGCACTTACAACTATTTTTGCTGGGAGCAGTGCTACACGCCGCAGGTATATATCTCCCCTACTTCAATACCCATCGGCCCCGGCCAAAGCGTTCCTAATTTCTATGCGGATTATCTGCCTGTAGGCAATGCGGGTAGTACTACAGTAGAATATTGCTTTTATGACGAAACCGATTTCACCAATCAAACTTGCGTCACCATTGAATTTCAGGTTAGCGTTGCAAGTGCTGTTAAGAACGCCGATCTGGGACAAATTGGCTTACCACAACCCAATCCTGCTTACGACGTAGTTCGTTTCCAGTATTCACTTAATCAATCAGCTCAACATGCTACAATTACTTTGTATAACCTGGTAGGACAGCAGGTAAAGCAAGTGCCACTAACCGCTCAGAATGGTATTCTCGAAATAAATATTTCTGATCTTCAGGCAGGCATTTATATGTACTCATTTATGAGTGCGAGTCGAATGATTTCTAATGGCAAATTGATCGTAAAATAGCCATTGGTACATAGAATTACGGTTTAAAACCTTGGATTCCCAAGGTTTTTTTTATGCCTTGTTTAGTAGTTCTTCTACCAATATTGGTATGGTAGTAGCAGCATTGCCTCTGATATGTTTTGCCCTATCCCACAGGGTATAATTCAGTTCACCCGGGTCAGCAATAATAATTTCTACACCAGGTTTTGCTTGAAAAACCAAGCCTGCGGCCGGGTAAACAATGAGAGATGTGCCAATAACAATTAGTAAATCAGCTTCTGCAACCAGTTTTTCTGCTTGTATCATGGCAGGTACCGGTTCCCCAAACCACACGATATGCGGTCTGAGTTGGCTTCCAAATTTGCACAAATCGCCAATTTGCAATCCACTTGGTGGCATAGGGTAAATAACGTTTTCATCTAAATTACTGCGACATTTAGTAAGCTCTCCGTGGAGGTGCAAAATATTGCAGGATCCTGCTCGCTCATGCAAATCATCCACATTCTGCGTGATGATCTGTACATTATAGGCTGCTTCTAACTTTGCAAGGGCTAAGTGGGCACCATTTGGTTCTGCCTGCCTAAGTTGGCGATAACGTTCATTATAAAAACGAAGCACCATCTCAGGATTTCTTTTCCAGGCTTCGGGGGTCGCCACATCATCAATCCGGTGATCTTCCCACAGGCCCCCCGAATCACGAAAGGTCTTTAACCCACTTTCAGCGCTCATGCCGGCACCAGTAAACACCATAATTTTATACTTCATCTAAACTTTGTCTAATGCTTTGTGCATTTCCAAAAGTAGATTTTTACATTTACGCCCCAATTTGGGCATATCGTTCACAAAATTTGTATTTTGATCTACAAAGGGAGAGGATACGATAAATTAATAAACCGGTTTATTAAACTGCAGAATGATAGAATTTATATCAGGCACACTGATATCCAAAACGCCCGCGCATGCCGTGTTAGAAACTGGGGGCGTGGGCTACATATTAAACATCACCCTGAATACTTTTGAGGCGCTTTCCGCCAAAAGCCAAGCAAAGCTCCTTGTACACTTCGCTGTGCGTGAAGATGCCCATACACTCTATGGTTTTGCCACGTCAGCCGAGCGTGCTATGTTCAGAAGTCTCATTTCAGTTTCGGGTATTGGTCCTGCTTCAGCCATTGCAGCACTCAGCACCTTGAAACCATCTGAATTGCAATCAGCAATCATGGCAGGTGATGTTGAAACCTTGAAAAAAATTAAAGGAATTGGAGCAAAATCTGCCCAACGTATCATTGTGGATCTCAGAGACAAAGTGCAGGGAGGTGAAACTGTTTTTGAAATTTTTAACGAATCGGGCAATACGATCAGATCAGAGGCGTTAAGAGCCTTGCGCAATTTGGGTTTCGACCCGCGCAAAGCTCAGAAAGTTGTCGATGACATACTGGAAAAGAGCGATGAATCGATACGGATTGAAGATTTGATAAAGCAAAGCCTTAAAAGCTTGTAGCTTAATATTATTGCTGGTTGGGGAATCAATTAATATATAATTGGCGCTATGTAATTGTTCTAGCGCTGCTTGCACTTGTATGGGCTGGCTATGCCGGCCGTCCTGCTATAATTATTGACGAAGTATACCTGCCCGAAGTGGTCATACTACCCGTAGATTCACCTATTACAAACCTTCCTTTCCCTTTTCAAGACAATGTAAATCCATATGGGGAAACGGGTCGCATCACACTTACTGACCCCAGCAATATCAACAATGTAATAGAATACGATCCTGATACAGGTAAATACTATTTCTATAAGCGCATTGGAGATAATATTGATTACCGAAACCCCACTGTCATGACTTTTGATGAGTACATGGCATACGTTAATAAAAATTCCGTAAAGGACTACTGGAAAGAAATACGTTCTACTGAGCAAATAGCTGGCAGCGAGAAAACCGGTCCTGAGCCATTTGCTCCCACGCTAAACGTAAAAGGAGAAGCATTCGACAGATTATTTGGTGGTAACAAGGTTGAAATTAAACCACAAGGTACAGCAGAGCTCATCTTTGGTCTAAACATCAACAAAAACGAAAACCCGCTTATTCCTGTAAATCAACGTACAATTACCACCTTCAACTTTGATCAACGAATACAGCTAAACGTGGTTGGAAACATTGGTGAAAAACTCAAGCTAAGCACAAATTACAATACTGAAGCTACTTTCGATTTTGAAAACCAAACCAAAATTCAATATACCGGCTACGAAGATGAGATTATTCAGAATATAGAGGCCGGTAATGTAAGCATGCCCCTCAATAACTCGCTGATCAGTGGTAGCCAAAGTCTTTTCGGTATAAAAACTGAGCTTAAATTTGGAAAGCTAACCGCAACTACACTTTTCTCGCAAGAGCGCGGACAGAAAAAAACCATCAACGTACAAGGCGGTGCCCAAACCCAGAATTTCATTATCGGGGTAGACAATTACGAAGCCAACCGCCACTATTTTCTAAGCGGATTTTTCAGAAACAGCTATGACTTGGCGCTTAGAAATTTACCTATTGTAAACTCAGGTGTGCAAATAACCCGTATTGAGGTTTGGGTAGTCAATCAAACTGCTAATGTTCAGGAAACACGCAATGTGATAGCCTTTACTGATCTTGGCGAGGATGCAAATTACCAGAATCCTTCACTATCCATAAATATCGGTGATAATCCTTTGAATAATTTCGCCTTTAATGGTCAGAACAGTTTGTATAACCTGATGAACTCCAATCAGCAAATCAGGGAATTCTCACAATCGAGCCAGGTACTTGCTGGCATAGGTCTGGAGAATGGCCGTGATTTTGAAAGGCTTTCAAATGCGCGTATGCTTAATCCAAACGAGTATACATTTAACGAAAGATTGGGCTTCATTTCACTTAATCAGGCCTTGAATAACGCCGAAGTACTTGGTGTGGCATACCAGTATACATTGGCCGGAACCACATATCAGGTTGGAGACCTCTCAAACGATGGTGTAGCTGCGCCAAATGCTCTATACTTGAAAATGTTGAAATCAACCATTCTGGATGTGAGAAATCCAATGTGGGATTTGATGATGAAAAACGTTTATTCACTTGGTGCATTTCAGGTAAATAGCATGGATTTCATACTAAATGTATGGTACAATGACCCGCGTGAAGGTATTGACTTACCTATAATCCCTGAGCCTCAGGTACAAAATACTCCGCTTATCCAGATTTTTGAACTTGACAAACTTGATCTTAACGGAAATCCGCAACCCGACGGACGGTTTGACTTTGTGGATCAGGCTGCTACAATGGGTGGAACGATCAATGCCCAGAATGGTCGGGTTTATTTTCCTGTTATCGAGCCCTTCGGTCAGCATTTATATACGAAGCTTCAAACTGCAGGAGTATCAGAGGAAAGAATAAATGAAATAGTATATCCTCAACTCTATGACTCAACGAAAATAGTAGCCCAGCAAAACTTTTTATTCCTCAACCGTTTCAAATTAAAAGGCTCATACAAATCAGCGTCGTCTGATGAAATTGCGCTGAACGCACTGAATATTCCTCAAGGCGCGGTTAGAGTTACCGCCGGTGGAGTACCGTTAATAGAAAACCAGGATTTTACTGTTGATTATAACCTGGGCCGAGTTAAAATACTCAATACCGGCCTTCTGGAGTCGCAGACCCCAATCCAGATTTCCGTAGAAAGCAATACACTATTCAGCATTCAAACCCGGCGGCTTATGGGTGCCAGGTTCGACTATCGGGTGAACAAAGGGTTCAATTTGGGAGCAACTATAATGAACCTTAATGAAAGGCCACTAACGCAAAAAGTTAATATCGGCGATGAACCAATGAACAATACGCTCGTTGGTTTTGATGCAAATTACCAAACCGAATCCCGCTTCCTGACCGACATGGTAAACGCACTGCCATTCTTAAATACCAAGGAAACATCTAAAATTGATGCCGCATTTGAATTTGCGCAGCTAATTCCCGGACATAACAAAGTGGTTGGTAGAAATGGCAATGCCTACATCGACGATTTCGAGGGAACAATTTCCCTTATCGACCTGAGAAATTTTGCTTCATGGGGTTTAGCCTCCATACCACAATATCAACCTAACCGGTTTCCGGAAGCTTCACTAAACAATGACCTGCGTCTCGGTTACAACCGGGCGAAATTTGGATGGTATATCATGGATCCCCTCTTTTTCAGAAATGATAACCTCACACCCAATAACGTGAACAACCAGCGCCATTACCAGCGCGAGGTTACCGAAAATGAAGTATTTCCCGACAGGGAATTGCCCGCAGGTACCCCTGCGAATATCGCCACCTTGGATTTTGCTTTCTGGCCTTCTGATCGAGGCCCTTACAACTACGATGCAGAGCCATCCATTACATCAGCAGGTATAAATCCTGCAACCGGAGCACTCAATGAGCCCAATACCCGATGGGGAGGCGCTATGAGAGCAATTAACACAACGGACTTTGAGCAAACCAACGTTGAATTTATTCAGTTTTGGGTAATGGATCCATACAATTCAGACACACGCGACTTCCTTGGCACACAGGGCAACGCCAGGGGTAAACTCCTTGTTAACATTGGCAACGTTTCTGAAGATGTGCTTCGCGACGGTCAAATGAGCTTTGAAAATGGATTGCCCCCTGACCCGAATAATCCGAATGGTTTGCTAACCGAAAATTCTTCCTGGGGTAGGATTCCTACAACGCAGAGTATAGTTAATGCTTTTGACAATACCACAAATAGCAATAGACAGCAAGACGTTGGTTACGATGGCTGGGGCGATCAGGATGAACGTGAGTTTTTCTCAAACTTTCTTGATAGAATTACGAGTTTGCCGGGGGTATCACCCGATGTTATTTCAGCTACAAATGCGGATCCTTCAACTGATAACTTCAAATTCTACCGCAGCTCCACATTTGATGCACAAGGTACCGACATCATAGACAGGTACCGCAACTTCAATGGATTTGAAGGCAACTCGGTAACAACACAGGATAGTCCTGAGGCCTATCCTACCCAAGCTACTACCTTGCCTACCACTGAAGATACCAATCAGGACCTTACGCTCGGTGAAGCTGAGCAATACTACCAGTACAGCATAGATATGCCTGACCCGCAAGTTGCACCAAGTGAATGGCAGGTTGGCAACAACTACATTACAGATGTGATAGACGGTATTGCTCCCGATGGACGTCAGGTGCGCTGGTATCAATACAAAATACCGGTACGCGATGGTCAATCGGTAAACAACATTCAGGACCTCCGATCAATTCGTTTTATGAGAATCGTCCTTAGCGGCTTCGATACTCCAATGATTTTACGCTTTGCCCGCCTTGAGCTAATAAGGGGTGAATGGCGCCGGTATACTCAGACCCTTCGCGAAGGTGATGGGGTAATAGGCCCTCCAGGTGATACTGAGTTTGATATACTGGCTGTAAATATTGAAGAAAATAGTCAGAGAATACCGTTAAATTATGTGACTCCACCTGGCATTTCGCGCGAAATTGACGCCGGAACAGCCAACCTTCGCAGCCTTAATGAGCAATCTCTTGTGCTCAGGGTTCGTAATCTTGAAGATGGTGATGCCCGCGCTGCATTCAGAGCTGTGAATATAGATATGAGGATGTATGGCAATTTGGAAATGTTTATTCATGGAGAATCGCTTGATTTGAATAACCTCATCGCATTTGGTGATGTAAGCGTATTTGTAAGGCTGGGAACGGATTTTGATCAGAACTTTTACGAGTATGAAATTCCGGTTATACCTACTGACTTGAATGCGGCTAGCACGCCTCAAAACATTTGGCCCGAAGGCAACAACATGAAAATAGAATTTTCTAAACTTCAGGATGCCAAAAACAAACGAAATCAATTAGGATTTCCTGACCAACAAATATATGATGTGCCTGATGGCAATCGCCGTATACGAATTCGCGGTAATCCAGTGCTCAGTGCAGTGCGGGTAATCATGATTGGGGTAAGAAACCCAAATGCAGGCGCAAATATATGGGCCATGGATGATGGTAGCCGCGAAAGCGCTGAAATTTGGGTGAATGAACTTCGCTTGTCTGATTTCAACAACGATGGTGGTTGGGCTGCGCTCGCAAGGGTGAATACGCAACTTGCAGACTTTGGTACAGTAAGTCTTTCCGGAAATATTATGACTCCAAACTTCGGCTCTTTGGAAAGCCGAGTTGCAGAGCGTCCTCAAGAAACTTCCATGGGTTATGATGTAAATTCCAGCCTTGAACTAGGTAAATTTCTGCCCGAAGAGAGCGGCATTAAAATACCCATGTATATCGGACAGGCTGAACAGTTTATCCAGCCTCGGTTTGACCCACTTGCCCCAGACCTTGAATTAAGGGATGTATTGGACGGCTTATCGCCAAATGAACAAAGTGAAATTCGAGCCAGATCGCAGACCTATACCCGAAGGAGAAGCTTAAATTTTACCAACGTGCGAAAGGAACGGGTGAATACAGAGAAAAAGCCGATGCCTTGGGATATTGAGAACTTCAATGCCACATTTGCATATAGTGACCGAAATTTTTATGACATTAATACTACCTTTGACAATCAGCGTCAGTATAGGCTTGGTGTCGGCTACAACTTCGCGCTTAAACCCAAAAACTATAAACCCTTTGCAACCAGCAAATTTCTCAGCAGCACCAAGTGGCTGGCACTTATCAGCGACTTCAACTTTTTCCTTGCGCCAAAAAGTTTCTCTATGCGCACTGAGATAAACAGAATGTATAGTGAAACTCAGTTCAGAAATAACTTCGATGATTTTGATTTTGAGCAGCCTACGCTTTTCACAAAAACTTTTACCTGGTCACGTATTTACGATTTGCAATATGATCTTACCAACTCCCTGAAGTTCACATACAGTGCAAATAACATGTCGTTTGTACAAGAGCCACCAGGGCGTGTAGACCGCTCAGACCGGGGCTCATTCAACCAAGTAAGAGACTCGATTTGGCAAAGTGTTACCAATTTTGGTGAAAATGTGACCTTCAACCAAACAGTTGGTGGCAATTATAAAATTCCGATTGAAAAGATTCCGATACTCGACTGGCTTTCACTCGATGCCAGATATACCGGTACTTATAACTGGAACCGCGCGCCTTTCTCTCAAGACACATTGGGTAACGTAATTCAAAATGCCAGAAATATGAGCCTTAACGGGCAAATGAATTTCCTTACACTCTACAACAAGATTCCATACTTTAAAAATGTAAATAATAAGTTTCAGCGACAGGGACGATCGGCAGGCCGACCTCTCACCGCCCCCCCAACAAAAGGTGGGAAAAAAGCGGAAGGAGAAGAAGAAGATAAGAAGGAGAAGGATGCCAACTCAATAAATGCGTTTGACTATATGGCTAAACTCTTTATGAGCTTAAAAAATATTACGCTGGTATATAGCCTAAATGAAGGAACTATCTTGCCGGGCTATAACCGGAAGTCGAATTTATTTGGAATGGATCCCGGTTTTAATGCGCCGGGTATAGGATTTGTGTTGGGGCATCAATTTGAAAATTTTAACCGGCAGGCTGCGCTGAAAGGTTGGCTTGTACAAAATGGCTTTCTCAACAGCCAGTACGTCGAAACGTATACTGAAGATTTCAATATGAGGATAAATCTGGAACCTCTGCCCAACATGCGGATTGAAATAACTGCTTCACGAAGAAGGTCATTCAATGACGGATCATTTTTCCGCTTTAATGAAGATTTACAGCAATTCCTTGAAGAAAGCCAATTTCAAACAGGAAGCATAACTACTACAATGATTGCCTGGCCAACGGCCTGGACTCAAAACCTTAGCAATAATGTGAGTCCGACTTTTGAAGAATTTAAGGACCTCCGTGATGAAATTTCGAACCGGCTTGCGCTTGAAACGGGTCTGTCCACGCCAGGGTCAGGTTTTGAGGGAAACTTTGCTGATGGTTTTGGCCCAAGTTCACAAGATGTACTTATTCCTGCATTCGTTGCAGCCTATACCGGACGCGGGGCTGATAAGGTGAATTTGTTTCTTGAAGACTATACTATACTCGATGCTGTTCGAAACCCCAACTGGAACTTTAGCTATGATGGTTTATCCAAGATACCAGCACTTAAAAAGTACTTTCGCAATATTAATTTGAGTCACGCCTACCGAAGCACTTTCAGTGTAAACAACTTCACAACTAACCTTGCTGCAGGCGAGGATTTCAACGGTGACCCGCTGCGCGATAACTCTCCGGAGCAAAATTTTATTCCTACAAAACAAATTACCGCAATTACGCTATCCGAACAAATTAGTCCGCTTCTGAGGATTGATATGACCTTACAAAACTCGCTCATCATAAACCTGGAAACAGGCAGAACGCGCACCCTGGCTTTCAGCACAGCCAATTTTCAGCTTACAGAAAACCGAAGTATTGATTGGGTAATAGGCACAGGCTATCGATTCCCTAACGTAGCACTCAAAATAGGTGGCAAAACCCGAAAGAGCGACCTTAATATACGTGCCGATCTCAACATCAGAGATACAGAGATGATTGCACGCCGTATGGATGAAGGAACCAATCAGATAACATCAGGACAAAACCTTGTATCGATTAAAACTTCTATAGATTATGTGATCTCTGACCGATTGAATATCAGGGCTTTTTATGATCATCAGATTAATAAACCAAAAGTTTCTATCTCATTCCCCACAATGAATATCAACACTGGTATATCTTTGCGCTTTACCCTAACTCAATAAATCATTTTCATATGAATGTTCCGGCTGAACTAAAATACACCAAAGACCACGAATGGGTACGCCTTGATGGCAAAGTTGCAACAGTAGGTATTACCGAATTTGCTCAGGGTGAGCTAGGCGATATCGTATTTGTTGAAATTGAAACTGAAGGTGAAACTTTTGAAGGCGGAGAAGTTTTTGGTACCATTGAAGCAGTAAAAACTGTATCAGACCTGTTTATGCCTGTGTCAGGAAAAATTATTGAATTCAATAAAAGTCTTGAATCCAATCCAGAATTGGTAAATGATGATCCATATGGCAAAGGCTGGATGATTAAGATTGAAGTAGCCGGAAGCACATCAGAACTTATTGATGCAGAAGGATACAAGCAACTTATCGGCTGACAATATTTCATTTATTAAAGCATACAAGGCGGCATTTCTTTGGGCTGCCTTTATACTTTTTTTGTGTCTGCTTCCGGGTGAAGACTTGCCAGATATTGATTTCTGGGAAATTAATATTGAAGACAAGCTGGCTCACGTAGGCGTATTCGCCGTGCTCGCAATACTTATGGCTTGGGGTGTGTGGATGCGTAGAAAAGTTTCTGCGGGCTACAAAAAAGTGCTTCTCCAAATCCTAACTATTGGAATTTGCTTTGGCATCTTCACGGAGGTGTTACAGGGCTATTTTACTACGAGCAGATACGCGAGCTTATCGGATCTTGTGGCCGATGCTCTTGGAGTTTTTGCAGGAGCAGTTATTGCACTTTTTTACTTAAGCAATAAAAATCTCAGAGAGCTATAAACGGAGATTTCAGATTACCTACATACCCTTGCAGAATTCAACATACCTTGAATTCAGGGTCTCTGGATTACCAATTTCTTTGTAAGCTTTGAACTACCTGAATATACCAGCAAAGTATAAAGCCCTTCGGCTAAATGCGACACTTGGATATTGTGGTATTCCTGGGAATCAGTAAGAGCTAATATTCCGGAATGCACCATTTGACCTGCCCCATTGATCAATGTATAATGGGCTGTTTGTTCTGGGAAATCTTTCACTAAAAGGTTAATTTCATTGCTCGAAGGATTCGGATATAGCTGCATTTCTGGCTCTCTGTATGATGCTACATCAGCTTCGCTATGATTTTGGTCTTCATTTGAAAAAGGCGCAATAGCAGCTTGAGTCGGTTGCGTACACGCAAACATCTTCACATTATCAATGAAAAAGTCCTTACCTCCAGCAAAGGTGCTGCTCTTAATTCGAACTAAAAACTGCGAAGAAAAAGGTCCGAGATAGGTAATATTAAGTTGTGCTGGGATTCCATTCTGAAAATCAATTCCATATATCAATTCCTTGATGGTAACAAAATTAAGTCCTCCATTGGTGCTTACTTGAAGCAGTAGCTTGTCATTCTCGGAATTCATAGCAAATCCGGCATAATCAAATCTAATTTTTATTCGGTTGGTTGTCTGAGCTTGCGCCGGCCCAGCAGTGATATGAGCAGAAGATGAATTGCCCCTCAAGCGAAGTAAGAATGATCCTGCCTGCGGCGGATAAGCCGGTTGGGTCGGTACCCTTACAGCCCCTAATCCTCCAGAAACCCACACACCAAAATTATTCTCAAAGTTGGTTTGATTTAGCAAAGGCGGGTTGCATGGGCATGAAAATGATGTTTGAGAAACCGCTGAACAATCGGGTGGTAACACACCATTGATAATAGCAAAGGAGTACGGGGGTAATGTAACTTGACCAGTAATTGATGAAAAAGTATTGTTTTGGACAAAAGGAGTATTCAACCCATTCGTAATACGCGAGAGCAATTCCGCTTGTAATGCATGGTGCGTGGTGCCTGAAATTTGCCCTTCAAAACCCGGAATATTTGACACATTCACATTCACCTGGACATTGCGCAAATTGACATATAACATCTTATAAGAATTCGCCCCTTTGAAAAGCCAGCCGTAAATATCAAAAACAGGGGTTACCAGGGTGCCACCGCTACTCAACACTTGAGATAGCATATAGTGATAAGGCAATACTGTGCCGGGGGAGACATTTGGCTGCCATGTTCCATCTGGCTGTATTGCAATGTTAGCTGGTGGAGCGATAATTATTCGCTTCATAGACCCAGACTCATTGAGCAAACTTAGAAGAGTTGTGGTAGCTATTCCAGCACCGGTGAGGGTACCGTCGCCGAGCATCGCCGAAGCATGAGGATTCCCGTACATTGAATGCATAACCAATTTCGGAAATGGCACTCCACCCGAAGCATTGAGCCACGGATCGGGTGTGGTGATGCTATAAGCCATCATACTGTTGAACTGACCTAAAACATTCAAGGTATGCACCCAATTATCAAGATAAAAAAGCGGTTCTGCCTCAGGTATAGGTGACGCAAAATCCGCAATACAACTATTACCCATATCAAGGCTATTGAACTCAGATGCCCATACTTCAAGGCCCGAACCCGCCATAATATTGCAGGCTTTTGAAATAAAGAAATCACTCATAACCTTAAACGGAAAGTGAAGCAGATTATCGGCATTGTAAGTGCTCGGGTTCCCAATGCACATTTGGTAATTGAGGTTTTGTGGCGGAAATGGTGGGGCATAAAAATGAACTGCCAATCCGTTGATGGGATTCACAGATTGCGGCCCAAAGCGGTTTATCAAAGTTTGAGTCCATTGTTGACCAAACACAGCCACTCTGCTGCCCACAGCAGCAATTTTGGCGTTCGGAAATTTCGCTTTGATTACTGGAATAATAGCATCGCAAAGGTCAGCGTAGAAGTTTACATCAGTTCGACAGAAGTCGCAATTTTGATCTAATGGCAAACTGAAACAAGATTCAAACGGGAAAAATTTACCGTACTTTCCTAAAAATACTTCATTGCCAATCTCAAAATCAAAATCACCATTATAACTCGCACAATTGCCACAATATTCTTTCAAAATCTTATTGAGCTGCTTAATCATTCTTTCATAAGCCCTCAGACTAATGCGTTGACGCTTCTCAGCAACGGTAAAACCAGCAGTTTCATATTCCAGTTGAGGACTTCCTACATAGTAAAATGGATCAATTGGGCCTAAAACAAACATCTCTTTCACATTCAATCCATCCACATTCCTAAACTCATCCATTGCAACCTTAAATGATTGCAGGGAAGTAGATGACTTTCTTACTATCGTTTCAAATTCATCTGCATTGAAATTAAACAAGGTACCCGGACAACCTATGTCCGTTGATTCAGGAACATCTAATAAAGAACCTTCGCATATTTGAAGGCTTCTAGGCAGTCCATTGTTGCCCACAATCATTCTATTTTCGTCCTCCCAATACCAAAAATTTGCTGCGGTTCCCGCTGGAAAACGCAAAATTTGAGGGTTTAATGACGCAATCTGATCTCTAAAAACTGAAGATCGCCAATCGCGAAGATTCGGTAACGAAGGCGGTATCTCACAATTAGGCAGTTGATGCTCATTCACTACACGGGCATAATATCCTAGCTGAGGTGTAGGTATAAATTCAGCCCACTCTACAGCAACACCCTGTATATTTGATATTTGTGAGAAGCTCCCTTGAACAAAAAAAAACGAGAATACAACTATAGTTGCAGTAAACTTTGGAGCCTTCATTGGTCGATTGTAATTTCGAAAACGAATTTATGCTAAAACTGTGAATCCAATTGATTGATATACAGGAATTATGTGCTTTTAATAGACATTTTAGACTAATCTTACTAGATTATCGACGAATTGTATAATGATCAGTTCAAATTAAAAATTATTATCGCTGTATTAACATATTTTAATGATTAATAGCGTTTGAATCTGATTTTTGTCCAATTAAAATGAAATCGAATGTAGTTGAAAAGATCAAAAAACGACGCATTTACCCAATTTGGGCTCATAATGATTTTGGTCAACCCAGAAATATTAATCCATTAATCTCATTGTAAGCACCTGCCAAAGAATGTATATTTCGGCATGAAAAGACCGGGAAGCCTCATCACTTTTGCAGAAACTATAAAGGGAATTGAGCTGAACACTACAGAAGTAAAACTGTTGGTGCAATGTATAACTGAAAGTACCTTCAGGATAAGCTCGCCTGGTGCATCAGAGAAACACTCCTACTCAGTAACAGATCAAATTCACCTCCAGGCCTATACGCTGCAGGATTCTGATCAGAATATTCTACTCAGTACTTCAAAGCTTAAGCTGTTAATAAACAAAGCACCGGTGCGCTTCAAATTTGAAACCCCTGACGGAACTGTGCTCTCAGAAGACGATCACGGGCTTGGTATCATTTGGGATGAAGATGGTGTGACCAATTATAAAACCCTGCAACCGGGTGAGCGTTTTTTTGGGCTTGGGCAAAAAACCGGCGGACTGGATAAAGCAGGCAAACAATACCGGAACTGGAATACCGATGCCTACGGCTATACGCCTTCCACTGATCCGCTTTATATATCATGTCCTTTCTTTATAGGCATGAGTCATGCACGATACTATGGCATATTTCTAAACAATCATTCCGAAACTACTTTCAATTTTGGAGCAGCGAATAATCGTTTCTCCTTTTTTCAGGCCAGAGATGGAATTCTGGATTATTTCTTTTTCGCAGGCCTTACTCCGGCTGATATTCTTAAAGACTATACCCTACTTACAGGCAGAATGTCACTACCGCCCCTTTGGAGTCTTGGCTTTCAGCAATGCCGCTACAGCTATTATCCTTCTGAAGACATTACAAGGGTCGCGCGGTCATTTCGCGAAAAGCAGTTGCCCGTGGATGTCATTTACTTCGATATTCACTATATGCAGAATTATAAAGTATTTACTTGGCATGAAGAGCATTTTCCGAAACCTGAAGATACCATCAGGACTCTAAAGGAATTGAATTTCCACCCGGTGATTATACTCGATCCGGGAGTGAAGGTTGAAGAAGGATATGATGTATATGAAGAAGGGCTTGCAGGTGATGTATTCCTGAAGTATCCCGATGGCGTGCCATATCACGGAGGGGCGTGGCCGGGGTGGTGCCATTTCCCCGATTTCACGAGGGCAACTGTAAGGGAGTGGTGGGCGGCGAATGTGGAAAAATTTGCCCATATGGGAATTGAAGGTTTTTGGAATGACATGAATGAGCCTGCAGTTTGGGGGCATCACGTACCCAGAATCTTGGAGTTTGATATGGAAGGACAAGGCGGAACACATCGCGAAGCACATAATATATACGGTATGCAGATGGCCCGCGCCACGCTACAAGGAGCCAAGTCAGGCATGGTAAACCAAAGGCCCTTTATTCTTACACGAGCTACCTTTAGCGGAGGTCAGCGCGACAGCGCCGTTTGGACAGGCGATAATCATGCTAATAATGAACACCTGATGCTTGGAGCAAAACTGGTAGCAGGTATGGGCCTTTCGGGATTTCCCTTTACTGGAAATGATATTGGCGGCTTTACCGGAGATGCGAGTGCAAGTCTGTACAGAAGATGGATTGCACAGGCCACTTTTCAACCGCTAATGAGGGCCCACTCTATGATCAACTCCAAACAGGCCGAACCCTGGTCGTTTGGTGAAGAAACGCTTGAAATCGTTCGAAACTATTTAGAGCTGCGCTATAAAATACTTCCTCACCTCTATTCGCTCTTTTATGAAGCAACCCAAAATGGCATGCCGCCAGTGAGATCATTGCTCTTTGAGTATGGTAACGAATGGAAAATCTTTGCGAGATCTTTTGAGCACCAATTTATGCTCGGTAATGATCTGTTGGTATGTCCGATTGAGTCCGAAATTTCCATAGCCAAAGTATATTTGCCGAAAGGCAAATGGTATCATTTTCTGAATGATACTTTATATGAAGGCGGCATGGAACACTTTGTCGAATTGCAGCATGACACCATTCCACTTTTCGTAAAGGCGGGCGGCATATTGCCTATGCAAAATACAGTGCAGCATACCAATGAACCCAACGACGGCATACTGCGTCTTCATATCTACTTCGGGAGTGAAGGCAACTACAGCTTTTATGAAGATGATGGCGTGAGTTATGATTATGAAAATGGAAAATTTGCACTACGTCAGATGCACCTTAACACAAATCAATTTGAAATTGATAAACAGGAAGGACAATTTATTTCGCGTTACCATGCGGCCCGGCTATACATTCATGGATTCAAAGCATCACGTGTCGAGGTAAATGGTAATGCCATAAATATTTCGAAGATTAATTTCAGATTTATGCCTGCAATTTCTAACTTTGACCCCTACGAAGCATATCCCGATGCTTTAAAAGAAATTCAAGATCTGCCATACTTAGATATTGAATACACCAAAAGCACAATCAAAATCATTTTTTTGATTTAACAATTATTTAACATAGTGTTACACAGACACTTTGAAAAAATTGATACCTTTGCGGCGAAATCGAAAGAAAATTAACACCATGATTAAAAAGCAGTTTCTTAAAACAAAGCCACTTTGCAAAGTTACTTTCAGCCTTCCATTAGAAGCTGTAACCGAGGCAGAGAATGTACAACTCGTAGGCGAATTCAGCAATTGGATGAAAGAACCTATTGAGATGAAAAAACAAAAGGACGGAAGCTTCAAAGCTACTGTTGACCTTGAAACCGGTAAGGATTACCAATTCCGTTATTTCCTGAATGGCCAAGTTTGGGCCAATGACTGGGAAGCAGACAAATATGCCGCCAGTGGTGTATCATTTGACGAGAATTCGGTAGTATGCCTGTGATAATCTGGTATTAGTAGACACTAAAAACCCGCTTCGTATGATGCGGGTTTTTTTATCTAAACTGCCTTGAGCCGTTTTGAGAATTTGCTCACGTCCATATTGATATACGCTCCAAATTCGTGCAGCACCTTAAGTGTTTCTTCAGGAACATTTTCAGGCAGATTCTTAAGCATTGTAAAAATGTAGTCCTGCACGTTGTTCAGTTCCGGGTATATTTCAAGATCAGCGAGCAATTCGAGGGCGTTCTTGATATTGGAAAGTATTTCAGCGTATTTCAATGTATTGCCATTGCTTACAGGCCCAACAGCACTTATCATATTGTTTAGCTTATTGGCGCACAGATAATTCATATCAGAACGGTCTACCTTGAATTCCCATTTCTTAATTTCAAGAATGATTCTTTTTAGTTCTACGACATTAATTTTATGAGCATTGCATTCAAATAGATTGTGCAATTCACTGAGCAATACCGTTTCAAGATTCTTCACCAATATGCCATGTGGCTTAAGTCCTGCATTTCGCATTACATTAATAATATTATAGTTGCGGTCATTTATTTTCTCATATGAAGAAAGTGCCAGATCAAGATTGTAATCCAGAATACTGTTCAGCATTTTAATTTGCTCATCTTTAAACATATCAAAAAACGAGAAACTTCGCTGCTCAGGGTATTGCTTAAAAAGCTCAATAACCTTAGAGATATTTGATTCTTTGAAAGCCTCCATCACCGTATCAACAAATACGTGGTACTCCTCAAGAGGAATGTCTTCAAAAGCTTTACCTATAAGGTGGTGTTGGCCGATATAAAGAATTACGTAGCTGAAGTTCTTTTCGCTGAGTGTAACTGTAGAGTTTACATGGGTTCTACCCACGGCAAGTCTTTGGTAGCCTTGAACTATTCGTTTAAAATGTGTTGACTTGCACCGGTAGTTAAATACGGCTATTTCGTTCGGGTCATCCACAAAGAGAGAAGACACTGCGTAGTGCATGCCGATTTGGGTAAGGGTAAGTTGCGAAGGGCTTACGAAGCGCTGATACACGCCAGAACCTTTACCGTATTCAGCAAGATTGCTTGAAGCTTCATTCAGTTTCGATCTGAATTTTGGTTCCAAATCTACACCCGTTTCACCTTTTGCCAATTGAATGGCTCTGCAGGCATATTGTAGAATCTGAACGGTTTCTATACCAGATATTTCATCGAAAAACCACCCACAACTGGTGTACATCAGCATTTCCTGCCTTTGCATTTCCAGAAGGCGAATTACATGTGTACGCTCGGGGTGTGATATACCTTTAAAGTGCTTTTGCAGAAATGCTTCTGTATTATCTTCAGCCCTATTCAATATCACTTCTATATAGGCATTGCGCAAAGCCCACACATCATTAGAATATTTGCCAAGGTATTTTTCAAAAAGCCCGAAAAGCTCATCCCGCAGCCAGTCCAATGATTGCCTGAGAGGTTTCCGCCATTGCTGATTCCAGTCCGGGCGGCCACCACTGTTACAACCACAGTTCTCACGCCAACGCTCCACACCATGAACACAACTCCATGAAGAATTGTCGTGAATGTGCACATCGTGCTTCGGTGGATTCAGTTCCAGGTACTCCGCATAGTTCGTAACACGGGCCAAATTATGCGTTTCAATATAACGTATGCAATATGCCAATGCCATATCGCCATACTTGTGATGGTGACCATAGCTCTCTCCATCGGTGGCAATATGGAGAAGTTGATTTTCACTCCGGCTGTCAAATGCAGACACCAAATAATTGGCAAACTCACGTCCATCTTTCAGCAAGCCCTTGAAGGCCACCGCTTGTGATCGCTCGCCATCGTAAAAAAACAAATTGATGCTTTCACCGGAAGGTAAATTGCACCTGTAAGGCTGTTTGGGGTCAATTCCCTGATGCCATATATCGCTTCCTATGGCCCTGAATTGCTTAGCCTGCCGCGGCGCAAGTACTGTAAACAGAATGCCTTGTTCAGCAAGTACTTCAAGGGTTTCAGTATCCACTGCAGTTTCAGCGAGCCACATGCCTTCAGCCTTTCGGCCAAAGCGTTTTTCGAAATCACGAAGTCCCCAAATTACCTGAGTTTCTTTATCATGGCGCGTAGCTAGCGGCATGATAATATGGTTATATACCTGCGCCATTGCCGATCCGTGGCCTCCAAAGCGCACGATACTTTCTTTATCAGCGTCAAGTATAGACTGGTATGTTTTTGGATGATTCAACTCCAGCCAACTCAAAAGTGTAGGGCCAAAATTGAAACTCATACGCGAATAGTTGTTTACAATATCAACTATCTTTCGATCGTCGTTGAGTATTCTCGATACACCATTTGGTGCATAACATTCGCTCGTAATTCGCTCATTCCAATCATGAAATGGAGCCGCAGAGTCCTGATATTCAATTTTTTCAAGCCATGCGTTCTCTCTGGGCGGCTGATAAAAGTGCCCGTGTATACAAACAAACTTTTTCATCTTCAATTACTTAGCCTTCTTAATTGTACCGGTTTTCTTTTTTGCTGCTGCTGGTTTTGCTGCTGCTGGCTTTGCTGGGGTTTTCTTCACTATTGCGCTTTTTCTGGATTCAATAAGTTCATCCATTGCCGACTTCGCCTTCCTTTTAGGAGCTTCTACTTTAACAAGCTTCAGTACTGAGAATCCGAGAGGTGGCACCTTCATTGAAATAGAATGAGGCCGGCCATGCGAAGTTTCGAACTTAGTTTGTAATGGGGTATCATTCACAAAATTACTTCCACCATAGCGTGTTGAATCTGAATTAAAAAGCTCTTTATATTGTCCTTCTTCGTTCACCCCGATGGTATATTGCTCATGCGCTATTGGGGCAAAACAGCCGACAATAACTAGATTATCTTCAGGCAATTTTCCTTTTCGGTAAAAACATAAAACAGAATTTTTTGTATCACCAAAATCTATCCATTCAAAACCTGACGGCACGAAATTGTGCTCATAGAGCGCAGGTTCATTTCGCAAAAGTTCATTCAACTCACGCACCATCTCTGACATGCCGCGGTGGTAGTTGAATTCCATTAATTTCCAGAGCAATGATTCATCGTGATTCCACTCTGAAAATTGTGCAAACTCATTTCCCATGAAAAGTAACTTACCGCCGGGATGGGTATACATCCATGAGATTAGAGCCCGAAGGTTTGCAAAGCGTTGCCACTCATCGCCCGGCATTCCTGAAAGCAACGAGCCTTTTCCGTGTACTACTTCATCATGTGAAAGTGGCAGCATGAAATTCTCAGTAAATGCATACACGAGGCTAAATGTGACTTTATTCTGGTGAAACCTTCTGTATATGGGATTCTCCTTTATGTAGACCAGCATATCATTCATCCAACCCATCATCCACTTCATACCGAAGCCGAGACCTCCCTGACTTACCGGCCTTGATATCATAGGATAGGCAGTACTCTCTTCGGCAATTGTTTGCACATCGGGAAAAGCCGCGTATACGGCCTCGTTCATTTCCTTGAGAAACGATATGGCCTCCAAATTCTCACGGCCTCCAAATTGGTTTGGAATCCATTGGCCTTCCTTTCGGCTGTAATCAAGGTAAAGCATTGAAGCAACAGCATCAACCCTGATTCCATCAATATGGTATTTATCGAGCCAGTAAAGGGCATTGCTGATCAAAAAAGCCCTTACTTCATTTCGCCCGTAGTTGAAAATGAAACTTTTCCAGTCAGGATGATATCCTAGCCTATAATCTTCATGCTCATAGAGGGAAGTTCCATCGAACCTAAAAAGTCCGTGGGCATCACCGGGAAAATGGCTCGGTACCCAGTCGAGTATTACGCCTATGCCAGCTTGATGGAATGCATCAACAAGAAAAGCAAAATCTTCAGGAGGTCCAAACCTTGATGAAGGCGCAAAGTATCCGGTAATCTGATAACCCCAGCTTCCAAAAAACGGATGCTCCATAACCGGCATGAGTTCTACATGGGTGAAGCCCATTCGTTTTACGTAAGGCACAAGTTCATCGGCCATTTCACGGTAAGTGAGAGAGCGTTTGCCATCATCATATTTCCTGTTCCAGGAACCAATATGCACTTCATAAACTGACCAAGGTGCATCGAGTGAGTTGTGAGCATGGCGCGATTTCATCCACTCGCCATCCTGCCAAGAATAGTTCATTTGTTTCACCACCGAAGCAGTTTTTGGAGGCGTTTCCCAGGCAATGGCAAATGGATCACCTTTTTCAAAAACCTGTCCTTTGCGCGATGTGATTGCGTACTTATAAACTTCTCCCTCTGTTATTCCGGGAATGAAACCTTCCCAGATACCGCTGCTGTCCCAACGTGCGTTTAGCTTATGTGAATTGCGTTTCCATCCATTAAAATTTCCTACTACAGAAACCCCTGTTGCGTTTGGAGCCCAGACCGCAAAGGAAACCCCTTGAGCCCCGTTAAATTCTATGAGTTTGCTTCCGAGTTTTTCATATAATTTAAAGTGCTTACCAGCACCCATTAATGAGGTATCAAAATCGGTAAGAAGGCTGTGCGAAATTACGGCTTCAGTAGTCATGGTTATTCGTTCTTTAGTATTTGCATAATTCCTTTCAAAGGTATAATAACCCAGTCAGGACGGGCATGAAGTTCATAACCCAATTCATAAATGGCTTTCTCAAAAAGGTGGTACCTAAGCAGGAAGTCTACTTCCTTCTCATACCCTATGTTGAGCCCGCCTTCAACGGCAGTTTTCAGGTAGTAATGCAAACTCACTGCAACTATGAGTCGGTAATATCTGCCACCTGCCTCAGTAAGAAACTCTCGTGATAGTTTTGATTTGTTCAATTGAAAAACGGAGGCAAATACAGCGTAGTGGTAAGATCTGAATAATCCAGCAATATCTTTTATTGGTGGCTGCTTCACCTTCCGGTCGCGAATAGTGCTTTCAGGTTCCCCTTCAAAGTCAAGTATACAGAAATCATTACCCGTAAGGAGCACTTGGCCAAGGTGGTAGTCGCCGTGTATGCGTATGCGACATGAGTTCAGATGCTGTTCATCGAAGTTGAGCAAACGGTCCTTAATCTGATCCTTACTGTCAATAAAGTACTGGGCAAACTCAAGAGCCTGGCCTTTGAGTTTGTGCAAGTTCTGTTCAAGCAGGTGAAAACGTCGGTCGTACATATACATCACCCTATTGAGGAGCCATACTGTATAATCGCTGGTGAATGCTTCGGGATTGAAAGCCCGGTCGGTACGGTCAGAGATCAACGCCAGGTGCATTTGAGCAGTGCGTATAGCGAGTTTCTTAACCTTTTCGAGCATGGTTTCGCCGGCGAGTTTCCGATAAAAATCTGGAACCTTCTCGATCGAAAGTGGCTTGTATAATTCTATTTTAGGTAGGTCTTTGAGCGTAACCTGAAGCTCTTCAAGCTTGTGAAAAAATCCGGCAATTTCATTAAGGGTGTCATTCCATGCTTCGCCCTGATTCTCTACCTTTTCCTGCATAAGTCCGAGGGATACGGTATAGTAGTCGGCCCGGATCCATTCTATGCTGCCGGCAAAATGTGGTGAATAAGAAAAGTTGGCTTTCTCAGACAAGAACCTCGTAAGTTCTAGATCGGGGTTGTTGTTTCTGAACAGCTTTCGGTACACCTTTAGGTAGTACTTCTCATGAAATACAATTGTAGAGTTGCTCTGCTCAGCGTTGAGCACCCTCGATACATCGCCTTTTACCGCAAGGCTTTTGAGTCTTTTGCCTTTGGCAAACCGGAGCATACCTATATTAAGGTCCATTTTCTTACGCCCGAGAATATTGCTGAATAGACTTCTCCTGAATACAGGGCAGTAGATGGCATCAACGAGGTGGAGCACTTTGCCGTCCTTATCGAGCACTGAGCAAATTATTGCCTTTTCACTCTCAGGTTCTTTCACAGCCGTTACCGGAAGGAAGTAGGTTTCGGTATTGGATGTGAAAAACACTACCTCAACAAAAAGGATATAAGTGGTATCTCTTGCGCTGGTGGCATATGGCAGGAGATAATCAATTTTGTACTGCTTGATGTTTGAAGATTTCGCTCCAAACCACCTGGTAGTGCGCATATACCCGGGAAGTACGTTTAAGGTAAAATCTTCAAGCAATGATTCGCTTTTGGCAAATATTTCTTTCCACGACTTTTGTACCTTGAGTTCCATGCGATCCATCTTCTATGATGTCAGTATCTGGAAGCAATGAAATGGCAACCCGTGGGGATTGATTTCCACAAAGTTCCATTCGCCTCGCCAGTGATATGATGCCTGAGATACCAGATCAAAAACGGTATATCCTTCATTTGTCGAAAGCTTCAAATGCTCAAGCGGCACCTGCACCCAGCCGCCCTGGGTGTAGTATGAATCCAAATTCACAATACAAAGTATGTGATTGTCCGCTCCATCGCTTTTGAAATAAGCCATAATATGCTCATTTTCCACTTGGCAGAGCTGCAGGTTGAAAGTGTCCTTAAACGCGGGGTTATTTTTTCTAACCTGATTTACAATCCTGATGATTTGTTTCAGCTTTCCCCTTGTATCCCATACATGGCGGCCTATTTCATACTTTTCGGAATCAATATATTCTTCTTTTCCAGGCATGGCCTGGTAAAGCATATTTTCATATACAGGACCATACATTCCATAGTTGCCACTGAGTGTTGCTGACAAAAAGAAGCGGGTTATAAATGCAGCTTCGTTGGGCTGCTGCAATTCGTACGGCAGTATATCGGGTGTATTTGGCCAGAAGTTGGGTCTAAAATAATCGCTTGATGGGCTTGTAACGATCTCGCGCATATACTCTGAAAGCTGGGCTTTATTGTTGCGCCAGGTAAAGTAGGTATAGCTCTGTGTAAATCCTATTTTGGCGAGCATGTGCATGATCTTAGGCCTGGTGAAGGCTTCGGCCAAAAAGATAATGTCGGGATGTTTTTCATGAACATTGGCTATGAGCCACTCCCAAAATCGGAACGGTTTGGTATGAGGATTATCAACTCTGAAAATCGTGATACCTTGCTTTACCCAATAAAGCACTACACTGAGCAACTCACTCCAAAGATTCTGCCAATCATCGTTCTCAAAGTAAAATGGAAGAATGTCCTGGTATTTTTTTGGAGGATTCTCGGCATATTGTACGGTGCCATCTGGTCGCCAGCGAAACCACTGCGGATGTTGCTTCACATAAGGATGGTCAGGAGCGCATTGAAGAGCAAAATCCATGGCCACTTCTATACCCATGTTGTTGGCAATTTTTATAAAATTCTGAAAATCTTCTAGGGTGCCGAGAGCAGGGTTGATATCGCGATGGCCCCCCAGTTTTGATCCAATAGCCCATGGTGAACCTACATCATCGGCAGAGGCTACGGTTGCGTTGTTCTTGCCTTTGCGGTTTACTTCACCAATAGGATGTATAGGTGGAAAGTACACCACGTCAAAACCCATTTCAGAAACGTAGGGCAAACGCTGGGAAGCATCGGCAAAAGTGCCATGCGCACCTGCAGCAAAAGCTGAGCTTCGTGGAAAGAACTCATACCAGGCGCTGAAAGCAGCCTTCTCCCGATCAACCCATACCTTGTACTCAGGCGTATGGGTTACAAAAGTCTGATGAGGATATGTGAGAAATATTTCTTTGAGTTGTTTTGACATAGCCGCGCTGATCGCTTCGCTATATTTATTCTCATCCTTAAACAGGCTTTTACACTCTTTCAAAAATGCTTTGGTGGCAGCATTCTTGGTCGGTATATTTTCAATGTACTGAATTCCGTCGAGCAGTTCTATGTTCACATGTTGTCCGCCCTTCACCTTTCGGTCAAGCTCATGCTGCCAATTGAGCGCATAATCAACCCAGGCTTCGATATACCAGGTGTACATACCCTGTTTTGGAAGTGCAAAACCTCCTACCCACTGATCGTTGACCAGCGCAGTTAGGGGATTTTTAGTCCACGTTCGTTCTGATTTATGTTTGATATAAATCCAGGCATTTACCACATCGTGGCCATCGCCGTATATATCGGCGGTTACCGTTGCCCGATCGCCAGTGATGCGTTTCATTGCGAAGGACCCTCCATTTACAAGAGGCTTCACATTCTCAATCACTGCGCGGTTGCGCTTATCTTCCATAGTAATTGTACTAATTACACTTTCGTGGGCTAAATTAGCCAAAAGTGGGCTACATACAAGACTCTCGAATTTTGGCTCTGAAATGAATTTGAAAACTAAAACAGCAAGCCCTGTTCTGCATTAGGTGTGCGACCTAGGTGCTTGTATGCGAGCTCAGTAACTTGTCGGCCACGAGGGGTTCGCATAATAAATCCTTCCTGTATAAGGAATGGTTCATATACTTCTTCAATAGTACCCGGGTCTTCGCCAACTGCCGTAGCAATAGTGGTAAGGCCCACTGGGCCTCCGCGAAACTTATCGATGATAGTGGCAAGAATTTTATTATCCATTTCGTCTAGGCCATGGATATCTACATCGAGAGCTTCAAGCGACATATGCGCTATGCCCATATCAATAACTCCTGAGCCTTTGACCTGCGCGAAATCACGTACCCTTCTCAAAAGTGCATTTGCAATTCGCGGGGTCCCTCTTGACCGGCGAGCTATCTCAAGAGCTGCCTGATTTTCTATCGGAATGCTTAGAATGCTGGCACTCCGCTTAACGATGTTTGCAAGAATATCGGCAGTGTAATATTGTAATCTGGAATTGATACCAAATCTTGCCCTCAATGGTGCTGTAAGCAAGCCAGAACGCGTAGTGGCACCTATCAGCGTAAAAGGGTTCAGACTGATCTCTACTGAACGTGCATTTGGCCCTGTATCAATGAGTAGATCAATTTTATAATCTTCCATTGCAGAATAGAGATACTCTTCCACTACCGGCGACAATCGGTGTATTTCATCAATAAAAAGCACATCATTTTCTTCGAGGTTTGTAAGAAGTCCGGCCAGATCGCCGGGCTTGTCGAGTACAGGCCCCGATGTAACCCTGAAGCCTACGCCAAGTTCTTGCGAAATAATATGTGCGAGGGTGGTTTTGCCAAGCCCTGGAGGGCCGTGTAACAAGACATGGTCGAGCGATTCGCCCCGCTGCCTTGCAGCAGTTACAAACACCCGCAGATTCTCCAACACTTTATCTTGTCCTGCAAAGTCACTGAATGTTCTGGGCCTGAGTACACGATCGAGATCGGCCTCAGAAAAAGATGACTGATCTCTGATATCAAATTCGCTATCCATTGCTTCCAAAGGTATAGAACCCTGTGCTGACTTGAAACAAAAAGAGCCTGTTAAATAACAGGCTCTCCTTGAAAATATTATTAAATTTAGTGTTCTTCTTCACCTACCTCGAGCGGCACGTTCTGGGGAACGTAATCAAGCTCTTTGCCGGGCTTACTATAATCATATGGCCAGCGATGCACTTCCGGAATAGCTCCTGGCCAGTTGCCGTGCATATGTTCTACCGGCGTAGTCCACTCCAAGGTATTTGACTTCCAAGGGTTCTGAACTGCCTTTTGGCCGCGGTATGCGCTCCAGAAGAAGTTTAGGATGAATATACCTTGGGCAAAGGCAGCCATAATGGCGAAGTAGGTAATAAGAACGTTCAAATCGGTAAGGCCTTCAAACATGGGGTAATCAGTATACTGGTAGTACCTTCTCGGTGCGCCGGCCATACCCACAAAGTGCATTGGGAAGAAAACGCCATACCCTCCTATAATGGTAAGCCAAAAGTGAAGGTATCCCATTTTGGTATTCATCATTCGGCCAAACATTTTCGGGAACCAATGATACACTCCAGCGAACATTCCGAAGATTGCCGAAAGACCCATTACTATATGGAAGTGGCCCACCACAAAATAGGTATCGTGAACATTGATGTCAAGTGCCGAGTCGGCAAGGATAATACCGGTGAGACCTCCTGTAACGAAAGTTGAAACCAGACCTATTGAAAATAGCATCGCCGGCGTAAGCACCAGATTACCCTTCCATAGCGTGGTGATATAATTGAATGCCTTTACTGCAGATGGTATTGCGATAAGCAATGTGGTAAACACGAATACTGAACCGAGGAATGGATTCATACCTGACATGAACATATGGTGACCCCATACTATAAATGAAAGGAACCCAATAGCGAGGAGAGATCCAATCATGGCACGGTAGCCAAATATTGGCTTACGCGAATTGGTTGCTATAATTTCAGAAGTGATACCAAGAGCTGGCAGGAGTACAATGTATACTTCCGGGTGGCCAAGGAACCAAAACAAGTGCTGATACAATACGGGGCTTCCGCCAACAGGATCGAGCGCTTCACCGCCAATATAAATATCGCTGAGGTAGAAACTTGTGCCCAAAGATCTGTCCATAATCAGAAGCAGCACGGCTGCAAAAAGCACAGGGAAAGAAAGTACGCCAAGAACGGCTGTTACAAAGAATGCCCAGATGGTAAGCGGCAATCGGGTCATCTTCATTCCTTTGGTGCGGAGATTCAGGATTGTAACAATATAGTTAAGGCTGCCGAGAAGTGATGAAGCAACGAATATGGCCATACTAATAAGCCATAGAGTCATTCCCAGGCCAGATGAAGGCATAGCCTGCGGCAAAGCGCTCAGTGGTGGGTAAACGGTCCATCCGGCACCGGCCGCGCCTGATTCAACAAAAAGCGATGCCACCATGATAATTGTCGATACGAAGAAGAACCAATATGACAGCATATTCAGAAAACCCGAAGCCATGTCACGGGCGCCAATTTGCAATGGAATTAGGAGATTGCTGAAGGTGCCGCTCAACCCACCTGTAAGCACGAAAAACACCATAATGGTTCCGTGAATTGTTACAAGTGATAAGTACATACTGCGATCAAGGACTCCATCAGGCGCCCAACGATCGCCAAGGAAATAGTTCAATATTCCAAAACTTTCGCCCGGCCAAGCCAGTTGAAGTCTGAAAAATACTGAAAGCATCATCGCAATAAGCGCCATTAATATGGCTGTGACCAGAAATTGCTTGCTGATCATCTTATGGTCCTGAGAGAAGACATACTTCGATACGAAACTCTCTTCGTGGTGATGGTGTGCGTGCTCTTCAGTGTGAGCGTGACTTGTGGCTCCCATTTTCGTTCTTTTTACAAATTATTTTACAGCAACTTTACTTTCTTCCTCAATCAATTCAGCCTCACTTGCCACGAGCGTACTGTCAGCCTGAGCTACCGTAGTATCTCCCGGTGCATTTTCCACAGGTGCCTCCACAAAAGTTTTTTGCTGAGCCAGCCAAAGCTGGTAATCTTCTTCGGTATCCACTACTATAGCCATTTGCATATTATAGTGGGCTGATCCGCATACTTTATTGCATAAAAGTATATAGTTGAATTCAGGGTCTTGCAACTTCGTGCGCATTTCGGCAGTGGTAATTGTAGGCACAAATTTGAATTGCGTAGTCATTCCAGGCACTGCATTCATCTGTGCCCTAAAGTGGGGCATGTATGCGCTGTGAATCACATCGCGTGACCTGATTTGAAAATTTACCTCTTTACCCAGTGGTATATGCATTTCACCCTTTACGGTAATATCGTCCTTAGCAGTATTGAAGTCACGTTTGCTTTCCAGGTAATTCAATACTTTAGAACGCTGCCTTGTGCGCATACCTATTTTCTCTTTTATCTCTTTCACACGGCTGTCAGGTAATATCTCTTCAACCAACATCTTCTCCATTTGTTCGATCTCAAGCGAAAGCTCTTCGAGTTTTTCCTGTATACCTTCATTGGTAATTAGGCCGAGCGGGTTTGGTCCGGTAATCATTGTGTAGCTCGCCTCACCCAATGCATCATCAGCGCCAGCATAGCGTGCTGTCCAGTCAAATTGTTTGCTGTAAAGCTCAATAGCAATGGCATCTTCGCTGGGCTCGCCCATTATTTTATTCCACGTAATCAGTCCATAGACAATAATGAATACCAGAACTATTGAGGGAATGATCGTCCATATAAGTTCAAGCGTATTGTTGTGTGAGAGATAGAGTGCTTTTCTCTTGGCGTCGTAAGCGTATTTCCATGAAAAGTAGAACAACAGAAAATTTACCAGGAAAAACGCCGGGATCAGAATTAGCCAGTTTATATTGAAAAGACGGTCGGTCTCAACGCCGTGTTCTGATGCAGGTTCAGGCAATAAAACGCCCCAATATTCAACGGTTTGCCAGATGAAGAAAGCAAAGAAGGCAATCATAAATATCAAAAGCAGATTCGCGTTCACTTTGGTGGATGTGGGCGATATGTCTTCTTCTCTCTTTTTATTTAGCTCCGACGTAATCTGGTATACTTTGGCAAGCTGAGCCAGGCCAACTATGGCAAGGACAACAACCAGTATCAATAACAACTTCTCCATGATATTCTGTCTGTTCTATTAATTCATTAAATGCTGTGGTGCATGCTTTCTTCAAGATAAGGCGAATTCTTTGGAGTAAGTGGCGCCTTTGCTAATGAAGCAAACACCCTATTGATAAACAATCCTGTGAAGCCCAGAAATATTCCTATTTCCAAAAGTCCAAAATGCCAATGCTCAAATAATACTCCCGGGGTAATGAGCATATAGGAGTCAATATAATGTCCAAGGAATATGATCGTACCTATAGTAATCAGGAATTTTGGATTTCTCTTTGCATCGCGCGACATGAGAACAACCATGGGTGCAATAAAGTTGATTATAAACATACCAAAGAAAGGTACTTTATAATGCTCTATTCGGGTAATGAAATAGGTAACCTCTTCAGGAATATTTGAATACCAGATTAGCATAAACTGAGAGAACCAAAGGTAAGACCACAAAAAGCTGATGGCGAAAACCCATTTGCCAACGTCATGAATATGGCTCGAATTAATGTTTTTCAGATACCCTTTGGAAATTAAATAGAGGGTAAGTATTGAAATAATGTTCATTGCGGCAACCCACATACCTGAGAACACATACCAGCCGTAAAGTGTGCTGAACCAGTGGGTATCAATTGACATAAGCCAATCCCACGAAAGTGTAGATGAAAATACCGCAAAGATTACCAGATAGATAGCACCGCGGCGGTAGCCTTTAAAGTGTAGGTCGGTACCACCCATTTCATCTTCAGCAAGAGAGCGCTTTCTGAACCAGCGCGCAAAAAAGATAAACGTGGCCAGGTATACCAAAGTCCTGATCCAGAAAAATGGCAGGTTCAAATAAGAAGTTTTATTTGCGATAAGTGAGTCGAAACTGGCTTCATTGTATACCACAGCCACTCCTGCCTTTTCCGCATCGTCCTTTGTTTTGAAATACATAGGGTGCTCAGTGCCAACAGTTGCTTCTGATACATATTCAGAAACAGTGCCTTCATCCATCCAATGGTAAATATGATTCAGGTGCAATGACGATGCTATGAACACAATCACCATAATGGCACCAGCATAAGGAATAAACGAAAAGATACTCTCTATGACCCTGCGCAACATTACCGCCCATGCGGTTTCTGTAGCGAAATGCAGTGCGTAGAAAAACAATGCACCAAGTGAAATAGCCAGAAAATAGTATCCGTTGATCAATATGTTCGACCAAAAACGCCCGTGATGATCGCTGTGATCAGTTATGAATCCGGCCACGACTGAAATGATACCTATGGCGATGAGCACATAGGTAATCATCTTGGCTCTATTTGAGAAAACGAAGTTCATCTTCAGTGCTTTATTTGTTGATAGTGCGGTTCAATATTGTAGTATACTTATTTTTTTTGAAGTACCATGACATAGGAAATCACCTGCCAGCGCTCTTCTTTGGTAAGTTGCGATGCGTGCGATCCCATTACACCTTTACCGTAAGTGAGCGTATGAAACATCTTGCCTTGAGGTAGTTCTTTTAAAGGTCCGTTATATGCTCCCGGTGCCGGGTGCCCGCCTTTCTCAACAACGGCACCGTTTCCCTGACCTTCCTTACCGTGGCATGATATGCAGAAGTTTTCGTAAATCAACTTTCCCTTCTGCTGCAATTCATCAGTATCAGTAAGTGGCGACATTAGCGTGGCACCGGCTAGCTCATATCCCTCCAGTGAATTTGGGTAGGGGTATGGCATATCGTTGAGCGCATTGTCTGTATAAGGCACCGTGCCATCTACCGGTTTTCTGGCTGACACGGTATTCATTTTATCGTAGTTGATGGTATCGCGCACTTCACCGTAGTCAACATACGCTTCAATAGCCGGACTGCGGTACATATCAGGAGTATACTCGTAGCCTGGGCTTTGAGCATCTCTTACGCAGCTTGAAAGCGCAGTAATAGCCATTGCTGCTACTGCGAGCCTTACGGCAAATAATTTTGTTGTAGTATTCATTTCTTACTCAGGTGCTTTTCGTTAATCTCAATGGCGCCTACTGATTTCAAAATATCATTGAGTTCTTCGGTTGACATACCGGGATTATCAGCATCGGTAATTTCCATGACGAACTTATCATCGGTAGTGCGAGGATCAGGATTCACCGCAGGCATGCCGGGAAGTGTTCCGTTGCGAAGTAAGTAAGTAATAGCCATTCCATGTGCTGCACAAAATACGGTGAACTCAAAAGTAACTGGGATGAAAGCAGGCAAGTTCTCAAGAAGTGAAAAGCTGGGCTTACCACCAATATTCATTGGCCAGTCGTAGATCATGAAATACCACATGCCGAGCAATGCGAGGCTAAGGCCGCCAGCACCAAACATGAAAGAAACTATTCCCATACGGGTTCGCTTTATCCCTATTATCGGATCGAGACCATGAAGAGGAAATGGGGAATACACGTCCTTAATTCGAATTCCTTTTCCTACAAGGGCGCGTGCCGCATCGAGCAGACGG
Organism: Flavobacteriales bacterium; assembly: GCA_038207425.1. Lineage (GTDB taxonomy): Bacteria > Bacteroidota > Bacteroidia > Flavobacteriales_D > Cryomorphaceae > JBBQZU01. Next base: position 28,021 of record JBBQZU010000001.1, on the reverse strand, counting down.
TGGTCGTCATCAAACATGGCATGAACCACCTTGGTACTATGTGTTGCCTGGGCCATTAGTGATCTTCTTTTTTGTATTTCTCACCTGAAACTTTCAGGATGGTTTTCAATTCATTTAGCGCAAGTACCGGAAAGAACCTTGCAAATAAAAGGAACAGGGTAAAGAATATGCCAATGGTTCCAAGAAAGATACCTATGTCAACCCATGTAGGATAGAACATTGACCAACTTGAAGGCACATAGTCGCGGTGTAGCGATGTAACAATGATTACGAAGCGCTCAAACCACATACCTATATTCACCACAATTGAAAGAATAAATGTAGCTGTAAGGTTGGTTCTGATTTTCTTGAACCAGAAAAGCTGCGGACTGATTACGTTGCAGGTCATCATAATCCAATAGGACCAAGCATAAGGACCACTGAATCGGTTTATGAATGCATATGATTCATACTCTACACCACTATACCATGAGATAAAGAGCTCAGTAAGGTATGCCACACCCACTATTGAACCTGTAACAATGATTACAATGTTCATGTATTCAATATGCTTGATGGTGATATAGTTCTCTAGTTTCATCACCTTACGCATGATAAGCAACAGCGTGAGTACCATGGCAAAACCGGAGAATACCGCTCCGGATACAAAGTAAGGCGGGAATATTGTAGTATGCCACCCCGGTATTACGCTCGTGGCAAAGTCCATAGATACAATGGAGTGTACAGAAAATACAAGTGGAGTTGCCAAACCTGCAAGAACAAGCGATACCTCCTCAAATCTTGTCCAGTGCTTCGCTCGACCTGACCAACCGAAGCTGAGTAACCCATAAATTTTCTTAGTAAGCGGGTTGGTCATTCTATCTCGAATCGTTGCAAAATCAGGGATAAGACCTATATACCAAAACACCAATGATACTGTGAAGTAGGTGCTGATTGCGAATACGTCCCAGAGAAGCGGCGAATTGAAATTGACCCAAAGAGATCCAAAGGTATTGGGCAAAGGAAGTACCCAGTAAGCCACCCAAATTCTTCCCATGTGAATACCGGGAAAAAGTGCAGCCATCATAACTGCAAAAATTGTCATTGCCTCAGCCGACCTGTTGATCGCCATTCTCCATTTTTGACGGAAAAGAAGCAATACTGCCGATATAAGCGTACCGGCGTGGCCAATACCTACCCACCATACAAAGTTGGTAATGTCCCAGGCCCATCCCACTGTTTTGTTCAAACCCCACACCCCGATACCGGTTGAAATGAGGTATGTGATACATCCAAGACCCCATAGGCTTATAAGACCAGTGATGGTAATAAGCACATACCAGGCCCTTGGAGCCTTGTTTTCAATTGGTGAAATCACATCCACTGTAATATCGTGGTAGCTCTTATTTCCCAATATGAGCGGTTGTCTTATCGCAGCTTCTTTATGCATGATAACGGACTATTTCAATTTTATTTAAACGTTACGCACCTTCACTTTATAACTCACATTCGGCTTCGCACCTACTTCGTCGAGCGCATGGTAGGAACGGTCATTATCAGCGTGGGTTCGCACCTTGCTCTTCACATCATTCAAATCGCCAAAAGTGATCGCTTCAGTAGGACAAGCTTCGGCACAAGCCGTAATAATGTTTCCATCTGATACAGGCTCTCCTTTTATTTTTGCAGCCAGCTTACCGCCTTGAATTCGCTGAACACACATGCTGCATTTTTCCATTACACCACGGGCACGCACAGTTACATCTGGATTAAGCACCATTCGAGCCATTTCATCCTGTGCAGGATTCACTTCGCCAAACTTACCATAGGCTTTGTAGTTGAACCAGTTAAACCGGCGCACTTTATACGGACAATTATTAGCGCAGTAGCGGGTACCGATGCAACGGTTATAGGTCATTTGATTGAGGCCCTCATTACTATGTGTGGTAGCAGCCACTGGGCAAACTGTTTCGCAAGGAGCATGGTTGCAGTGCTGGCACATCATAGGCATGTGAACAGTTGAGGGATTGTCGTACTCAGGCACTTCCATTTCGCGGTAAGCTGTAATCACACCCGTACCCTCTTTTTCAGCCTTTTCCATATTCTGCTCTGAAGAGTAGTACCGGTCTATGCGCAGCCAGTGCATATCACGGCCTCGACGTACTTCGTCCTTGCCCACTACAGGAACGTTGTTCTCTGAGTGGCATGAAGTAATGCAAGCTCCGCAACCTATGCAGGTTGTAAGGTCAATAGACATACCCCACCGGTGGCCAACGCCTTCTACCGGGTGAGCATTCCAAATATCAATTTCGTTGACATCCTTTTTCACTATTTCACCGCCCTCATGAATTGCAAGCAAATGCTGAGGATTGTATACACTCCTTGGTGATGATTTAAATACTGCGAGCGTTGTTTCGCGAAGTACTGAATCCCTGCCCATCAAGGTATGGTGGGTCTGTGTAGCAGCTATAGGGAAGGTGGCGCCGATAGCTTCTATCGCGGCACCGTGGTTGTGATATATCATTACACCGTCCTTTACCTCTACCATCGGGTAAACGTTCTTACCTATTGGGATGCGATTGCCAGTTGAGTCAAGCTCATAGCCACCATAATTTTTGGTACGGAAGGCCGCACGGCCAATATTCTCTCCATTTGCTCCGCGGCCATAGCCCAACGCGATAGAAACTGATCCGCGCTTTTGGCCTGGCTGAGCAATTACCGGTAATTCTACCGACTTATCTCCAACAGTAATTCGGGCCATTGATGCCGGAAGTTCTTGTCCGTAGTGCAAATTGAATCCAAATTGTTCTGCATCTGCGGGGTTCATGGCGATATAATTATCCCACGTAATCTTTGAGATCGGATCGGGCAATTCCTGCAGCCATGGATTGGTGGCATGGGTTCCGTCGCCTATACCTACTTTGGTATAAAGCACTACTTCATAACCATCGCTGGAGGCTCCGCCTGCTGCAAGTATGGAAGCTGCTGATTGAACGTTTTCAGCATTTATCAATGCTTCGAATACAATGGTAGATTCATTAACACTCAAAGCACCATTGCGAAGAGCATTGTTCCAAAGATCATCGAAAAGCAGGCTTTCGCTGCCCATAGAAGTGGCATATTTTTGCCATACTCCCTTAATATACTCATGGTATGATGATTCTATACCACTCCAGGTAAGAATGCTATCTTGTGCCTGACGGGTATCGTAGAGCTTGCCTATGGTTGGCTGTGCTAAAGCATAATGGCCTGTCTTAGGATAATAATCGTTCCACGACTCCAAGTAATGATTGTCCGGACAAATGAATTTGCATCGGCTTGCAGTTTCGTCAGCCCATGAAGAAAATGATATGGTAGTACCAACTTTAGCCAGTCCTTCGGCAAAACCTTCGGCATTGGGAAGAGAGTAAGCAGGATTTACACCATAAACTATAAGTGCTCCTATTTTACCAGCATTCATATCGCTCACAAGAGCCAATACATCAGTGTCATTTCCTTGCTTTACAAAAGTTTCGGCATTGTTAGAGATGGTATTGCCATAGCTGTCAAGTAAGCTGTTCAGAGCATTAACTACCACTTGTAAATTGGGGTCATTGCATCCTGCAATAACCAATGCAGCGCCGCGGTTGGCATAAAGACTCTCTGCTGCCTTTGTAATGGCTTCAATAGGAAGCCCATCGGTAGATACATTGTATGCAGATGCTCCTAACTTCTTGGCTACTTCATTGTAAAGCGCAAGTGCAACTGCCCCTTCCTGCGATGGAAGAATGGCTGCGCGGTGATCGGCATTTGACCCGGTAAGAGAGAGGGTGCTCTCAAACTGAAAATGCTTGCTCATCCAGTCAGCATCGGGGTTGCGGTTCTTGAGATAGTCAGGTAAATATTGTGTGTTGAGGAGCCAACTATTCATGAAGTCGGCAGAAATACTCACTATCGTTTTCGCTTTAGCGAAATTATAATCGGGAATCATGGCTTTACCAAAGCTTAGCTCATTTCCTTTGCGAATTCCGTAAGCAGAAACGGCATCATAGGCTATTACTTTAACATTGCCCTCTCCGTATTTTAGCACAAATGCATTGATGGCCTGCCTCGTACTTGGGCTTATTATGGTTCCGGTGAGTAGGGCGATCGTTTTGCCATTTCCGGAAACGGTGGTGAGCTCTGAAGTAATTGACTTATCAATCTCAGCCCATGTGGTTTCTTTTCCTTCGGCCACCGGAGCCTTGAGCCTTGTGCCATCGTAAAGCGAAAGCACCGATGAGTTCATTCTTGCTGTAAGTGAGCCTTTATTCAGGCCGTGTTTCTTATTACCTTTTATAAAAATAGGTCGGCCTTCACGGGTTTTCACCAAAATACTTCCGTAATCGGTGCCATCAAAAAAGGTTGATGCGTAATACGTGGGTACGCCCGGAGTGATAGACTCCGGTTTATTAACGTAAGGGATTGACTTTATAACAGGAGTTTCGCATGCCGCAATGGTAGCAGCGGTAACGCCAAAACCAAGAAACTTTAGAAAGTCCCGCCTGTTTGTTGAAGACTCTCCAAGATTACCTTCTCCGAGAAATTCATCAACAGAAACACTGTCAGGGGCAAATTCATTTTTGCTCGCTTCCTGAAACCCAGGTGTTCCATGAAGCTCTTCAAGACCTACCCAATACTTTTTATTCGAAGCCATAGTAATTTACGACGGTTATTAATAGTGACATTTAGCGCATTCCCATCCGCCCAGCTCGCGGGCAGTGATCACACCATCTTCAAGATACTTTTTGAGCTCTTCCTTATTGCTGTCTACAAGTCGTTTATGCACTTCATCATAGTAGCCATTTCCTTCCATTTTCACTTCTGTTTTGTTGTGGCAATCTATACACCAGCCCATGGTAAGCGGTGAGTACTGCCCTGCAACTGTATACTCAGCCTGAATCTGGCCGTGACATTCCTGGCATTCAATCTGCCCTACCACGTAGTGCTGTGCATGGTTGAAGTATGCGTGATCAGGAAGGTTGTGCACTTTAACCCACTGAATAGGATTTTCTTCACCGGTGAATGCCATCGCATCTGGATCCCAACCTACCGCAGCATAAATTTTTTGAATATCCTTCGTTCCCTCTTCAGAGCGGCCCTGATTGATGCCTTTATGGCAATTCATACAGATATTGGCTGAAGGAATACCGGCATGTTTGCTCTTTGTAGCACTGTGGTGGCAATATACGCATGCGATGCCATTCTCACCGGCGTGCAGGGTATGATTAAATTTAATAGGCTGCTCAGGAGTGTAGCCGGTGTATACACCCACACCAAGCAATGCATCCCAGCCAAGTGTAATCATATATACTACAGCTAAAATACCTGTAATTGAAACCACTACTTTATTTTGCCACAGCCAGTTGCGGCTGCGCTCACCGAAGGTTAATTCAGATTCTACTTCCTGGCCCTGAGCCTCACGCATGGCATTATTGAGCTTGCCAAGTGATGATCGAACCCCCCAAAGAGAGAATATCAGAATTAAAAGGATGAACAGCACTATTAACAACCAAGTGGTAGAAAGGCCACCGTCAACAGGCGCACTCACTACTACTCCATCGGCTGGAGCTCCAGCAGGGGGGGCAGGTGGTACCCACGCATCAATATAGGCAAGTATCGCATCTATCTCTGCATCATTCACTGCTTGAGCTGGCATTATACCACCTTTTGGTTGCCATTCAGCAAGCAAAGCACGGAGGTATGAATCGCCGGTGGCAATCGCAGCATTCGGATTTTTAATCCACAAATGCAATAGCTCTTCCCTGCCAGCCCATCGCTCATTGGTGCCCTTAAGTGCTGGACCTGTAAGATTCCTGTCTATTTTGTGACAAGATCCGCAGTTGGCTTTGAAGAGTTTCTCTCCATCTTGCGCTGCAACATCGCTCACACTCAATCCACCTGCTACCAGCAGCGCTATGCTTAGTGTTTTTAGAACCAGCAGAAGTTCCTTTGAAGTTCGAATCATACCTGGCTTGATTTTCGGATATCCCGACGCTTAAATTTTGGCGCAAATTTAATAGAAACCTCATTTAATGACCGATTATTCAGAGGAAATTCACATTTCAATTTCTAATTTATAATCATTCTAAATTATTTTTATCCTATTGTTTTTCAAATACTTAAAATCTCGCTGTCTCACCTGTACATCAACATCAAATTTTGCAGTTTCGAATTGCACTATGTTTGCACTGCCTAATACTAACTTGTTTTATATGCACAAAAGAAATTTATGGCTTTTTGGAATGGCTCTTCTTACGCATCCAGCTTTCAGTCAAAATGAGGATTGGAGACTTTATAAAACCGAGAATCCCAAGAGCACTGAATTGATTCGCGAAAGCAATAATGATGGAAAGGTGCGCTATATACAGGACGATCGCATTTCGCTAATGGACTCACTAAAAAAGGCGAACCCTGCTCCCATGGAAGGCTTCAGGGTTCAAATTTACTTTGGCTCCCGCGCCGAAGCCAATAAAGTGCGCATAGAGTTTTTGCGCAGCCACCCCGAAGTGGGTGCATATGTAACGTACTTGGCACCCAATTTCAGGCTAAGGGTTGGCGATTACAGAAACCGCACAGAGGCTGAGGGGTTCAAACGTGAAGTCAATAAAACCTATCCTGGATCTTACATCGTAGCTGACCAAATATCACTACCTGCACTTTCGGCAAAGAGAGAAAAGAATACTACCGAAGAGCGTTGATTAAAGCGTTTGCTTCACTTCTACTTCTTCGAATGCTTCCACAATATCGCCAACTTTCACATCGTTGAATTTATCGATATTCAGACCACATTCATAGCCTTTTGAAACTTCCTTCACATCGTCTTTAAAACGCTTCAGGCTTCCTAAATTACCTGTGTAAGCTACTATTCCGTTGCGAATAATACGAACCTTCGAGTTTCTGGAAATCTTGCCATCGGTAACAAAACATCCGGCAATTGTGCCCACTTTGGTTATTTTGAAGGTTTCGCGAATCTCTGCATTTCCGGTTATTTGCTCTTCGATTTTTGCATCGAGCATGCCTTCCATAGCGTCTTTTACATCTTCAATCGCTGCGTAGATTACAGAGTACATCTTGATTTGTATCTGTTCTTTCTCAGCAATTTTACGTGCACTTGCCGAAGGTCTTACCTGAAAGCCTATGATGATGGCATCAGACGCAGTAGCAAGGAGTACATCGCTTTCGGTAATTTGCCCTACAGCCTTGTGAATCACATTCACCTGAATCTTATCGCTCGAGAGCTTTTGAAGTGAATCGGTGAGTGCTTCAACCGATCCATCCACATCACCTTTCAAGATAATGTTGAGTTCTTTGAAATCGCCTAGTTTGATACGTCGACCTATTTCATCGAGGGTAATATGTTTCTTGGTTCTTACTCCTTGCTCTCGCTGGAGTTGCTCGCGACGGGCTGCGATATTTCGCGCTTCGCGTTCATCTTCCATTACGTTGAATTTATCACCGGCGTTTGGTGCTCCATTTAGTCCGAGCATCGAAACAGGATGAGAAGGACCTGCGGCCTTTATTTCCTGGCCGCGTTCATTGAACATTGCTTTTACCTTACCGGTATAGTGACCTGCAAGAACCACGTCGCCTACGCGCAATGTCCCGCCTTCAACAAGCAATGTACATACGTATCCACGCCCTTTATCAAGCGATGATTCGATCACCGTACCCAATGCAGGCTTATCAGGATTTGCCTTTAGGTCAAGCATATCTGACTCCAGTAGAACTTTCTCGAGCAATTCTTCAACGTTGGTACCCTGTTTGGCCGAAATTTCCTGGCTTTGGAATTTACCGCCCCAATCTTCAACGAGGATGTTCATCCCTGCCAACTGCTCTTTAATTTTCTCAGGATTTGCGCCTGTTTTATCTATCTTGTTAATTGCAAAGATCATTGGTATACCAGCGGCTTGCGCGTGGTTTATCGCTTCGCGCGTTTGTGGCATTACCTCATCATCAGCAGCTACCACAATAATAGCAAGGTCGGTGACTTGGGCACCCCTGGCACGCATGGCGGTGAAGGCTTCGTGGCCAGGTGTATCAAGGAAGGTGATTTGCCTGCCGTTTTGCAGCTTTACGTTATAAGCGCCAATGTGCTGGGTGATACCACCCGCTTCACCGGCTATAACATTCTCCTTGCGCACATAGTCAAGCAGAGATGTTTTACCGTGGTCAACGTGGCCCATTACGGTTACAATGGGCGCTCTTACGAGCAAATCTTCTTCTTTGTCTTCTACAACCAGAATTGCTTCCTGAACATCAGCAGAAGTAAATTCAACTTCAAATCCAAATTCTTCGGCTACAATGGCTATCGTTTCAGCGTCGATTCGTTGATTAATACTTGCTATTATGCCGAGGTTCATGCACATCGTAATTACTTCGATGGGCTGTACATTCATCAGCGAAGCAAGGTCAGAAACGGTAACAAACTCCGTAAGACGAAGTATTTTTGATTGAGCTTCTTCTTCCTGCAATCTTATTGCGGCATCTCTGCCGTGTTCATCGCGTTTCAGGCGACGGTTCTTAGCTCCCTTGCTTTTGTTACCACCGCTCATCTTGGCGAGTGTCTCCTTAAGCTCTCTATCTATATCTTCCTTACTTACCTCTTTTACAGCACCGCCGCGGGCAGGCTGTGGGCGCTTGTTTCCACCTTTCTGATCTTTACTTCTATTGTCCTGACCGCGGTTATCCTGACCGCGGCTATCCTGCTGCGGTTTGGGCGCAGCGGCCGCAGGGGCTATGCGTTTGCGCTTGCGTTTACCCTGCTGGGTTTCTGTATCAGGATTGGTGCTTACTACTGGTTTCTTAGGTTTAGGAGTTTTATCCGGAAGTACAATTTTTCCTACAACGGTGAGCCCTGATAATTTACCATAAACCGTTTTAATGGTTTCTATTTCTTCAGGAGCTTTAGGGGCTTCAGGTTCGGCAGGAATAACTACAGGAGGTGCTTCAACAATCTGTTCAACTACTTCCGGCTTAGGTGATTTCACTTCGGCTACAGGCTCTTTTACAGGCTCGGGTGCGGGTTCTTCTTTCTTCGGAGCGGGAGGCGGGGTAGTCGTCGATGCAGGTTTTCTAGATTTATCGAGGTCTATTTTTCCCACTACCGAAACAGCAACCTTCTTAGCAAAGGTTGGTCTGATAATGTACTCATCGGTACCCTGCACATTTTTTATAAGCACTTCTTCACCTTGTTCTTCTTCCGGTTTTGCCGCTTCAGCGGGCCGGTCTCTTTCAAGAGTGATCGTTTCTCTTCTCGCGCCCGATATTCCTACCAGTTTTGATTTCTCCTTAATCTGCTTGGAGCCTTGAAATTCTCTAACCAGCAGCTCATACGACGAATTTTCGATTTTGGTGTTGGGGTTGTTTTCAACCGCAACTCCTTTCGAAGTCAAAAATTCTACAAGCGTCCCTACTGCGACATTGAATTCTTTTGCTGCTTTACTGAGTCTTACTGGTGTGGATATTCCTGGCATATTTTATTTTCACTTCCGGCTGCGAAAGTACTAAATAAGCGTTAAAAGGATATTATTCTAGTTCTTCGCGCAAAATTTTGAGGATTTCGCTTACTGTTTCTTCTTCTAGATCAGTACGTGAAACCAATTCTTCTTTGCTAAGTTCCAATACACTGCGGGCTGTGTCAAGACCAACTGCTTTGAGCTCGTCTATGATCCAGCCTTCAATTTCATCTGCAAATTCTTCCAGATCCACATCTTCGTCTCCTGCTTCGCTTTCGCGGTATACATCGAGTTCGTAGCCTGTGAGTTTGCCTGCCAATTTTATATTGTGACCGCCTTTACCAATGGCAAGCGACACCTGATCGGGCTTGAGATATACTTCAGCTTTTTTGCTCTCTTCATTGAGTTTGATATTAATGATTTTTGCAGGACTCAGTGCACGTTGTATAAGCAACTGGGTATTGCTGGTATAGTTTATCACATCAATATTTTCATTCTTCAATTCCCTTACGATGCTGTGTATCCGCGAACCCTTCATACCTACACAGGCCCCTACCGGGTCTATGCGGTCATCGTATGATTCTACAGCAACCTTGGCTCTTTCGCCTGGCACGCGCACAATTTTTTTAATAGTGATTAGCCCGTCGAAAACTTCAGGCACTTCCATTTCAAACAGCCGCTCAAGAAATTCGGGCGCTGTGCGTGACAATATTACGATCGGATTGTTATTGCGCATTTCTACCTTGGAAACGACCGCGCGCACTGAATCTCCCTTCTTGAAATAATCAGAAGGAATCTGTTCCTGCTTGGGCAAAATGAGTTCATTGCCTTCATCGTCTAGCAACAATACTTCGCGTTTCCATACCTGGTATACTTCACCGGTGATGATATCGCCTACGCGCTGGCTGTATTTCTTATAAAGGCTGTCTTTCTCGAGTTCCAAAATTCTGGATACAAGATTCTGGCGCATGGCAAGAATGCTTCTGCGGCCAAAAAACTCAAGCCTGAGCTCTTCGCTCACTTCTTCACCTACTTCAAAGTCAGGCTCAATTTTTATAGCGCTGCTGTAAGCTATCTGACGATTATCGTCTTCCACTTCTCCATCTGGCACTATCTCGCGGTTGCGCCATATCTCAAGATCACCTTCATCAGGGTTGATGATAATGTCGAAGTTGTCATCGTTACCATATCGCTTGATGAGCATATTACGGAATACATCCTCGAGGATGCGCATCATGGTTTCGCGGTCAATGTTCTTGAATTCCTTGAATTCAGCAAACGAATCGAACAGATTGATATCGCTCATTGTGGTTTATTTGAAGTTGATAATTATTTTGGCTTGTTTTATATCATGGTAGCCCAATTTCAGGGTTTCTTCGATGATTTCTTTCTTTTTCTTTCCTTCCACTCTTTCCTTTCTGGTTGTGTACAGCTCAATCCCTTCCTGAGATGCGGCTTTGAGGGTTCCTTCAACCTCTTCGCTTCTGGCGAGCATTATTTTCAGGTCGCGACCTACATTCTTAATATACTGGCGGTAATCACGCAGCGGCTTATCTATACCCGGTGATGATACCTGAAGGGCAAAATCTTCGTTCTCGCGATCGAGATTGTGCTCTATTTGCCTGCTTATATCCACGCAATCTGAAATAGATACCGGGCCACTATTTTCAAGCTCCACTACGATATTATTACCGGGACCGATATTAAGACTCAGAATATAATATTCAGTGCCTTCTATCTTTTCGGCTATCAATTTGCGTATTTGATTTTCAGTAATCACGATTTTGACATAATAAAAAGAGGGGCTCCGGCCCCTCTTAATTTTGCTCATCAGCTTGGCAAAGGTATACATATTTTACAATCCTGCGAAACTCTTTTTCAATCAGTTTTTTCCGGCAACGTTGTCTTCAATAACGCGAACCTTCCGTCCATCTTTATACTCTACTGATCTGAGCAAATTCCCTCTTGGTGAATACTCGTAGCTGATGCCGTCGCGTTTATTGTCCTTATAAGTTTCCTTGAGTTGTATTGCCCCACCTGATCGGTGATAGGTAATACTTGTTCCTTCTAGTTTTCCTTCCTTGTAAGTGGCTTCGCGCATTTTGCCTCCTTCAGGGTGGTAATAAATCCAGTGGCCATTAGGTTTTCCCATCATAAATGAACCTTGCATTTCAGGTGTGCCTTGTTCATTGTATCGCACATAGGGCCCGTTTAAAATTCCTTCCTTGTACCACACATCGTCTTCGGGCCTGCCTTGCTCATTCCAGTGTTTCCAATTGCCATTCTTTTGGTCGTTTTGCCAGAACCCGGCATAATTGGGACTTCCGTCAGGAAACCATCCCTTCCAGGCTCCGTCAATCCTACCATCTGTAAAGGAGCCTTCGTCCTTCGGCTTACCATTCTCGTACCATGACTTCCATATTCCTGATTCTTTGCCATTGGCATAGTTACCTTCCTGCAATTTATTTCCGTTTTCGAACCAGGTAGTCCAAGTACCCGATTTGAGGTCTTCTTTATATTCACCTTTCCTCCATATTTTGTCATTTGCATAGAAATACGCCCATCCACCATTCATGCGGCCATTGTGCCAGGTGCCTCGGGTTTGTAGCACACCTGACGGGTACCAGTACAACCATTCCCCCTGTCGTAAATTTGATTCAAACGCACCTTGCATTTCCATATGCACACCTTCACGGTAAAAGGTCCAGATGCCCCCTTTGGCTCCGCTTAAAAAATAGCCATCAAGCGCAGATGTGCCATCGGCAAAAAAATCTCTGAAAGGACCATTGAGGGTGTCATTCTTAAAAGTACTGGTTTTATGAAGCAGCCCTGATTCGAGGTAGTAAATCCAAGTGGAATCTTTTTTCCCCGCAAGGTAATAGCCCTTTGTACGCATAGCCCCGCCAGGCCACCACGTTTCTGAATATCCGGTGCGCTCGCCCTTGGCATACGTTTCGCGGGTACTTATTTGCCTGTTGTCGTAGTAGTCTTCCAAAAATCCGTTGCCGACCTTAACCGTTTGCACCCCTTTCTTACTCCAGGAGTTTATGAGTTTTACTTTGCCATTGGCTTCATATTGCTCCTCAAACCACCGCAGAGAATCGGGGTACCAATAAGTCCACAAGCCCCATTTTGATCCTTCCTTAAAATGTCCGATCTCTTTCGGATTGCCCGTGGGAAACCATGCTGTATGCAGGCTATCAGCTTTATCCCATTTGAAGTAGCCCTCACTAGCCTTTACTCCGTTTTCATAATAACTTTCTGTGATGCCATCGAGCCGGCCTAGTTTATAATTGAGCTGCTCTCTAAGTTGGCCTGTGGGGTAATAGTGTTTCCAAACTCCATTTTCAAGGCCGGAAAGATACATACCTTCAGAGCGCTTCACTTTATTGGACTTGTCCCAATACTCTATAAAGTCCTGATTTTGTGCAAATGATGTTTCTAAAATGCTAAAAAATGCTAAAAAAATAAGAAACTTTCTGACGCTATTTGTCCCAAAATTTGGGTAAGATTCCAATATTTTCACAAATGCAAATTTCTGTTCAAAAAGTATACGAATCATCGATGAATCAGGCTATTTCTACACATCATCTTGTTCAGATCGGCCAAGAATAAGCGGGAAAAGACAATGGAATTCTAACGATGGGAACCTAATATTATTCTGTTTTGTACCACAATGCTTTCTAAACATGCCCGCTATAGGGGCGTTTTACTGAAATCAATAAATCAAAACAAAGACAAATGATGATTAATCTAATGAAGCCTGCTTCTGTTTTGGCCCTCGCCGCCGGACTATTTGTATTTACTGCCTGCAGTGATGATGACGATTCAACACCCCCACCATCAGTACCAACGCAAAATATTGCCCAGATAGTTGCCGCCAATGCCAACTACTCTATTCTGAACGAAGCCTTGGAAGCTACGGGTCTCAACGCTGCCCTTGCGGGCACTGGTCCATTCACCGTATTCGGCCCGAACAATGATGCATTCAATGCTTTTTTTGATGCAGAGAGTGTAACAGATGCCAATAGCGATGGAAGCCGTGTAGACGATCTTGCTGATTTAGTAGGAGTTGATGCAGTTACCAACATTTTGCTGTATCACGTTTTGGGTGCGCAAATTCTTGCTGCCGATGTTCCTGTGAAAGCATATGTGAACACCCTTTCTACTGCCGCTCCTGAAGGCAGAAATCTGTCTCTGCTCGTTGAAAAACGCAGCAGTGGAGTAGTATTAAACAATGCTGCGGTAGTGGTAGCTGCTGATATACGCGCTACCAATGGAGTAATACATGGTATAGACGAGGTAATGTCACTTCCGAATATTGTAAATCATGCATCAAATAATGGTGATTTTTCTGAACTTGTATCTGCTTTGGTAGCCACTGACCTTGTGCCAGCTCTTTTATTACCCGGTCCTTTTACAGTATTTGCTCCGGTAAATCAGGCTTTTGATGATATTAGTAGTGTTACAGCCACCCTCACTATTCCTGAATTAACAACTGTACTTACCTACCATGTGGTTGCTGGCAATATACAATCTACGCAGCTTGTAGCCGGTCCTGTAACTGCCATAAACAATCAGGTTTTCACGGTAAACGTAGGTACGTCGGTTACAATCATTGATACCACCACTGGTACTTCGAACGTAATTGCTACAGATGTACAAGGTACCAATGGTGTGATACATGTACTTGACAGGGTATTGCTCCCAGAATTTTAAATTTTTTTTAAAATAATCTCTTAGTACGGCTCGCCCAATGGCGGGCCGTATTAATTTTAGCCCATGCAAAAGAAAATACTCATCACCGGCGGCACAGGTCTGGTAGGCACTGCCCTTACCGAAATGCTTACCAACTGTGGCCGTGAAGTGGTACTGCTTTCGCGAAAAGCGGGCGAACGCAATGGCATACGCAGCTATCGCTGGGATTATACCACCGGCTACATTGACCCCGAAGCAATCAAAGACGTGCATTCCATTGTACACCTGGCCGGTGCGGGCATAGCCAATAAGCGCTGGACAGCAGCCCGAAAGCGGGAGATCATAAACAGCCGGGTCGACACTGCGCGCCTTCTGTTAAACGCGGTTAAACAAACGGGCCAAACACCTGAATCATTCATTTCGGCAAGCGGAATCAATTACTACGGAAGTATAACTTCTAAGCATATTTTTCGCGAAAGCGACCCCCCGGCTACAAGTTTTATAGGCCAATGTTGCGTGCAATGGGAAGCTGCTGCTGATGCATTTGCTCCCTTATGCCGCGTGGTGAAACTTCGCACCGGGATGGTATTGAGTGCAAAAGGTGGAGCCCTTGACAAGATAGCTGCACCACTGAAGTACGGTTTCGGAGCGCCACTTGGCAGCGGCAGGCAGTGCGTGCCCTGGATACACCTGCACGACCTGTGCGTACTGTATACCAAATGTATTGAGCAACCGCACTACAGCGGCGTTTACAACTCAATTGCACCATCGCATATTACCAATACTGAACTTACAAGGGCAGTAGCCAAAGCGCTGAACAAACCCCTTTGGCTTCCAAACGTCCCTGCCTTTTTGATAAAACTTGCATTCGGTGAGCTGGCCGAGATAGTGCTCGAAGGCAGCAGGGCCGCAGCCGAGAAATTGATGGATTCAGGGTTCAGCTTTAAATATGCTGATGTTGATTCTGCTTTGAAGGAGATTTGTGGGTGAGATTTAAACTGGATGCAGCGAATCCAGGCACTCTATGCAGTAACAGTTTCGGGACGAAAGAATGCAATACCAAAGACAATCATCGAATTTCCGCAACTTTCGGGTTTTCCTATCTCTCTTCCTTTCCTACATTTGCTTTGATGAAGCCATCAAACACGCAGAATTTCGAACGCATTGCCCGGGCCATAGAATACATCGGCGCGAATTTTCGCGCACAGCCAACCCTTGATGACGTGGCTTCACATTTACACATGAGCCCGTACCACTTTCAGCGGCTTTTTAGCGAATGGGCAGGGGTGAGCCCAAAAAAGTTCCTTCAGTACATCAGCATCGAACATGCAAAAAAAATACTTCGTGCACCACAGGCAACCTTGTTTGATACCACCTTTGATATTGGACTTTCAGGCACCGGCAGGTTGCACGACTTGTTTGTAAAGATAAAAGGCATGACCCCGAGAGAATATAAAAACGGCGGCGCGGATTTGCGAATCGTCTTTTCCTTTTTAGAAAGTCCTTTCGGGAAAATCGGGATTGCCTCTACCCATCGCGGCATTTGTTTTATGGCTTTTGCCGACAGTGAAACAGATGCCTTCGCTGATTTGCGCGCAGAGTTTCCCAAAGCACGGATTGAAAAAGGTGCTACAGAATCTCACAATATGGCGCTACGCTCATTTTACGGAGGTGAAACAGAGACCCTTCATCTCCATTTAAAAGGGAGAGATTTTCAACTCAAAGTCTGGGAAGCCTTGCTCAAAATTCCAATGGGGCGACTCTCCTCGTATGGAGCCCTCGCCAATGAACTCAAAACACCTAAAGCCGCCCGCGCAGTGGGAACCGCTATTGGCAAAAATCCTATTGCCTATTTGATTCCTTGCCACCGCGTTATTCAGTCGGGCGGCATGTTAGGAGGATACCGATGGGGGGCTATGCGCAAAACGGCTATGATCGGTTGGGAATCGGCGCGGGTATTGGATGAACAGGCCATCAAACCAGACCTTTATCAGGGTGCATTAAATGCCAAAGGCAATTAACACCAATCATTTTAATAGACTGTATAAATTCTACAAAATAAAAGATAATATGGAACCAATAGAAGTCTACGCATCCATTCAAGTTGCGAAACCCGCACTTGAAGTATTTGAAGCCATTGTAGATCCGGCTCAAATGACCAACTACTTTATCTCCAAAAGCTCCGGAAGGATGGAACCGGGAGCCCAACTGCTCTGGGAATTTCCAGAATTTGAAGGTGAAAACACGGTCCGTGTAGGTGAAATTGTGCCAGGGAAAATCATCGGTTTTTACTGGGAGAACGCTGGAGTTGAGTTCCATGCCGAAATAAAACTGGTACCGGGCAGAAATGACTCCACCGTGGTGCGCATTTCTGAAAAGGGAATGCAGCCTGACGCCGATAAAGCCCTGAAATTTATAAAGGGAAACACCGAAGGCTGGGCAAATTTTCTGGCTTGTCTTAAAGCCTGGCTCGAGTATGGAATCAACCTGCGTAAAGGAGCTTTTGACTTTTTGAGGAAGTGACACTGTATACAAAATCCAGATCGAAGAAAGCCAATTGAAACTCATTAAACTATAAAATACAGCTCAAAATTTGCTGTTTTTGAGCTATATTGCATATATTTTTGAGCCGTATTTTGCATGCCGTATGAATGACCAAAGAGAATCAGAGATTTTAAAACTGCTAAGGAACAGCCTGAAATATCTTCAAACGAACTATTTCATCAGCTTTCGTCTACTACAAGCATTTCTACAGTAAAGAGATTACTCTCAAAATTGGCAAGTGAAAATCTCCTTGCAATAAAAGGGCAGGGAAAAGCAACCCGATATACGCTATCGCCTTCGTATGAACTGCTTTATCCTGTTGATGTCGATACGTACTTTCTCAGGGAGATTGACGAAAGAGAAATAAAAGACAGCTTCAATTTTGAGCTTATTACAGGCACGCTAAGCAGATCAGAGTTATTTACCCGTTCTGAATTGAACAAACTCGAATTGCTTCAAAAGACCTTTGAGAATAACGTTGCGCAACTTTCAGAAAGCACCTACAAAAAAGAACTTGAGCGACTGGCAATAGACCTGAGCTGGAAATCATCTCAAATAGAAGGCAATACGTATTCACTACTGGAAACTGAACGCCTGCTCAAGGAAAAAGAGACCGCTTCAGGAAAAACCAAAGAAGAAGCCTCGATGCTGCTCAATCACAAGGAAGCACTCGACTTTATTATTGCTAATCCTGATTACCTGATTCCACTGTCAGCCTCAAAAATTGAAGACATTCACAGCTTATTGGTCAAGGAACTTGGAATAGAAAGGCATATCAGAAAGAGCAGAGTCGGTATTTCCGGAACCAATTACCGCCCCTTGGACAATGAATTTCAAATTTCAGAAGCGCTGTTGGAAATGTGCGTATTGGTAAATAGCAAGGAGAATATCTTTGAAAAAGCGTTGCTGATTCTTGCGCTGATATCGTATATACAGCCATTTGGAGATGGAAATAAAAGAACCGCGAGAATTGTGAGCAGTGCAGTTCTTGTAAACTACCGCTATTGCCCCATTTCATTCAGGACAGTTAACGCGGTTGAATATAAAAAGGCAATGCTCGTATTCTACGAGTAGAACAATATTTCGGTGTTTAAGCAAATTTTTATTGACCAATTCGAATTTGCAGTTCAAACGTATTTTTAGCTTTCCGATAATTTCAATAACGCATGTTTCTGATTCGGTGACAAAGAAGCACTTGGGCAAAGAAATATACTGTTGACGTCTGGAATATTTAGATGGGCTTTATTTTCAAGCCTACTTTAAAATTAGGTACGCCAAATTCGTCTCCGATTACTTTATAGTTAAAAATATGCCAGGTGTTTTCATGAAACAAATAAGATGTATTTTCACTTAATTGATAAGTGATTTGTACGCCTGGAAATTCTTTTGGCGGCCCATTTGTAGTCTGATCAGGCCAATTAAATCCAACAACAATTGCATTTTCGGGAAGTTGGAGATTCCAATCTTCAACATTAAATCTCTGTAGGCTTTTTGATGATGACGCTGTTTTGGTATCTGATTTAATCAAAGCCCCGGGTGAGCCGTGATCAGCTACTTCAAAAAGAAACAATTCGAAGCTATACCCTTTATATATTTTCTTAAAGGCAACCATGACTTCTGAA
Organism: Flavobacteriales bacterium; assembly: GCA_038207425.1. Lineage (GTDB taxonomy): Bacteria > Bacteroidota > Bacteroidia > Flavobacteriales_D > Cryomorphaceae > JBBQZU01. Next base: position 9,705 of record JBBQZU010000001.1, on the reverse strand, counting down.
ATTAAACCAACGCCTGATTCAGAAGTAACGCGTACTGCAAAAATGTGAACGAATTGGCATCTTATCTTCGAGCTTGTTTTAAACTTATGATAACCAATTTCAAACGGATTCACTTTTCCACTAATTATTATTTCAGGAAGTGAGTGGGTTGTAGTGACAAGCAAAATACGATTGCCTCTGTGTGGCTCTGAGATCATTCTAGGTTTATAACCAATATAACTGATCTTAAATGTTTTACCAATAACCCGATTTCTGACCAAACGTCCATTCTCATCACACTAAAACAACTCCCCTTCCGCATCTATTTGAGCAAATGGCAGGTACTTACCTGTAAGTGAATCTTGAACGACTATGTACTCGGCCTGAGCACAGGTATATGAGTAAATCAAACTCGAGAAGATCACTAACCACTTCATCATTATGAATGTGAAAATAGATCTTCGCCTGAAGATCACCAAAATGTATATTCTGGATCGAAGAAAGGATGCTAAATTGGTTTTACTTTCAAACCAATCATTAAAACTGGAAAATTAGGTGCAATTAGCGAACTCAAGTCATATTCTTGCCATTCACCATCGCGGTCAAAATAGACTCTTGGCTCTAATGATTTATAGGACATTGAAAAAAAAGGAGGCTCTGGATACTTTTGATTTTCATCGAGTCTTTTTATTCCAATGAAAATTCCATTCTCCGGAAGATCCATTCCTAAATGTTGAACATCTATTCTTAATTTCCTTGTAACCTGTAGGGCAACAACAGTATCAGAAAACAATAGCATACCAGGCAGACCTTTCTCAGTTACTTCAAATGCATATAAGTTAAATTCAAATCCTTTATGTAGCTTACTAAATGAAACAATCACTTCTTCAACACGAACCCGTTTGTTAGTACCATCAATTCTTACAGCATGAGTCATCTTAAAGCCCCCTCCGAAACCAGCATCCATTCTAAGCTTATGGTAACCAATTTCAAATGGCTCGCTTTTCACACTGATGTCAACTTGAGTCAGAAGTACACTTTTGCGCTTTAAATAGATAGTATCTGTAAGATTAGAACAATAGGATTTTTTTGGGAAATATCCCAAATAGCTGACAGTAAATTCTTTTTCTTTGAAACGATCCTTTGGAAATCGCCCATCAGCATCTGCATAGAAAGTACCAATGGGAGTGGAAATGTGTGCGAATGCGAGTGGAACCTTACTCATTGAATCACATACTAGAATAGACCCGTTCTGGCTACAGGCACAAAAACCGCTTAACATATTAATAATTACTATTACCCACTTCATGGTTGCAAAAAATTAATGTTGTAAAAAGCAAGCGCTGATTGAGATACAATCAGCGCATACAAATAAAATGAATCACATATAGTTAATCAAAACAGGGCTCGGCATTTTCAGTGACCTGGTGGGTAAATGCACCCCAAAACATGTAGGTAGTAGTGACAGGAATATGAGCACCGAAGGTACATGGAGTGTATCTTGTTACTTTACACCAAAAACATGCACAGGCTTCAGGTTCAGGAAAAAAATCGCTGTTGCCATTGTCAGAAAATGAAATATATGCAAGGGGATCAATCATATGATGGGTAGTAATCAATCCCGCTATTCGTTTCATATAATTCATTGATGGATCAACAGTTTCTTTACCAAAGTCTTCGAAGCTTATCACACCTGATCCTTGAATTGTAATTTCTTCATCTGCTACGTCTATCGTAATTTTAGTATTATTAGACCCTAATATAACATCGTATTCAATTACGGCCTCAGAATCAAATGAAACAATTTCAACTTCATAGACAGAAGTTGTTCCGAAGAAAGAAACGTAATACGAACCTGCTGAATAATCAATTTCCTTGAGATTTGCAGCCAATGCCATCAATTCAAAATCACTCGGAGTGCTTTTTGAAATATAGGTCTCATTCATTGGTTTTGCTTCTGGAGCTTTTGGGTCCCCAAGAGCATTTTCATCTTCTTCCTTCTGGCATGACAAAGTTATCACTGCAAGGCCTAGTGCTAGAAAGGGTAATAATTTGGTGAGTTTCATTATTTAGCGGTATTGGTTAATGATTAAATTTTGAAATGTTCTGAACAGACATAAAAAAGTTGTTCCGTGGCGAATATAAGTAGGGAGAGAGAGAGAGAGAGAGAGTTAAATTACATTAAATTTTTATAAGTATTTTATTATCAATGAATTACACTTCCGAGTCAAAATGGTCGAGACTCATTAATTCATGAAATTCCTGAGAGCTAATCGAAAATTTTACTTGCTAACATTTCTGTAGCACAGTCCCCAGATATACTGGCACTAATTGTAGGCTAAAATCCTAGCCGCTAAGCCTGAATAAGTGCCACCCAATCAATACTTCCTCCCTCCCAACATCTCAAGAAATGCTTCGAAAGGTGCGCGGGTGGCAGCATCAAAGGGCAACTCGTTCAGGGCTTGTTCTGCTTTCGCAAAATAGCTTTTTGATAGGTTAAGGGTTTCTTCATCGATCTTCAGGAAGTGAAACAACTCCAGCACTTTCGCAACTTTTTCTTCAGGAGCGTGCCCATCTTTGCCGAAGTACAAGTTAGTCAGCTCTTTGCGTTGGGCAGGAGCGGCTTTTTCCAATGCTCGAATGATTAGGCAGGTTTTTTTATTCGAGCGTATATCTCCACCGGTTTGTTTCCCCACAAGGGCGGCTTCGCCAAAAGCATCCAGATAGTCGTCCTGAATCTGAAAACCGATACCGGCCATTTTGCCAAAAGTGTAAATTAACTCGGATTTGTCTGAACCTGCACCTGCTGCGATCGCGCCCATCATAAGGCTACAACCCAGTAGCACGGCTGTTTTCAGGCCGATCATCTCAATATAATCGTGGAGTGAAACATCATCGCGCAGCTCAAAATCCATATCGAGCTGCTGCCCGCGGCATACCTCCATAGCGGTGGTATTGAAAAGGTCGAGCATTTGCGGCAGTCGATCATTCCCAACAGAGGCAAGTTGCTTGTACGCTTCAATCATCATGGCATCGCCGCTCAGAATGGCAGTATTGGTATTCCACTTTTCGTGCACGGTAACTTTGCCACGGCGCAGGGGTGCTTCATCCATGATGTCGTCGTGCATCAGCGTGAAGTTGTGGAATATCTCCACCGCAAGCGCGGCCGGCATCACATTGGCAGGGCTTTCGCCAAATGCATTTGCCGAAAGGAGCAGCAGCACCGGGCGGATATGCTTACCGCCAAGGCCTAGAATATAGTTGATGGGGCTGTGAAGGTTGTCTTCAGGGAGTGTATTTCGGTAACGCGCTAGCTCTGCTGCAAACGCGCTTTGCAAATCGGTGAGGGAATAATTCATTTCAAAATATTCAGCAGGTACTGACCATAGCCGCTCTTAACAAGGGGTTGGGCTATTTGGTTGAGCTGATTTGCATCAATAAATCCCATTTCATAAGCCACTTCTTCTATACAACCTATTTTCAGGCCTTGCCTGTCTTCAATAACTTCAACAAACTGCCCCGCCTGCATGAGCGATTGAAAAGTGCCCGTATCGAGCCAGGCAGTGCCGCGGTCGAGTATTGAAACCTGCAATTGGTTTATTGCCAGGTAGGCCTTGTTTACATCCGTAATTTCAAGTTCACCACGTGGGCTTGGCTTGAGATTTTGCGCCATCTCCACTACCCTGTTGTCATAAAAGTACAAGCCCGGCACGGCGAAGTTGCTCTTTGGTTCAACCGGTTTCTCTTCGATGCTTATGGCTTTTTGGTGTTTATCGAACTCCACTACTCCATATCGCTCCGGGTCTGAAACGTGGTAGGCGTAGACTATTCCACCATCGGGGTTGGTATTTGCTTGGAGCAATTTTTCAAGTCCCATTCCGTAGAAAATGTTGTCGCCAAGAATAAGCGCCACCTTGTCCTTTCCAATAAATTCAGCTCCTATTGTAAAAGCTTGCGCAAGACCTTTAGGTTCGGGCTGCTCAGCATAAGAAAAGCTGCATCCTATGCGTGAGCCATCGCCCAGGAGTCTCTGAAAATGCGGCATATCATGGGGTGTGGAGATAATGAGTATGTCATTGATACCCGCGCTCATCAGGGTGCTAAGGGGATAGTAAATCATTGGCTTATCATAAATCGGCATCAGTTGCTTGCTCACAGCAATGGTGAGTGGGTACAACCGCGTGCCCGAGCCGCCTGCCAGGATGATGCCTTTCATTCGTCTTGATTGTTTGGAGTTATCGTTTCAGTGCGTCGTATCTCCAGGTCGTCAAGTTCAATGTCTTCTTCTTCATTTACTATTTCCAGCAAGGGTTCCTGAAATGATTTGGTAATGACACTGCGCTGGAATGACATCAACATGCTGGGCAGTAGCACCAGGTTTGAGATCATGGCTACGAGCAGGGTCAGTGAAACAAGCATACCCAAGGCCACCGTGCCGCCAAAGTTGGACGCTGTGAATACCAAAAAACCGAAGAACAAAATAATGGATGTGTAGATCATACTGGCGCCGGTTTCGTGCACCGCGTTGAGAATGCAGGTGCGAATATCCCATGAACGCGACTTGAGCTCCTGCCGGTATTTACTGAGAAAGTGGATGGTATCATCAACCGAAATTCCGAATGCTATGCTGAATACCAGGATGGTACTGGGCTTAATTGCAATACCAAGGTGGCCCATTAGCCCGGCGGTGAACAGCAATGGTATCAAGTTGGGTATAAGCGAAATCACTACCATTCGCGCTGAGTTGAAGAGCAAAGCCATCAAAATGGATATTACAGAGATCGCAATGGCGAGGGAAATAAACAAATTCTTCACTAGGTAACTCGTACCATTGAGAAAAACGATGCTGGTGCCCGTAAGCGTGACCTTGTATTCATCGCGCGGGAAAATTTCAAATACCTGGGGTTTGAGTTGATTCATCAGGGTATCGAGTTCTGATGTACCTATGTCAGCAATTTGAGCGGTAACACGGGTTATCTGCTGGGTGCTATCAAGAAACAATCGCGATACCCCCCCCATATCATTTTCATTGCCTCTGAGGTAAGGGGCTATAAACGACTTCTCGTAATTGGTGATAAGTGCGTACTTCTCAGGCATTCCATTATAGTAAGCCTGTTTGGCAAATTTCACCGCGTCAACAATAGAGAGCGAACGCGATATTTCTGGATGTGAATGCAATGCTTCCTGCAATTCTTCAATTTTCCGTAAGGTTTTATCCTTGGTAACCTTGGAACTATCCAGTGTATTGATAAGAATTTCAAGAGGCATTACCCCTGAAAAATTCTCTTCGAAAAATCTGAGATCAGCAATAATCTGATCTTCTTTGGGCAGGTCGTCGACAATATTTCCGGTAGCCCGCACGAGGGTCATTCCATAAAGGCTCAAAGCTACCAGCACTACAGAACCAAGATATACCTTGCGCCGGTGACCATCAATTAAAACAATGAGGGCCTTGACTGCCGACTCGAGCCAAGATCGGTCCAAATGGCTGGTATGACGCTCACTTGGTGACGGGAAAAAGCTGAAAACACAGGGTATAATGATTAGTGAAAGCACAAAAACACCCATGATATTGAGCGATGCTATAATACCAAACTCCTTGAGCATGGCGCTTTGGGTGAAAATAAAGGTGGCAAAACCCATTGCCGTAGTGGCATTGGTCATAAAGGTGGCGTTACCTACTTTGTGAATTACCCTGTTTAAGGCTTTGATTTGATTGCCATGCTTGCGGTATTCGGTATGGTATTTATTGAGCAGAAACACACAGTTGGGCACCCCAATAACGATAATAAGGGGTGGTATCAGACCCATAAGAATACTGAGCTTGTACCCAAAAATTCCTATGATACCTACAGACCAAATCACACCTATTATTACAACCAGCAAACTGATACCAACCACCCTAAAACTCTTAAAAAAGAGAAACATAAGCACGGCAGTAACAAGTGCTGCAAGCCCCACAAACATGCCAAGCTCCTGTTTTATTTTGGCAGTTTGAACAGTACGTATGTAAGGCAAGCCGCTGTAGTGCACTTGCAAAGCGGTACTTTTTGAAAATTTGCCAACTATCGCTTCTATTTCTTCCAGCACCTGCACGCGGTCTTCGCTTGCAAACTTATCGCGGTTCACGAAGAGCATCATCAGGCTGGCGTCAGTGGTGTCGTTATAAAGTATTCCTCTATAAAAAGGCAGTGCATGAATTTGCGCTCGAAGGCTATCTACCTCAGCTTGCGATTGGGGCTTTCTGTTTACTACCCTTCGGAGATCGAAACGTCTATCGACCGTATCCTTTACAATCGTATAGAGATGGGCTTCTGAAAATACGCTATCAACCCCGTCAATGGCCCTTAGATCATTACCAAGGGAATACCAGTGGGCAAATGTCGGGTATGTGTGAATTTGTTTTCCCTTAACACCAAGAACCAGAATATTCCCATCTTCTGAAAAGCGTTCTACAAAGCGGTTGTATTCTATTTGCGTGCTGTCATTCTCAGGAAGTATACCGCCAAACTTGTAACTCATGGTTACGTTACGTGCATTATAGGCCATAAAAACTGTAACTACAGCAATTACAGCCAGAAGGGCTATTCTGTTTCTAAGTATAAATCCGGCTGTTCTTTCCCACATAGGCTTACTTGCAAGCGGTGTGGGGCAAATATAAAACAGATTCGCAGACTGAGACTCGTTATGTTGGGCAATTGGCCTAAGCCATTACCTTTGACGGATGTCTGTACCGAGCTTTCGCGAAATGCAATACCTGCTGAAACACGCCACCCCCGCGAGGTTGCTCAATACAGCCCGCCTTGTAAGTGGATACCATTATTCGCGAATTAAAAAATCAGCACACCAATGGGCCCTTCCCAACGCCATAGCAATCGAGCCTACCACTGCCTGCAACCTTGGATGCCCGGAATGCCCCAGCGGACTCAAAAAATTCACCCGCCCCACCGGCAACCTTGACCCTGCCCTGCTCCACAACCTGCTCGATGAGATAGGCGATACCCTTCAATACCTTACCTTCTACTTTCAGGGCGAGCCTTATATACACCCCCGCATCAATGAGTTGGTGCAGGCTGCCGCCAAAAAAGGAATCTTTACTGCCACCAGCACCAACGCCCATTTTATTACAGCATCGAGCGCCGAGGCCATTGTGCGCAGTGGCTTAAGCAGGCTGATTATCTCTATTGACGGCACCACGCAGGAAGTGTATGAACAGTACCGCCGCCGCGGCAATCTTCAAAAGGTAATTGAAGGCACTGAACATATTATGGCAGCACGAAAAAAGCTGAAATCAGCTTGGCCGGCGGTGTATTTTCAATTTCTGGTGGTGCGCCCCAATGAACATCAGATAGAGGAAGTAAAGGCACTTTCCAAAAAACTAGGCGTGGATGATGTGTGGTTCAAAACCGCACAGGTTTACGACTATAAAAACGGTCACGACCTTATACCACAAAACGAACAATACGCCCGCTACAGCCAGCAACCTGACGGCACCTGGGCCATTAAGAACAAGCTCCTAAACCAATGCTGGAAGATGTGGCACAGTTGTGTAATTACCTGGGACGGGCGCGTGGTGCCTTGCTGTTTCGACAAGGATGCCACCCACGAGCTAGGAAGATTTGGCGAAAGCACCTTTCGGGAAATATGGCAGGGAATACCGTATCAAAGTTTTCGCGGGGCGCTGCTCCGCTCCCGCAGCGAGATTGATATATGCAGCAATTGCTCGGAGGGTACGAAGGTGTGGGCATAATATTCCGGAATAATCTGTGAATTTAATGTTTAACAAACTTCGACGACGCGATTTTCTCACCCGTGCTGCCCAACAGGCGCAGAATGTGCGCCCCCGCCGGCAGCCTGCTCACGTCCAGACCGGGTTGCACCACGTTGTACCGCACTTTCAGCACCACCCTGCCCTGAGCATCCAGCACTAAGGCTTCATGCCAGGCGCTTGCGCTCTCTACCCGCAGCAGGTCTTTCACAGGGTTGGGGTACAGCTTCAGCGCAGGTGGTTTAGGTAGAATGCTGGAGCCTGAAAGCGGATTGCCCCCGCCTCTCTGCATGGTGCATACAAGTGTAAAATGATTCTGAGATCCCCACCAAAACTCAGGCATCTCCACCTGGGTATCATACAACATGCAGTAGGATGGCCATGGAGGATGGTAGTTAAAAAAGTAACAATTGTCCAGCAGTGGGGCATTGATGGGGCCTTCTATTGTCTACAATAGCACCGGCGCCCGAAACAGCGCCGTATCCCAGGAGAGTGTGATGGGAAGTACGTAGTTGTTCGCTTCGATTCCCATGTAAATGTCGTAGCTCAAGGGCATGGCATAGGTTTTAAAATATATCTCTGCTCCACCTGGTAGCCAGACATTGAACTTTTCTGGATCAAGCTCAACTGGAATTTCTCCAAACCGCGGATCCAAGCCGTCTGTCGCCGCACTATCTAAAACCTGCCACACAGTATCCCTTGCTCCTGTGGCATCTTCAAACGCAAAATAAAATTTCCACTGGGGTTCCACATATTCCTGTGCACTAACAACTCTGCTTGCGCCCATCACAACCACCAGGCTTAAAATTGATATGATTCTAATTGCTTTAGGATTTTGAAGGTTTGTACAGCTCTGGTTTCAGACTTTACATGGAGTATGTAAAGTCCCGAGGGTAGGGTCGAGAGGTTCAGCGTAGCAGCCTCAACTCCACTATATACCAATCTCCCTGCCAGGTCGTATAGAGCAGAATTGATCTTCAAAGCGTTACCCTGCTCTGTTTGCAAATAAAGCAATCCATCGGTGGGGTTGGGGTACGCTGCTACTTTCGGAGCAGCCATAGGGTTATTGGTTTCCACTTTTGAATGAGGGGCATTTGACTTGCCCGATGTGGCAAGGCAGTCTCCGCTGCCGGTGGAATGGTCAATAAGGTATGCCTGGCCTGTGGATTCAAGCTGAAGCATGCAATACACCCGCTTAGTAAGAGTCTGTATTGTATCTCCGGGTGCGGTGGCGGCTGCCAACTGTGCCTTTTGCAACGCTGTTTCATAATTGCCAAGTATGCGCTCGTACTGCGCTTGATGGAGCAATGTGAATGCTGAAGAATGAATCGCATCGTTACTTTCAAAATAGTTCTGTAAAAAATTCAGCAATGCACACACTTGCGTATCAGTGATATCAACGGCTTCGACAACTGGGGAGGTATTTTATTCACCCAGTGACTTCAGCTCCATCCATGAAGAAAATGCGGATTCATAACCCTTTAAGGTGCGGAAATGCCCAAGGGACTATATGGTCGCGTCATTGGCTAACAATTGAGCCATTGAGACGATCGCAGCAGCCTTATTGTTTATTTCAGTTTCATTGTTCCAGTTGGTGCTCAGCATCGACAGACCACACATTCCGTCGAAAATGTCATCAAACGGCTCTTCCAATTGTGTCATCAGATTTTCCCACACTGCAATCAATGGGTCTTCGGGTTCAGCCGTATCATCAGTCAAGTTTTCATTTTGCGAAAGCATCTCACCACCCGGCAGGCCCGGTTCGGGCTCGGGACAAGCCGCCATAAAGTTTATAGGTGCTGCATCGGTAATGGTGGCCTGTAAAGCCGGATTGCACAAGCGGCTCACCAAATAATCCGACGACGCGGGCGGCCCACCTGCCGTTTTCCAGATATTTCTATTGGCTGCGATGCTTGCCGACCCGAAACAAACAAGGGTACCGTTTACGATGCTGTGTG